>JACRMR010000020.1:0-300000 GCA_016214895.1 candidate division KSB1 bacterium
TATATTAAACAAACCAAAACATGAGCGCGTGCCTACTATCTGTCCCATCTGCCATCATCCGGAAGCCGTCCACCCCGACGAACGGATGCGCCCCAAATCGGCCTTCAAGTTTCAAGTTTCAAGTTTTAAGTTTTAAGTTTTCAATGAGTAAAGCAATTTGTTCGGTCAAATAATTATTGCGAGACCCATCGTTTTTCATCCTTGTTCCTTGTTCCTTCCAAAAAAAGCGGGCCGGAACTCTCGTCCCGACCCACTGCAACCACACGCACGATAGCGTTTAGCCGCCGGCGCGCTTCTTGAGTTCCTTGTCGATCCACAAGAGGGACGACATGCGATTCTCGACGGCGGCGATGCGCGCGAGGATCTCCGCGGCGACTTCTTCCTCTTCCTGCTGCTCCGTGATGAACCAGTGCAGGAAGACTTGCGTGCGGTAGTCGTTCTCTTTCAGCGCCAACGCGTAGAGTTCATGGATGTTCCTGGTGATGTGCTGCTCGTGGGCCAGCACTTTCTTGAACAGCTCCTCGGGAGAGCCGAACTCGGCGGGCGGCTGCTGAATCGCTTCGAGCGTGACCTTGGCGCCATTTGAAATGAGGTGCTCGTAGAACTTCATCGCATGACCGCGCTCTTCGTCTGACTGCACTCGCATCCAGTGCGCGAAGCCCTTCAGATTCAGGTTTTCGACGTGAGCAGCCATCGAGAGATAGAGATAGGAAGAGTAGTACTCCTCCTGGAGCTGGTGATTCAGCTTGCCGGCCATCGCGGGTGTGAGCATGACGGAGTCTCCTATTGTATTAGTACACCGATGAATCCTGAACGAATCGAGTTCGCAAGTGGTCCCACCGTTCGGCAACCAAACTGGAATATAAGACCAAATCGTGAATTATTCAAGCTTTATGTTAGAGACTGTGGCGAACCATATATGGAGCAAATAAGACTGACCCGGGGATAAGGAGTGTGCAATCGGGCAAGGCTTGCACGGGTGAAACGGCCTCTGCCTCTCCGAGCGGGGGTCAGGGAAATCGTTCGTGAAGGGAAATCAGGTATATACCGAATCAGGCACGCCGTGAAGTCGGGCGATTATCGCTTGACAATGTACGGAGGCGGGCCTAAATTGACAATGTCCTTCTCACCTTGGCGGCACATGGCCTTAGCGGAATCCGACCGTTCTGCGACAGGTCCGCACAAATATGAATAGAGGTAGGCGAGACGATTGAGACCTCAGGGTGGATGGCGCAAGGCGGAACCGCGAGGTTCCGCTTTTTTATGGAGTCAAATGTCGGCCGGCAGCAGCGCGATCGTCCTTGTGCAACAATCCGATGGCAGCGGAGGCGTTACGGATGCGCAACGTCACAGGTCGGGCGCGCGGAGTTGGAGGATTAGTCGGGAATTCGTATCTTGTGGTCATGTCCACACCGAAAGTAGTTACGCAGAAGTTAGCGCACGGGTTCCCGGCGAAGTTGGCGGAGTATCACGCGTTGGCGCAGCCGTTGGAGGCGGATCTTACTCCGGCGCTGTTCACGTTTTTGCGCGCGCGCGAGCTTGTCATCAGCTACAGCGAAGTCGATGTACTCTCGGGACTGGCATCGCAATTTTTGTATTCGCGGGAGGAGCCGGAGTGTGTGAATTTGAGCTTTGTGCCGCCGGTGGAAACGTTGTTCAAGTCGCTGGGGATCTCGTGGAAGGAATTGACTCCGTCGGGATCCGACGCGGCGTACGCGGTGTTTCGCGATCGGGTCGATGCGGGATCGCCGATTCTCGCTCGCTTGCGCGAGCCGTTGATTGTCTATGGCTACGGCCAGAGTATCATTGAGCAGTTTGTGTACGCGGCGCGAGCCGCGGAGCGGATGCAGGAAGTTGCGATCTCGCGCTCGGCCTGCGATCGGGACTATTGGCGATATCCGTTGGACGAGGGCAACACTCTGATCGTGATCGACGAGGCGCCGCGGGGGATTCCGCGCGCGATCGAACTCTGTCATGTGGCGGCGTTGCGCACGGTACGGGCGTGGAAGACGCCCGTGCTGGCGGGCTGTTCAAGCGGGGCCCACGCTTACCAGGCGCTGGCGGAAGATCTTCGCGGTTCGATGGTGGATTTTGCGCGAGCATGCAGCCGGCCGTGGATGGGTCGCGCGTTGTGGCGGCAATGGACATCCCGCGACAGCAGTCGCGTCTATTTTGATTGCATGGCGCCGCGGTTCGGCGGGGCGGAACGCGCGGCCTTCAATAAGGCGGCGTTCTGTTATCAACAATGTGTGGTTTCGTGGCGGAAGTTCGCGGCGATTTTGGGGCCGACCTGGAACCACGCGGCGGTCGGTTTTAACGGCAATTATCCCGCGGAGTTTGTTTCGCGGTGGCGCAACCGGACGTTGCGCGAGCGCGCGGCGAGCTGCGTGGATGAGGCGGCGGACTGGGAGCATCGCGCCGTGAATGAGTTGTTGCGCGTGATTGCGTAAGGAATCGAAGATGGTTCCGGAATTGAAGCCTTGGGTAGAGCGGACGTTCGTGCTGGAGCTGCCGGACTGGCGATTTCCGCTGGAATTGGAGCGGCTGCGGAGCGGACCGGTGAGCGCGGAGCAATTAGTCAGCGGGTTAGAGCTTGACGTCTTGACAACACGAATTGACGGTGCGTGGTCGATCCAGGAGCAGCTCGGGCATCTGATTGATTTGGAGACGCTGGGCATGAGCAGGCTTGACGATTTCGCGGCGGGTAAGTCCGTGCTGAGTGCGGCGGACATGACCAATGCGCGGACGAACGAGCGTGAGTACAATCGGGCTTCGATTCGAGAGCTGCTAAGGGAATTTCGCGAGGCGCGGCAGCGCTTCACGACCCGGTTGGAGGAGCTATCCCCCGGGGATCAACAGCGGCGGGCGCTGCATCCACGGGTTCGGCAGGACATGCGTCCGGTCGATCTGATGTATTTCGTTGCGGAGCACGATAATCATCATTTGGCCCGGATATCCTCGATCATCCGCGAGGCGACAGGGCATTAGAGAGGGAGCCTCCTAAGAGAAAAGTCGCAGACGCGGCGCTGGCGAGTTATCGACAACTTATTGATTGTAAATATGTTAAGCGGCACGATGCCGCTTTTCTTTTGCTTGAATATCTGACGGAGGATTGCGATATTGTAAGATTCACCAAGATCGCGGCCGGGACGCCGTGAATGTCAGCCGTAACGAGCGTGCAGCACGGAGCTATTCTCGGACACGCAGGAGCAAGTTAAGATGGTACAAGTGGAATCCACGCGCGAATTCGTCGCGTCGGCATACAAGCAAATTGAAGCGCGGCTGGCGCTGGTTCGGCAGCGCGTAGGCCGGCCGTTATCATTGGCGGAGAAGGTTATTTTCGGGCATCTCGATGATCCGCTCGGCGCGGAACTGAACGCGGGGAAAAGCTATTTGCAGTTGCGTCCGGACCGGGTAGCGATGCAGGATGCGACGGCGCAAATGGCGTTGCTGCAATTCATGAGCGCGGGGTTGAAATCGGCTGCTGTACCGTCGACGGTGCACTGCGATCACCTGATTCTGGCGCGCGTGGGCGCCGGAGCAGATTTGCAGAGTGCGCAGGTGACCAATGAAGAGGTCTATAACTTCCTGCGGACGGTCTCGCAAAAGTACGGGATCGGATTCTGGAAGCCGGGCGCGGGGATCATTCATCAGGTGGTATTGGAGAATTACGCATTTCCGGGCGGTCTGATGATCGGGACCGACTCGCACACGCCGAATGCGGGCGGCCTGGGGATGTTTGCCTCGGGCGTGGGGGGCGCCGACGCGGTGGACGTGATGGCGGGGCTGCCGTGGGAAGTGCTGTATCCGAAGCGGATCGGCGTGCACTTGACGGGGCAGTTGACAGGCTGGTGCGCCCCGAAAGACGTGATTCTGGTGTTGCTGGGAATTCTGACGGTGAAAGGCGGCACGAACGCGGTGATCGAGTATTTTGGTCCGGGCGCGGAGACGATATCGGCCACGGGCAAGGCGACGATTTGCAATATGGGCGCGGAATTGGGCGCGACGACCTCGCTGTTTCCGTTTGACGCGCGGATGGACGCGTACTTGCGCGCGACGGAACGGGCGGGACTGGCGGAGCTGGCGGATGCTCACAGGCACTTGCTGGCGGCGGATGCGGAAGTGATGTCGGACCCGGCCAAGTATTTTGATCGCGTGATTGAGATTGATTTGGACAAGTTGGAGCCCTTCGTCGTCGGTCCGCACAGCCCGGACGCGGCGCGGCCCGTTTCGCAGTTGGCCCAGGCTGCCCGTGAAAACGGTTGGCCGCTGCAGCTCAGCAGTGCGTTGATCGGGTCGTGCACGAATTCATCCTATGAGGATATCTGTCGATCGGCTGACGTTGCGGATCAGGCGGCGGCGGCGGGCGTGAGGGCCACGATTCCGTTTTACGTGACACCGGGGAGCGAGCAGGTCTTCCGCACGATTCAGCGCGACGGACAGATGGCGCGACTGGAGCGCGTCGGCGCGACCGTATTGGCGAATGCCTGCGGTCCGTGCATCGGTCAATGGAAGCGCGAAGACGTGCGGGAAGGAGAGCCGAATTCGATCATTTCGTCTTACAATCGAAATTTTCCGGGCCGCAACGACGGCAGCGCGAGTACGCTGTCGTTTATCACGAGTCCGGAGATTACGGTGGCCTACGGCTTGGCGGGCACGTTGGATTTCAATCCGTTGACCGACGAGATTAACCTCGACGGCAAGTCGCTTCGCCTGCGGCCTCCGGCTCCGGCGCCCGATTTGCCGGCGAACGGATTTGTCCGCGACGTTGAAGGTTACCTTGCTCCGGCGGCCGATCGTGGCCGGATTGACGTGCAGGTGAAGCCGGACTCGGATCGGTTACAGGTGCTGGCGGCCTTCGCGAAGTGGGACGGCCAGGATTTCATCGAACTGCCGCTCTTGATCAAGGCGGTGGGCAAGTGCACGACGGATCATATTTCGCCGGCCGGGAAGTGGCTGCGGTATCGCGGCCATCTTGACAACATCTCCGACAACATGTTCAGCGGGGCGATCAACGCGTTCACGAAGGCGGCGGGCAAGATCGCGCATCCGCTCACCAGCGTGGCGAATCTCGAGGTCTCGAAGGTGGCGCGCGATCTGAAGGGTCGGGGGTTGCGGTGGGTCGTCGTGGGCGACGAGAACTACGGCGAGGGGTCCTCGCGCGAACATGCCGCGATGTCGCCGCGGTTTCTCGGCGGCGCGGCGGTGATTACGCGCAGCTTTGCGCGAATCCACGAATCGAATCTGAAGAAGCAGGGCATCCTGCCGTTGACGTTTGCGAATTCGTCCGATTACGACAAGGTTCGCGACGGGGACCGGATCTCGCTGCTCGATCTTGCACAGCTCGCGCCCGGCCGCGGTGTGACGATGATTCTCAAACATCGCGACGGCGCCTGGGAAGAAGTACCGCTGAATCACTCGCTGAATGCGGAGCAGATTCAGTGGTTCAAGGCGGGCAGCGCGCTCAACATGCTGCGGGACAAGCAGGCGCAGGCATAGGGACGTCGGCGCGGCTCGTAGTTCGTAAGTTGGGGCAGGGGAAGACACCTGCCGCGGCGGGGAAGGTGAAGACACCTGCCGCGGCGGGAAAGGTGAAGACACCTGCCGCGACGGAGAGGATTAGGACCGTAACGCTGGAACGCTGAGAACCGTATCCCCCCCCGCTGAAGCGGAGGGGGGACGAATCCGATTCCGGCCGGGTTGCGAAGACTTAACCCGGCTCGGCGACCATGTGCTGCCAAGGCTATAGGCGATAGATTCCGGCGGGGACACAGTCCCCGCTCGGCGAAGATGCAGAACCCCCCTATGTCCCCCCGTGAACGGGGGGGAGATCCGACTAATGGAAGTATATCTGCTCAGACATGCCATCGCGGCGGACCGGGGAACGCCGGGGTTGGTCGATGACGACCGTCCTCTGACAGCCGACGGGATCGACAAGATGAAGAAGGCCGCGCGCGGGATTGCGGAACTCGCGAAGGGCTTCGATCTTGTGCTGACGAGTCCACTGATCCGCGCGCAGGAGACGGCGCGGATCGCCGCCGAGGCCACTTCGAGCAGCGAACGGATCGGGGTTGCGAAGGAGTTGTTGCCGACGGCAACGACGCGGGAGATGTATTCGCTCTTGATGACACACCGTGCTCTCGAGCGAATCCTGCTCGTAGGGCATGAGCCGAATCTGAGTAGGTTTGCGACGCATCTGTTGGGCGGTACGAGCAGCGTGATTGAGTTCAGGAAAGGTTCGCTCTGCCGCATCGACCTCACGCCCTCCACCCCGCGCGAGTCGGGGGTATTGATTTATCTGCTGCCGCCCAGGGCCCTGCGGGCTTTGGGTTCCAAGGGTCGTCAACCCCACCATTCATGATTCGACAATTCGACAAGGCACATCACTATCCGGGCCGTTTGATCATCGTGGAAGGTATCGACGGGTCGGGCAAGTCCACGCAGTTGCAATTGCTTCAGAAATGGCTCTTGAACGAGGGCTACGAGGTCTTTTTCACGGAGTGGAATTCGTCGGCGTTGGTCAACGAGACGATTCGCCGCGGCAAGAAGAAGAATCTGCTGACGCCGACGACGTTCAGCGTGCTGCACGCGACGGATTTTGCGGACCGGCTGGCGCACTTGATCATTCCGCCGCTGAAGGCGGGGATGATCGTGCTCGCCGACCGCTATGTGTACACGGCGTTCAGCCGCGACGTGGTGCGGGGTGTGCATCGCGACTGGGTTCGCGATATGTACGGCTTCGCCCCGCGTCCCGATCTGGCCTTTTACTTCCGGGTCCCGATCGACATTTCGTTGAAGCGGATTCTGACGGGCCGGCCGCAACTGAAATTTCACGAGGCGGGCATGGATTTGAATCTCGCGGATGACTATCAGGAGAGTTTCAAAATATTTCAGAGCATGGTGCTGGACGAATACGACCGGCTGTCGGTTGAGTTTGGATTGACGGTGATGGACGCGACGCAGCCGATTTCGGCGCAGCAGTCCTTGATCCGGCGGATCGCGAAGGAGATGTTGAAGGGCTACAAGCAGGCGCCGTTCATGCCGGAGCGGAGGCAGCATGTCTGAACCCGGGACCGATTACATCGGCGTCGGCCTGCCGTACGTTGACATCAGCGACATCAGCGGGAAGTTGATCGTGATTGAGGGTACCGACGGCGTCGGCCGTTCGACGCAAATCGATGAGCTGCGGCGTTGGTTGGAGGTGAACGGGTATGGCGTGGTGACTACGGGCTGGACGCGCTCGAGTTTGATGGGCAAGGCCATCGACGAGGCGAAAGAAGGCCACACGCTAAACGTGCACACGTACAGTTTGCTGTATGCGGCGGATTTCGCGGACCGGCTGGAGCACGAGATCATTCCGGCGTTGAAGGCCGGCTTTATCGTGCTGGCGGATCGCTACGTGTACACGGCGTTTGCGCGGGCGCTGGTGCGGGGCGCGGACCGGGACTGGATTCGCAAGGTGTTCGGGTTCGCGTTGCAGCCACACATGGTGTTTTACATGACGATTGAGCTGGAGCAGTTGGTGCCGCGGGTGATCAACAGCGATACGTTGCGGGAACGCTATTGGGCGGATGGTTACGGCGAGGGCTTGAACTATTGGGAATCGGGGATGGATCTCAAGCTGGGGGAGGATTTCTACGACAGTTTTGTGGAATATCAGCGGCTGATTCTCGCGGAATTTGACCGGATGTCCGAGGAATACAAGTTTCACGTTGTTAGCGCGTCGCGCAGTTTACAGGACACGAATCGTCGGCTGAAGGAAGGGATCGAGGCCTTACTGAATCGTGGCTGAGGCTCCGCGCAAATTAGCGGCGATCGATATCGGCACGAACTCGATTCACCTGCTGCTCGTGCAGATCGACGGTCGCAGCGGGAAGTTCAAGGTGATCGGTCGGGCCAAGGAGCCGGTGCGCCTGGGCGCGGGCTCGCCGGACTTGAAGCACCTGTCCGAGGCGGTGATGGCGGCGGGGATCGAGGCGATCTCGAAGTTCAAGGCGATGGCGGATGCGGCGAAGGCTCCGCTGCGCGCGGTGGCGACGAGCGCGGTGCGCGAGGCGCTGAATCAGGCGGAGTTTATCCGGCGCGTGCAGGCGCAGACGGGTGTGCGGGTGGAGGTGGCATCGGGGTTTGAAGAAGCGCGCTTGACCTACCTTGGCGTAATGCAGGCACTGCCGGTGTTCGCGAAGCGCGTGTTGCTCATCGACATTGGCGGCGGCAGCACGGAGTTTCTGGTCGGCGACCGGGGCCAGATTCTGTTCGATAATAGTCTGAAGCTGGGCGCGGTACGGCTGTCGCAGCGGTTCTTTCCGACGGGGAAGATCGAGCGCGGGGCGGTCACCCAGTGCCGGGACTACGTCGCAGGCACGGTGTTTCCGGTAGTGCGCGAGCTGCAGCGCGCCAGTTATGATGTCGCGGTGGGGAGTTCGGGCACGATTCAGGCGATGGCGCGGATGATTCGCGGGATGCGCCGGGAATCGACGACGGGGATGACAAACGCGTTCGTGATTCAGCGCGCGGAATTGAAGAAGGTCGTGGGTGCGATTACGAAGGCGCGAACGGTTGCGGAGCGGCGACGGTTGCCGGGGTTGGATCCGGGGCGGGCGGATATCGTGATCGCGGGCGCGCTGATCGTCGAGCAGATATTCGCCGAATTGGGTTTGCGCGAGTTGACGGTCTCGGATTTTGCGCTGCGGGAAGGGATCATCGTTGACTCGATTGAGAAGAGCCGGCGGCGCGGGCGACCCGATCACGAGGGGGATATACGCTGGCAAAGCGTCTTGCATTTGGCCGAGCACTACCAGTATGAGCGCGGACACGCGGCGCAGGTGGCAAAGCTGGCGCTCAGCATCTTCGATCAAACGGCGAGTCTGCATCGGTTGGATGCCGTGGCGCGGGAGTATCTCGAAGCGGCGGCGGTCTTGCATGAGGTGGGCGGTTACATCTCGCATGCGCGGCACCATCAGCACTCGTACTATTTGATCAAGCACGCGGAGTTGCTGGGATTCACGGAGAACGAGATCGATGTGATTGCGAACGTGGCGCGCTACCACCGCAAGAGCCATCCCAAGATGACACACGACGGCTATGCCCGGCTGAATCCTGAGGAACAGCTGTTGGTTCGGAAGCTGGCGGGGATTCTGCGGATCGCGGACGGTCTGGACCGGACGCATTCGGGGGTGGTGTCAGCGGTAACCTGCCGGATCCTGAAGGGTTCGGTACATTTTTCGTTGCAACATCGCCGTAATGCCTCGGTCCATTTGGAGGAGTGGGCGGCGGGGATGAAACGGCAGTTGTTTGAGGAGACTTATCGGACCCGGGCAGTGTTCGGCAGTCAGACCTGAGTGCCGGTCGGGACCGATTTCGATAGCTTTTCACATTCTTCGTTGTGCGGTTTAACCTGGTCGAAGGAGGCTGATTCATGCGGCAGTTGCCCAAGGCTTACACGCGTCCCGTAGTCGGTTTCGGTTTGATGGCGTTGACGATTGCGCTGTCGTGCACGGGATTGTTTGCACAGGAATTGAAGGAGCGCAAGGACGTTCCGGACAAGTACAAGTGGGACTTGACGGATATGTATAAGACGGACGCGGATTTGGAGCGGGATCTGCAGGCGATCGAAGGGATGTTGCCGGGTCTATCGGCTTACAAGGGCAAGATCAGCCAGTCCCCGGACGACTTGTTTGCCTACTTCAAGGCGATGGAGCCGGTTCACATCAAGCTGGACAACGCGGTGGGCTACGCCCACATGTCCTACGATCAGGACACGCGCGTGACGAAGTACAGCGGCTACAAGGACCAAGTGGATAATTTGGCGAGCAAGGTCTATGAGTCGGAGTCTTGGTTCATTCCGGAGCTGGTGACGTTGACGACAGAGACTTTGGAGGATTGGTATAAACAGAAGCCGGAGTTGGCTTTGTACCGGCAGTGGATCGACAATCAGCTGCGCACGAAGCAGTACACGTTGAGTTCGCGGGAAGAGGAGTTGATCGCGATGGCCGGTCCGGCGTTGCACGCCGTCGGCAATGCCAACACGGCGCTACGCAACACGGACATCAAGTTCCCGACGATCAAGGACGATCAGGGGAACGACATCGAGATTTCGGAAGGCCGGGTGGCGATGCTGATGGAGAATCCGAACCGTGAAGTTCGGCGCAACGCGGCGTTGGGGCTGCTGAATACGTATATTCAGTACAAGAACACGGCTTCGGCGCTGATGAGCGGGAACGTTCAGTCGAACATGTTTAACGCGCGGGCGCACGGCTACAATTCGGCGTTGCAGGCCTCGATGGACAATGAGAACATCGACACGACGGTTTATCTGAATCTGCTCACGACGGTGAAGGACCACATCACGCCATTGCAGAAATACGTGGAACTGCGGCGCAAGGCGTTGGGCATCGACAGCGTCCATAGTTACGACATGTTCGCTCCGTTGGACGAGTCCACGACCTTGAAGTACACGTATGAAGAGGCGGTGGCGATGCTGAAGACGGCATTGAAGCCGCTGGGGACGGAGTACAATAAGGCGATGGCCAAGGCGTTCGAGGATCGCTGGGTTGATGTGTACGAGACGGCGGGGAAACGATCCGGCGCATACTCGTGGGGCAGTTATGCCAGCCATCCCTACCAGATGACGAACTTCAACGGGACGTTCGACGACATGTTCACGCTGGGCCACGAACTGGGCCATTCGATGCACACGTGGCACTCGTCGAAGGCTCAGCCGTTCATCTACGCGGACTACACAATCTTTGTCGCGGAAGTGGCATCGACCTTCAACGAGTCGTTGATCATGGACTATATGATCAAGCGCGAGACGGATCCGAAGAAGAAGCTCTACCTCGTGACGCAATACATCGATCAGATTCGCGGGACGTTGATCACGCAGGTGATGTTCGCGGATTTTGAGTTGAAGATGTACCGCGCGGCGGAGGCGGGCGAGCCGTTGACCTCGGAAAAGCTGTCGGAGCTTTACCTCTCGACGATGCAGGAGTTCTACGGTCCGCGCTTCGCGTACGACGAGCAGTATGCCTACACGTGGATCCGGATTCCGCATTTCTACCGGAATTTCTACGTGTACAAGTACGCGACGTCCTATTCGGCGGCGCAGGGCTTGTCCCAGCGGGTGCTGAGCGGCGGCGACAAGGAGTTGAAGGCGTATCTCGGATTCCTGTCGGGCGGTTCGTCGAAATACCCACTCGACTTGCTGCGCGGCGCGGGGGTTGACATGGCCAAGCCGGACGCGATCAAGGCGGTGATGACCAAGTTCGAGGAACTGGTCGGGCAGATGGAAAGCCTGATGCTGCAGACGGGGATGATGAAGGGCTAAGTCCTGCTTGAGGCTGTTTTGGGAAAGGGCCGGATCGTGACGATCCGGCCCTTGGTTTTTCCCGGGGTATGCCAGCGGCTATTTCAGCAGCACGAGTTTCTGTGTGAGCAACGGACGATTTTGAACTGCGTGCTTGGCGCGTAGAAAATAGATGCCGCTGCTGAGCTGGCCGGCATTGAAAGAGATGTCGCGGGTGTGGATCACGGGGCCGTGGAAGACGTCGGCGATGCGGCGGCCTAGGAGATCGAAGATTTCGATTTGATAGATATCGGCTTCCGGTGCGCTGAAGCGGATGCGCGTTTCGGAATTGAAGGGATTGGGGAAGACGAGCAGCGAGCTTGCTCTGGGCAGCGGAATATCCGGCTCACCGGCATCGCGAAAACTCGTATCGGGATACCACGGGTCGAAGCTCACATTACCCCGCACTTCGTCTCCCAAACCTGCCGGGTTCTCGCTCAGATTGTACGGTCCAGTTGCGTCACCCCAATAATTCAGAGTCGCGTCCAAGCTCTCGTGAGCGGCAAACACAGCGTAGGAGTTCATGCAGAATGTGTTTTCACGCAGCAGATGCAAATTACCGAGCGTATCGACAGCCACCACAGCCGCTGAAGCCGGGGAGATAGCGCTAAATCGATTTCGTCGCAGCTCCACGGAAGTGTGAAGTGTATATAGATGCAGGCCTTTGACGTCGGTTGCTCCCGGTAGCGCTCCCTCACAACTGTCCATAGAGTTATTCTCAAACAGTACGCGCGGATTGGACGCTTCGACTTCATCGGTGATCGTAATCGGGATGGCGGAACCCTGGGAGACAAAATTGTGTCGCCAGTGATTGGATTGTACCGCGATCAGCGCCGCGGTCCGGGCAACGATTTCAAATGACGGTCCCGCGATCCCCAACCCGTTGAACCCGCAGTTCTCCACGACCGTCCGTCCAAGCGTGTACACATGGACCGGAGACTGCAAACATGTTCCCGGGCCGAAGCTGCAATTTCGCAGCACGTTTTCGGAGCGATAGAGACCAACCCAGCCGAGCTCGGTCAGGCCACTGAAACTACAGTTCTCGATGAAGGAACTATCCAGCCCGCGCATTCCTCCCACGCAATGGCCTTCCACTCTACAATCTGTCGCCTGTAAGCGGCCTTGTGCAACGGCGCACCCATTGGTGACGTTGCGGAACACACAATGCGCGATGGTGACCGGAGTATGAAGATTGGGGGTCGTGTAGTCGATGCCGCCATAAGTGGAATCGAAGATGCATCGACGGGCCACAATTGGCTCGCCTGTCGCGTAGGCGATCCCGCCCGGACATAACATCCCGATGCGACGTGGGTACATCTGGCGGCGGTTAACAAAGCGGAAATCCAGTATCGAAACCTGGCTTCCTGCTGGTAGATAAAGGCATGCCACGGTGTCGGACCCGGACAGGGCGGACGGGTCAATCACTGGGCGCGGATATTCGCCGGTGTCCGGATCAACCTGCCCGCACAGCACAAACTGAAGCGGAGGCGCAACCAGCGCCTCCGCATACGTCCCGGTCTCGACCAGCACCGTGTCACGATCAGTCAGTGCCACGAATGCTTCTTGAATCGTAGCGAATTCGGAGGGCACCCGCAAGGTATGCGCGTACCCGGAGCCCGCGACGAAGGCAATGATGCCAACTGCGCTGACAACTCTTCCGCGCAATATTACCAGGCGGGACATGCCGCAGTTGGAACATAGACCCGGGCCTCGGCTTTGCAATCACAAAGCGTGCAATACAACACGTCGCATTTGTGTAGCCCGACCCTGAACTCGTAGACGTGATTCTGAACTAATGGTACCCCGTTGGTCGCGCGATAGCACCCGGACTCGCAGTGTCCGCCCTGGTCGAGCACGGTAGTGCAAGTCCAGACTTGGCCCGTGCCTGTATCAGTCAATTTCGCGCATGTTATACAATTGTGGCATATTGATTGGTCGCACTTGACGTTCTTGCATTCAAATTTGTAGTTATCCGTGCAGGGAGCGCTGAACGTCGTTACAACATCCCCCGCGGCACTCGAACACGTTTGACTTGCGTCGCAGGCGTCATCGACTAAGTCCCAACAGACGTTGCAGTCCGGGGAGTCGGGCTGCGCCAAACCGGTCTCGGACATTGCCATCAAGCAGCCCGCGATCGTCACGAGGCCAAGCGCCTTTACTCGCCCGTCCCTGAAGGCAGCGGCAATTGCCGAAAACAAGATGTACTTCATGTCAACCTCTTGCTAAGTCTGCGATAGAGAGTATTCGTCGCAGCGGGTCTGTAATATAGTACGCAATTGGCTGGAAAAAGGCAAGCCTCTCCATGAGGAATCTGAGAACTCTCGCAAGATTAGAATTAACATATAGTAAAATTGGATCGCATAGCTGGTCACAACGTTTGGAAAACGGTGGAATCACCACTATCTTTGATCTCATGAAGAAACACAGTATCAGAGCGATCTGGCTTGGAGCGGTATTCCATTTGATGACTGCGTCGTTGTGCGCTCAGATGGTCGACGATTCAGGAATTCAGCTCTTGCCGCGCGGGTTAGCTCCCGGTGAGCGAGCGGTGGCGCCTCGTACGCTGGACTATTTGACGACGCCTCCGGCGGAGCCGGTGCGCGCGGTGGCGGAATGGGAAGAGGTGGAAGCGCTGATGGTGCGTTGGCCGAATAGCACGTCGTGGAACGCGCTGTGGGCGCAGTTCATCGCGCCGGTGGCGCTGGATCTCAAAATCTATGTCATCTGCGCAACTGCCGGGCAGGCCATCTCCGCGGAGAACTACTTCATCGCGCAGGGCGTACCGGTTGACTCGATGGAGTTTCCGGTACAGGCGACGAACTCGGTTTGGATTCGGGATTACGGTCCGTGGTGGGCATGGCGCGAGAATTCGTGGGACCGCGCGATCGTGGACTGGATTTACAACCGGCCACGACCGCAGGATGATTCGATTCCGGAGTGGGAGGCGCGGGAATGGGGTCATCCCTACTACGGACCGAATCTGGTGTTTACGGGCGGCAATTTCATGGTGGACGGTTGGGGTCGGGGGTTTTGCAGCGAGCTGGTGTTCGATGAGAACGTACCCACGGTCGATACGCGGCCCGAATTGGACAGTGTGATGAGTGCCTTCATGAATTTGGACACGATGTACACGTTTCCGCGCTTCTTCGGCATCGATCACATCGACATGTCGATGAAGCTGCTCAACGATCATACAACGATCTTGAACCAGTACCCTGCCGGTAATTCCTTCAATGCGGTGATGGACAGTTGCGCGGAGATTCTGGCGGGGATCACGAATCCGTGGGGCGAGGCGGTCGCGGTGCATCGCGTACCGACGCCGTCGTGGAGCGGCGGGGTTCCGTTCACGTACACGAACGCGATCTTCGTGAACAACAAGGTGTTGCTGCCGATCTACAGCCGCGCGGAAGACACGGCGGCGCTGGCGCTCTGGGACTCGTTGCTGCCGGGCTATTCGATTCACGGATTCGACTGCAACACGATCATTCCGTCACAGGGCGCGATTCACTGCGTGGTGAAGGAGGTCATTCACCGTCATCTGATTCGCATTGAGTATGCGCCGCTGCCCGCCGCGCTGACGACTCCGGCGCAGGGGTTGATTGACGCGCGCGTGGTGTCGCTGGGAACACTGGATCGGGACTCCCTACAACTATTCTTCGCCACCGACGCGGCGGGACCGTGGCAGACCGTGGGGTTCGATTCCAGCGGAATCGAGCACTATGCGGCGACCCTGCCCCCACAGTTGGCGGGTGGTCCGGTGTACTACTACGTGCGCGCGAAGAATGTGGAGGGGAATTGGACGACGATGCCGCGTTACGGACCGGACGCGCACTATCTGACGCGGTTCGCGGCGGGCGAACCGGCGGGGCCGCAGCATTTGGTCGCGAATCGCAGCGGCGATGATCTGACGCTATCCTGGGATGCGGTCACGCAGGACGTAAACGGCATACCGATCGCCGGCGTTGAGTATGATGTTTACGGTTCGCTCACATTGGGCTCGATTGTGCAGGCGGGAAATCTGCTGACGACCACGAGTTCTCCCACCGCCCTGCTCGTGGGCGAGGCGATCGGCGCATCGACTCTTCGCTACTTTCAGGTCGTCGCGCGATTGCCTTAACCACCGCGATATGGTCTGCACTGAGAAGCCCGCGATCGCTCGCGGGCTGCTTGGTTTTGTGGTGACTCGTCGTACTCAGCTATTTCATCAGCACAAGCTTCGCGGTCGCGAGGGGGCGATTGTCAAGACCGGCTTGAACGGTCGCGAAATAAACACCGGAAGCAGCATCCGCAAGATCAATTCGAACGTCCCTGCTCGTGACGACCGTCCCTTTCCACGCATTTCTCACCCGTTGGCCCGTCACCGACGTCAACGTGATCGCGTATTCGCCCGGCAGCCCCACTTGCACGGTTAGTGTTGCGGAGTTATTGAATGGATTCGGGTAAACGGACACGGACGTGGAGGACGGAATCCATGCCGGCGGTCGGGAGCGCCCAACCGCAAACACCGTGTCTTCCGCCCAAGGTCGAAACAGGACGTCACTCCCGATGCGGTCACCGAGGCCAGCGGAGTTGCTGTCGGGTTCGTACGGACCGGAGGGATCGCCCCAATAGTTCATGGTAAAGTCCATGGGCTGCGCCGGATGAGGGTTGTTGGAGCCGACGGCGCCGGGGAAGTTGTTGCGAAAGATGTTGTAGTGTCCGACGATGTTCTCGCTATTGTAGCGGAGGATCCCGCCGCACGGGGTGTCGAAGCCGTAGGTCGTGCTGCAGGCTTCGATCAGGTTGTGTTCAAAGACGAGCGGATTCGAATTCTGCACGAAAGCGCCGACACCACTCGACGGCCCTTTGCAGTTGCGGAAGATGTTGTTCTCGAAGCGTCCGCGATAGAACTGGGTATGGAAGCAACCCTCGCCGACCCACCCGTGCTCACCGCCGAGCACGGTCATATTCTCGAAGGTGTTTCCCTCGACAATCAAGTTGAACAGATTCCGGCCGTCGCTGCACAAGATGGACCCTGTTCCGTACACCAGATTGTCCCGAAAGACGTTATCGCGGAGGGTGACATCGTCTTCATCAATCATGAATAACGCCCCGAAGAACGGGTCCGTTGCGTGACAGCTCGCGATCGTACATCCTTCAACGACCAGGTCACGGCCAAAGCTAACGAGCACGACAACGCCCGCGAACACGAGCCCCTCGAACATGCAGTTCTTAATCTCGCACGTCGTACCCGCACCGATTTCGATGCATGGCCCAATCGCGGACTCTGACTCGGGGTTAGGCTTGAAGGCATTGTCTTCGATCCGGGATGGTTCGCTCCACGCCCAATTGTCAACCGAGATTAGATCGCCTTCAAAGTGATTGTCCTCGATTCGATTCGCGCGAAATAGTACTGAGCTGTGCATGAACAAGCCGACGAGGTGAAAGCTACATGAGTTTTCGCGCATGATGTTGTGCTTGATCACGGGGGAGTTGTCCACCACGTGGAACACGCCCCAGGTTGTCTTCCACTCCCCGAAGTACGGAAAACGCGTGCCATGGCCGCCGGTCAGCGTGAATCCGGACACGACATTCCCATCGACACAAAGGGTGTCCATTGTGATGAGCGTAGCGGTATCCTGGTTGGCAAAGGAGTTTCCGTCGATCACGGTTCCGTAGATATCCGCAGAATCGCCGGAAAGCTCGTAGTGGCTCATCAAGGTCAGGCGGTGCTCCGGGAAGCGAATCAACTCAGGATACAGACCGCGATCTACGAGTATGGTGTCCTCCGGTTGGGAGGCCGCCATAGCTTCCACGATGGTGGCATGGTCGGCGGGGACATTGCGGACGAAGGCCAGGGCAACGCTCGGGGGAAGAACGGCGACCAATAGACACAGGGCGGCGGGCAGGAACGCCCACCGCCCCGAGCTCAGGGAGCGCATCTCAGTTCTCTTGGCAGTTCGTCGGACCGCCGCCGGTTACGATTGCCTGCACAGGACCAGCGGACTGTGGAGGCGTGGAGGTGCCGGTGCTCGCGAAACGTGCTTTCAGGATGTAATTCTGGTTCGGGTGACCAAGCGCATATGGCCCGCCGATATCGTTGCCTCCACACTCCCTTTGCACGAAATACGCTTCAGCAGGCCGCTCGAATTTCGCCTGTGACCACCAGTGGTATTGCGCGCTTGGACAAGTCACCCCGATTTGGTCCTTGCCTGGCGAACAAAGAGTCAGGTAAGCCGCGCTGGTCCCGGCGAGCACGGTTGTCTCACCGTCAACCCAGTTCGATCCATTCCATGACGTAGAAACCGATCCCCCCCACGCGAAAAGCAGAGCAGGCACGACGACGGCCAGCAGTGATACAACCAAGTTGCGTTTCATTTCCCGACCTCCCGTTGTTTGATTGGCGTTTGGCAAAACAACTTCTACCGATCGGCCTCACGAGTACTCTGCTATAAGATATCGCGTGTCCGCAAGCATGTCAAGTGTCCACCACAGGCGATGCCAAATCGTATCCAAAAAACAAAACATTGGCTTGCACGCAAAGCGACAGAAATGTCGCAGGTCAAGATGCCGCCGTGCCTCCATTACGTTGATGTAACAAGGCACTTCACGCATCCAGGTCCGAGGTACACCAAGGCAGTGTAGAGATCAACCAGACTCGCACCACTGCGCACGATACTGCGCACCTGCTGCGATGTGCCGATCCCACCCGCCGCGACAATGGTCTGCGACGCGCTCAACCCGGAGCGCAAGAGGCTCACCACTTCCAGCGTGCGCGGGTAGAGCGGCGCGCCGGAAAGTCCGCCGCGCTCGAGGGCCGCGGCACGCGGCACGAGTTGACGACGGACAGTCGTATTTCCGGCGACGATTCCGGCGAGTCCGAGTTCCCGCGTGAGCCGGGCGATGGCCGTGATATCCGCGTTGTTGAGGTCGGGCGCGATCTTAACCAACACCGGTTTCCCGCCGCGCCGTTGGTCGAGCTCCATGAGCGGGGCGAGGATCAATCGCAACGAGTCAACCGCTTGCAGATCGCGCAGGCCGCTCGTGTTGGGCGAAGAGACATTCACGACGAAGTAGTCGCCCAGCTCGTACAAGTGGTCCAGCACGGCGGAGAAATCGTGCACGGCCTGTTCCGGGTCCGTATCGGCGTTCTTCCCGATATTGATGCCGATCGGGATTCGCAGCAGACCCGTTTCGCGCACGCGCAGCAGATTCGCGGCGACCGCGTGCATGCCCTGGCCGGGAAAACCGAGCGCGTTGACGAGCGCTTGCGCCTCCGGAAACCGCCAGATGCGCGGCTTCGCGTTGCCGGGTTGCGGGCGCGGCGTGACCGTGCCGATTTCGACGTGGGAGAAGCCCAGCTCCTGCATCGCTAGCACGACTTCCGCATTTTTGTCGAAGCCCGCGGCCAATCCGACGGGATGATCGAAGGACAATCCCAGCACGCTGACCGGTGCCCGTCGCGGCATTCCCGCGAGCACGCGCAACAGGGCGCGGCCCGCCGCGGATCGCTGCAACATCGACAAGCGCCGCAACATGTGCTCGTGGACAAGCTCGGGGTCGAGCCGGAAGAGCAGCGGTTTTACCAGACGGTAGAGTGCCATAACTTAGAACCGGATCCCGGCTTCGAGACTGAGGGAGGTCTCGCCGTCGCGATTGATCTCCCAGCTTGCTTCGACCACGTGCACGTACGGCGCCCGGACCAGCAGGCCGACGGCAGCGGCGAAGCCGTCAACGCGCGTGCCGTCCAGTTGTAACTCGAATCCCTCCGCGGCAATCAACCCGCTGACGCCCCACGGCAATCGCTTTCCGTAGCTGCCGAACGCGGGGAGGGAATAGGTGGATTCGCGGAGTAGCGGAAAGCGGAATTCGGCCTCACCGGAGAGGTAGTTGGCGGCCTCAGCTTTGCTCGTTCGATAGCCGCGAAAACCGCGATTGAATCCGGAGTAGTAGTGCGACCACGCGGGCGTGGAGTTCGTGGCCGTGCCACCGGTGGCGCGTAACGCGATGACCGGCGGCCGATGTTCATCGCGAAGGGGCCACATTCCGGGGGCTGCCCAATAGCCGCGCAGCTCGGCACTGGTGCGCACGAAGTCGGCGGTTCCGACGACGAGATTGGTCAACGCGCGCGCGTAGGCTCCGCGCGCCGGATACCATTCGAGATCGCGTCGATCCAGCACCGCGAACGGCGAGCACCAGACGGTGTAATCGGTTTTGCCCTCCGCCGGGAGGTCAGTGTCCTGGATCACGTGTTGGTAGCGGAGCTCGCTGCCGACGCGGGAGCGCGCGCCCTGGCGCGTCGCGACGGACACGCCGATTCGATTATCCCGCAGGGAGCGACTCGAATCGAGCACGGCGCTATGCCGATCCGAGATCTTGAGGCTTTGGAAGAAGAGTTCCGTAGCGATCGGCAGCCGCGGCGAGAGCCAGCGGGTAGCATAGCCGCCGGTGACACCGGTGTTGGTTCCGAACTCGGTCATTAACCAGATGCGGCTGGCCGCTCCGCGGAAGTTGAGATCGAGACCGCCGAGCATCACGGCGGCACGCTCGAAGAAGTCCTGGACTCCGCGTACGTCGGCGGGCCGGCCCTCGGTAAACGCCACGGAAACAATCGGGATGTAAGGCCAGGACTCGGTGACCGAAACGCGCACGCGGCCCGCGGAGTCCGCGGCGATCGAGACATCGTTGAAGATGACCAGATTGTTCAGGCGATTGCGCGCCTGCACCAGTTGCGCTTCCGCGACGGTATCGCCGACTGCGAACTCCAGTTCGCGGAGCACGACCCATTCCCGGGTTCGGTGCAGGCCGTCGATCTTCAGCTCGCGCACCGTTATCGCGCCGTGAGCGACCCCTGCAACCAAGAGGCTCAGTAGGACCAGCAGTCCAACGCGCCGCGGAGATTTCATCGCCATTCCACCTGAAACACGGCTTTGATTTCGGAGGCATCCTTGCCGTACTGCAACGCGCTGAGTTTCAGCCAATCGAGCAGCCTGTACTCGACGGTGACCTCCTGCCCGCTCTGAATGCTCTCCACCGGTTGCAGGACGCGGACGAACAGGCGGTCCGTCACGTAGGAACCCACTTCGAGCGATCCCTGCGTGAGATTCCCTTGGTCCGAAGCGCGGTATTGCAGCAAGTCCAATCCGGCCATTTTGCCGACCACGGACGAGAGCTGACTGAGTCCCGCCGCGGCGATCTGCTCCTGGAGTCCGCCGCCATCTCCGTCGGTTGAGGGTACGAAAGCCTGAATCAGGGCATAGATCACTTCGGCCGCGGTCATGCTGTCGCCGTCCGCGGTGGTCCCGGACAGCTCCGATCTCGTCTCCAGGAGCGTGCCGGAGAGACTGACCGAAAGCTGCTCGTCGTGGATGGACGTGTAGAAGGCGCGGATCGCCAGCTCGGGATTCGTGATGTCGCCTTTGAAACTGACGCGCCCGGAGTCCTCGGGGACGCGGAACTCCTTGCCCAGGACTTCCACGGTTCCCTTGCGAACGAGAATGTCGCCGTTGATGTAAGGCTCCTCCCAGGCGTTCTTGTAAAGCCACAATTCGCCCGCCAACTCGACGTTGACGCCGCCGCCGCGCAGCCACATGTTGCCGGGGATATCGATGTGAATGGCATGGGACATTGGTCGATAGATCCGATCCGCCAGGGAATTGGCTTGCGCGGTGGTATCGCCGCGCAGCCGCGCGACCTCGCTTGCGACGTCAATGGCCTCAATCTGCTTGGTGGTCGCTTGTGTGATGCGATAGAGCGCTTCGCGGAAGCGCAGATCTCCGGTCGCGGTCAGCGAATCCAACGGTCCATGGAGTATTACATTGCCGTCAAGCCGGGCCTGGATCTGCCGGGAATTCACGGCCTGAAAGTTGTCGAAGTTCAGATTCAAGGCGAGGCTTTCCGGGGCGGGAAACGCCATCACGGCGGAACCGTCGCCGCGGACATGGCCGTCCGCTTCCACGTCCAAGCGACTGACGCGCAGCGTATCGCGGTCAACGTCGAGGGTGACGTTTGCGTTTTCATAATTCAGGCCATATCGCTGGTCACGATAGCCGCCATTCTGCAACCGCAACTGACCGGACCAACTCGGGATGGCCGGGGAACCGAGAATGAGGAAGTCACCACTGAGCTCGCCGGTCACCGTGGTTCCATAGGGCAGGATCGGATCCAACGCAGCCAGCGTCTGTCGCGTGAGTGTGACGGTGCCGAACATCGGCAGGCTGTCCAACAGTTGGAATCCGCCGTCGAAGGTCAGGAACGCCGGCAGCGTGGCATGGCCGAATGCCAACGAGTCCGCCTCGCGGATCATGAGCAATTCCAGGTCGGTCGCCGTGGACGACGTCGAAGCGTTGACTATCACGCGATCGAGCACGGGCGTGCCGCGAACCACCACGGTGTCGAGCGTCAGGGAGAAGTCGCCGGCGAGATTAGAATCGGGTCCCGAGAACTGAGCGCGAATATTCAGGACCGCGTCCGGCAGTTTGCGCTTCGTGATTTCCGCAATTCGTGAGAGGCGGATGGCCGACAGCTCGACGGCGAAATCCTGCTCACCGGGCCGCGCCAGCGTGCCCGCGGCCAGGAGCGATCCGAAGGGCGACTGCACACGCAGGGCATCCAGCTCCACAGTGGCACCCCGGAACGTGACGATGGTGGTTCCTTCCGTTTTCCAGATGGCGCCGAACGCGAGCGCAGCAGCGTGCGTAAGGATCAGCCGGAATTCCCCGGGTTCGGTTTGCACGCGCAGGTCGCTGGTGAGCTCGATCGAGTCGGCCCTCGCCCAGACGCGCAGGGTCACCCCAAGATCCTCGAGCGTACCATCCGCGAGCACCGACAGTGAGTCGATCCGCTGTCCCCTTGCCTCGATTCGGCGCGCGCGCGCCACGGCGCGGAGCGAGCGTTCGCTCAAATTGAAATCCTGAAGGCGAATTGCAATTTCGCGAACGGAATCCGCGCCGAGCGAAAGCTCCGATGCGCGCAGGTCTCCGGCCAGCCAGACAGCCGACGAATCTTGCGGCCGAAGTGAAACTACTCCGTGCAGATGAGCCTCAAGCGTTCCGGTCAGCGAGTCCAGAATGGGGAAGGCCGTTGCGAGCGGCCGAAGTCCCGAAATCCGCGCTCCGGGAATGTCGAGCTTCCAGGTTGCGGAATCCGATAGCGCTCCGTAAGCCGACATCACGACCGGGAATCCATAGGCCCAGACCCGCGCGGTGTCGAGCGAGAAGCTGACGGCATCGGACATGTGCGCGACCGCACTCAAGGAGTCAATCCGATAGGTGCCGAACTGCAAAACGCCGAGTTGAGCGGATACGGCCAGCGTGCGCCGGTCGGAGCCGAAGTTCTGCATCGTGCACATCAATTTACCGGACATCGGTGAGAGCGAGTCGGGAATGTCCGGCAACAGATGGTGAAGCAGCAATTGCTCGACCGTTGCGCGGAATTCGAGATCACTTGTGCGCGGATCGAATCCGAATACGGTAATCTCAGCCGCGAACGTTCCGCGAGCGGCGCCGCCGTGAATTTCGGCGCGAAGCATCGAGTCGGCGGTGGTTGCCCGGAGCTTCAGCGCGGTCAGGTCATAGCGTCCGTACGTGATGGAATCGAGATTCGCTGACACCGTCCAACCGTTGAGCGCATCAGCGGTTCCGGCGTTGTGAAGGGCAACGGTTCCGCGCACGGCAAGTTCGGTGGTGTCGGACCAGAGGCTCGAAGGCAATAACGGGTCAAAACTAATTTCGCCGGCCAGCGCGACACCGCGCGGGGGGAAGGGCAGCTCGACCGCCCCGTGCAATCGCCCGACGTGCGGACTCGCGATTTCAAATCGGGTCCGGAGCGAATCGTCAGCCGTTGCGTATTGCAGGTGTCCATTCAACAGACCGACCGGAATCAGCGGTGTCGCGAGCGACGCCGCAAATGCGGAATCGAGCAGGAACCCGACGGTGCCGGAGCATGACGGCAGGGAGTCCAGCAAGCCGATCTTGCCGCCGGCGTCGATGCTGAGCTGGGCCGGATCGTCGAATGTAATACTATAGTCCAACGCGGCAGTCTCATAACGGAGACTGCCCGACAGCAACCAGCGCTCGCTGCGATAGCTGAAGAGGGTGTCAAATGCGATCGCCGTGCAATCGGCGCGCACCGCAAATTCGTCGATCACCACCTTCCAGTCCGACGTGGCGGCAGCCGGGACCGTTTGGGGCACACGCGGCGCGAGCGCGGCGGCAATATTCGCCGCGCGGCTGCTATCGAAAGCAATGTCGGCGCGAAACCCGGAGACGGTGAGCAATCGAATGTGCGCAACGTGGTCGGGCAGTTCCGCCAGTGCGACTTGCGCACGCAACGTATCGAACCCGGCGATGAACCCGCCCCGTTCATCCAGCAGGCGCACGCCGGCAAGCTCCAGCTCGCCGTTCCAGCGCGCGTGTACCGATGTGAACAGCAGCTGACCGTGAATTCGCCGGTTGACGATGTCCAGCGCACGGTGAGCCGCATAGGTCTGGACGGCACGAGTCAACGCAGCCGCGGCCAAGCCAACGACCACGGTCAGGAGTGTCAGGGGGAGCCAGAGCAGGCCGATGCGCAGCGCGCGCTTCATTAGAACGGCGCTCCGAACGAGAAATGAATTGCGTAGGGACGGTCGCCGAAGGGATTCGGGCGAAGTTGGTAGCCGTAATCGACGCGCAGCGGTCCGACGAGGGTGACAAAGAGCAGGCCGATACCCGCCGACGGATACAGATTGCTCGGTTGCACGCCATCCGGCTCACTCCAGACGTTTCCGGCATCGACGAAGCCCGCGAGACTGACGGGTCCCCAGACGTTACGGCGCAGCTCGGCGGTCAGGCTCAGCATCAGATTTCCGCCCAGGATGGTTTTCACGTTTCCTGCGGCTCGTGGCGATAGTCCATCCATCCTCCAGCCGCGGACGGTGGAGGGACCGCCCAAGGTGAAGCGTTCAAACGACGGTGTTTCCGCGGAGTCATGCAGCGGCCCCATCACCCCGGCGTCGGCCTTTCCGGCGAGGACCGTAAATCGACCCTGGGGTATCAGCACCTTCGTTTGTATAACGGATTTCCAGTAGCGGTAGAACACGCGATAGGCGGCGCCGGATTCACTCAGGGTGATCCCGACGAAGTGGCCTTTGCGGGGAACGAGCGGATGATCACGGGTGTCCCAGCCGAGCGAAACGGTCTCGATGGATTTGGTGAAGTGGATGGTCCCGAGGTCCGTCCCAGATTCATCTTTCTGATCGGTCAGCGTACGACCGGCTTCGTTGGAAACGGAGACGCGGGCCTTCTCGGAGAGATTCATCGAGAAGATCGTCGTGGCGGTGCGGTCTTCGACGATCGCGAGCGGGCTGCTTTCGCGTGTCCAGGCCGGCACGATCGTGAGGTCGGTGCGATTCCACGGGACGTGCGGATAGAACAACTTGAGTTTTGCCTCGCGCTGGAACTCCGCATAGACGCCGGATAACGTCATGCGGCGTCCATGTCCGAAGAAGTTCAGATCGGTAAATTCGACGTCGCCGCGCGCCCGTTGCACGGAGTGATAGCCGGCTCCGTAGCGCAGCCGGTAGCGATTGCCCTCTTCGGTGGCGACGATGACGGGGAGTGTATCTCCGGGAGCGGAGAGATCGGGGCGAACGGTCACGTAGCGAAACGTTTCGAGGCGCACGAGGTTTCGTCGCGTGAGTTCGAGCTTTGCCGGCGAGTAGGGTGAGTACGGGGCGTAGGCGAGTTCGCGGCGGGCCGTGGCCTCGCGCACTTGCCGAAGACCGGTGACCGTAGTCCTGCCGAGGTAGCAGAAGTGTCCGGGGAAGAGGGTGAACGTGACGTGCCCGGTATTGGCCACGCTATCGACGGCGGTTCGCGTTTCCACACGCGCGCGGGCGTGTCCGATCGTGCGCAATTTGTACGCGAGTGTGTCGGCCGAGGTTTTGATGGCGGAGGTTGAAAACCGCTTGCCGATACCGATCGGCATGAGGGCGGACCAGCGCGCGGAATCCACACCCGCTCCGGAATCGCTGCCCATCACGATGTTCCAGTTGCTGACGATCGTCGGCTCGCCTTCGCGAATCTCCACTTGCAGGCGGAGTTCCTCGCGCTCGGGGTCGGGAAACACGCGTCCGGCAACTTCAATGTGGAGGAAGCCTTCGCGGGCATAGAATCGTTCGACCCGCACGACATCGGCGGCGAAATCGTCAGCGAAGAAGATCGTGCGACCGCCGAGCCGGACGTATCGCCGCAACCAGGTGGGCTTTTCGGTGGCCATGACGTCCAGCAACTCGGCCCGTGAGAAGCTGTGAATTCCGGGGAATTCGATGACACGAATACGCCAGCCGTTGAAAGCCTGCCAGCGGTCGTAATCGTCGGGGTTCAATCCGGCGAAAACGAGA
Source organism: candidate division KSB1 bacterium (assembly GCA_016214895.1). Classification (NCBI taxonomy): domain Bacteria; kingdom Pseudomonadati; species Candidatus Zhuqueibacterota bacterium. The sequence goes on from JACRMR010000020.1 coordinate 25,707, forward strand.
CTGACAGCTCCGAGCAGCGCGAGCAGGACACAGGGGAAGAGTCGTGGCGGACTCAGCATAAGCAATTACAGCCCATAACTGGGCTGTAATTAGCTGAATTTCAACGGGAAAGTCAAGCCTCGCTGGGGCGCAGGTGTCGCGGAGTGTGGGGGGCGAACCAGTGTCTGCCGGCAAGGAATTGGATCCACTCGGCCGCCAACGCCTCGGCTTCGTGAACACCGCCCGCGGAACGGACTTCACTGGTCAATTGGTCGAGGCCGGCGATGGCGGCTTTCATTCCGTCCGGGTCCGGCAGGTTCTTGTTGGCGAGTGCGGCGGTGAGTTGGAGCGCGATGACGTCGGTCATGGCTCGCACGAAGCTCTCCGACCACGAGGCGAAGTCGGTTTCCACGATCTGGGCGAGCGTCCGGCCGGCTCGCGAGACCTGTCCCTTGCGTTCGTCCACCACGGCGGAGTTTTTACCGGTCAAGCTCCCCACCAGACCGGAGCGCTTGCCTCCGCCATCGGGAAAGACCCTCTTTTCGTCAAAGCTCGACCCAATCTTTGCCGCCAGCGGCCGCGGGTTCCACTGCGCGATGTTCTCGGCGAAGCCGATTCGATGTAGATCGACGCGGGAGGCGAGTCCGCCCAAGCCGTTGACGAACTCGCCCATGCGATCGGTGAGAAAAGCATTTAGTTTGGCGAATAGGGCGGGCAGCCCGACGGCGGCGAGATAAGAATCGCTGTCCGGACCCTTCTTTTGGGCATCCCAGAAGGCGACCATCGCCGGGCCACTTGCGCGAGCGACCACGTGCTCATCAATGGCGTTATGGAGGCCGTTCATCCAGTTTCGACGATACTGCTCCAGCGTTTGCTGAGCGACTCGCAGTTGGGCGGCATAGCGGTCGAGCGCGGTCTGGTACTGGCGGCGCCGCTCTTCGATTTGACCGATCAGGCGCTCCGCGACCCACTTCCACTGGGTGATGGCGCGCACGTCCTGCTCGTCGTCAGAATCGTTTTGAACCGACGCCACCTGATCGAACAATGCGCGGCGGCTGTCCTCAAACTCCAGTTCGGACACGGGGGTGATCCAGAGCTTCTGTCCGAGCGCCGTGAGTCGCGCGCGAAATTCAGTTGGCAGCTGTTCTTCCACGGCAAGCGCGGCTCGCTGATGCAGAAAAGTCTCCACGACGACCGGTCGTTCGAACAGCGGGACGAGGGCGGCGGGATGCGGGATCCAGATCAGCCGCCAGGCCGCGTCGCCGAAGAGTCGCTGCTCGATGCGAATGACTTCGTCGCTGCCCAGATCGCCGCTCAGCAGCGAGGCGAGCGTATTGCGTGACACTTCGCGATCGGTCTTGCCGTAGTGGATTCTGATGGCTTCGACGCCGCCGCACTCCCAACTCCAGATGAGCGGGGACTCGGGCACGAGCACGGCATCGATCAACAGGCCGAACTGCGCGGCGGATTGTCGGACCCAGTCCGGGCTGCCGCCGCAAAACATCAGGCCCGGCCGTTGGTCACGTGCCCGCACGAGCGCATCGAGATCGGGCAGCGCGCAGCCGGTCTTGCGACAGATGGTTTGCAGCTCGAGCAGCGACGGGATGCTGCCCCGTTTGGACTGCTTTTCCGCCGCGTGAACAATCTGTTCGAGTAATCTGGCGGCCGCCGGAGCGGTCCGTTCAAACGAGCGCATTTCGATCACTTACCGGCTCCCGTCAAGGGCAACCAGCGCAGGGCAAATTGAACGGCAATGCCCAGCGCCGCGAGCAGCGCGAGCATGGTGAAGACCTTGTGATTTTCCAGCTTTTGTTCGGCCAGACTCTGGTTCATTTCATTGCGCAGGGTCTGGCCGCGTTCGTTCAACGTGTTCTCCATGAACTCAAACTTGGAGGCCAGCAGGCTGGCGAGTTCTCTGCGGAAGGCGGGAAGTTCTTCGGCCTGCAACGCTTTCAGTTCAGTCGCCACGCGGTTAGCGGCCTCCCGCCCGGCATCGAATTTGGCGGCGGTGGCGGCGTCGAAGGCCTCGATCCGTTCACAGAGCGTTTCCGTCCGGGTCTCGGTCTCGGTTCTGACGTGCGCGAACGATTGCCGCATTTCCTCGAATCCGCCGTCGATGTGTTTGATGGATGTGCGCACGGCCTCAATATCGGTGGCGTGCTTTTCCATGCGCTTGTCGAGAATCGGATAATATTTCTTGGTCGCCGCGTTATCGGCGAGCAGCAGTTCGAGCTTCTCCTTGCTGAGCGACAAGAGATTCTGCGTGTCGCTGGAGATGGCGTTCAGCGCGATCTGGTCGCCCTGATGCAGCGACTGGTAAAGGTGCGCATAGCGGTCCAGCGCCTGCGGCACGGTGGCGATTTGCTTGATGAACGCGTCGGTGGCGCCATCGATGACGGTTTTGAGTCGCGCCGCATTGTCATCGTAGTTCGCGCGGATGGCTTCGCGCAGCACGGCCAGCGCGGAGTCCTGTTTTGCCCGGAGCGCGGCCACATCGGATGACACCGCTTTGACATGGCTCTCCATGGCGGCGGTGAAGGATGCACTCGAGGAGCGGAGGGCCTCGAGCTGCTCATCGAAGCGTTTGGAGCTATGCCCGATCAGGGATTGCAGATCGCGTTGAAACTGTCCGCGATCTTTGTCCACGTCGCCGATTCGCGATTCGATCCCCGCGGTGCGCGTGAGCACCTCCTCCATCCGCTCATTCATGGTTTTGTGAATGAACTCGCGGAGGGATTCCAGCGTTTCCAGCCAGACTTCGGAGATCTGATGCAGCGTCTGCTGCGTTTTTTCGAAGTCGGCGCTGAGCGATCGTTCAATGCGTTCGCGCACGTCGCGCAGACCGTTTTCGATCTTTTCCCGTTGCGCGCGGCCGTCGGAGAGCGCCAGTTCGGTGGCGGATGTGGCGGCCTGTTCGGCGCGGGCCAGTGCGGCACCGAGCTGAGCGAACTGTTGCCGGTCGTCGTCGATCTTTTCGGTCAGTTGCCGATTTTCGGTTTCGAGCAGGCGCAGCGATTGAAGCTGGGCGTCACTGAGCAGCCGTCCCTGCTCGCGCTGTTCGGCGGTCAGCGCTTCGAGCGCCGCCTGATTTCCGGCCATGCGTTCGCGGTTGGCGCGATCACTGTCCCGCAATTCGCGGAGGATGCTGTCGAGCTGGGCGATGGACTCGTAAATCTGGACACTATCGGAGTTCATGCGTTCGCTGTGCTTGCGCATGACTTCGGTAAGATTCCGTTCGAGTTCGGACATGGCCCGTTGCACACCGGACAATTCCTGACCTTGCGAATCGCGCAGGGCGTCGATCTGATTGACGATGCGGTTTTCGGAGGCACTCATGCTTGCGGTGACGAGCTCGGGCGAGATTTGCGGAACCGGAGTTCCCTCGTGGGAGGACGACTGCGCCGCGGCAATCGAGCCGCGCGCCTCCACCTGCGCGGTCACCAGAACCTGAATTTGATCGCGCAGCCGGGAGACGACCTGGTCCAGGTCTCCGCGCACCTTGGTACCGACGTCGCCCATCACGGCGTTGATCGTGCGATCGAGTTTGTCCAGCAGCTCGCCGCGGTCTTCGGAATCTCGCGAGAGGCGTTCACCGATTTCTTTGCGATAGCGTCTCAGCTCCTCGACGACCGTGGTCTCGGTCCGGGTCAGTGCGTTTCGCACATCCTCCGACATTTCCAGACTGACCGGCCCGGCCGGTACCTGTTGCTGGATGATCTCGCGGATGACCGGTTCGGGGGATCTCGGCGCTGTCACGGCCAGCTGCTCCGATTCGGACTCGAGCTTCCTGAAGAGCGAGTCCATCTGACCGGAGAGTGCCTGGAGCCTGGCCTCCATTTCGGAGGTCACGCGTCCGATCGCGTCGCGGCTGGCCGCGTTCTGCTCCTGCATGAGTTCGGTTTCGCCGCGAAGTGCCTGTTCGAGCTGGGAATGGGTGGAAAGCAGGTCGGCGACGACACCGCCGGCGCGTTCCTGAATGTCGGCGGCGTTGGCCTTCATGGCCATCTCGAGCTCTTTTACCCCCTCCAGCAATCTTGTCCCGGCAGGACCGAACACTTCGCGCAACCGGTCAACTCCGCGAGCAATCTGTTGCAGAGTTTCCTCAGAACGCTGTAAATTGTCAATGGCGCCGATCAGGCGGGCGAGTTCATCACGGAAGGCCGGAATAAACTTTTGTTCCGTAAGCTCTTGGCTGAGATTCTCGAGGAAGTTCTGGAGCGGTTCGACGAGTTCGAGATGGGATCCTGGCTTCGGTGTCATCGTGTAAGTCTGAGTGTGGTTGAGAATTACGGTCCTATTCCGGCCAAAGAAGCGCAAGGTAAGTACCAAGCGAGGTTTCCGAAAGGAAACGCGGGGCGGAGCACGGTCGCTCGACCGTCTGGTGGCACGGGTACGGGATTCGCAGGTTGGCTGACGTCGCGGTCTTGCAACTTTCCGGCTGGTAAGCCTCTCGTAAACAATGAACCACGAGGCTCGACGGGCGTCAAATCGGCGAAATGCCAATCAATGTTTGGTCGTGTTAGACACAGTAAATAACTGTTTTGTACGAAACTCCTATGAAATCGAAGAAAAAGCGCCTCTGGACCATCATCATCATAGTCCTCGTGATCGCGGGGGCGACTGTTGGAGCCTTGACCAGCAAGCGGAAGGACACGCGGACGGCGGTGACAACCGAAGGAGTCGAGTACCGGCGGCTGATCTCCACGGTTTCGGCCGAGGGCGAGGTTGAGCCGGTCGATCAGGTCAAGATCTCGGCGGAGATTCCGGGTCGGATCACGGAATTGCCGGTGAAAGAGGGCGAGATGGTGACGAAGGGTCAGTTCCTGGTCGAACTTGATCCCAAGACCTATGCCGCGAATCGCGAGTCGGCTCAGTCCATGCTTCGATCCGCGCGGGCTTCTCGCGACAAAGCCGAGGCGGACTTGAAGCGGGTTCGCGAGCTGGTAACCAAGGGCATGGCGTCGCAGGCCGATCTGGACGCCGCTCTGGCGGGATCGGAACTGGCGGCGGGCGAGCTTGATCGAGCGGTTGCGGGCGAGAAGAGTGCCCGGGAAAGCCTTTATAAGACGCGCATCGACGCTCCGATGAGCGGGACGATTTCGCGGCTGAACAAGGAGATTGGCGAGTTGACGTTGGGTTCGCAGTTCCAAGAGGACGTGATCATGGTCATCGCGGACTTGACGAAGATGCAGGTCCGCTCGCAGGTTGACGAGAATGACATCACGGGGGTCAAGCTCGGCGATTCCGCGCTGGTCGAGATCGACGCGTATCCCGACACCTCGTTTCGCGGGATTGTGACCGAGATCTCGCAGAGTGCGACGCAAGCGGGCCAGCTGGGTTCGGAGCAGGTCGCCAAGAACTTTGACGTGAAGATTGCGATCGTCGATACGATTCTCGGGATTCGACCGGGGATGTCGGCGACGGTGGATATTGCGACGGACAAGCGGGATCACGTGTTGTCGGTGTCCTTGCAGTGCGTGGCCCTGCGCGACAAGGAAGAGGGCAAGGTGGTTGAGCTGACCGAGAAGAAGGAGAAGAAGTCGGCCCGTCAGGTTGCCGCGGAAGTAAAGTCGGGGACGGCGGACAGTTCGCTGTTCAAGCGCGAGCAGCCGCAAGAGGGGGTGTTCATTTTCGCCAAGGATTCAGCGGTATGGCGGCCGGTGCAGACGGGGCTCTCATCGGACCGCTATATGGAGATTCTCGGCGGCTTGTCCGAGGGTGACTCGGTGGTCAACGGTCCGTACAGCGTGCTCGCTCGCGATTTGAAGCACGGCGACAAGATCAAGTTGAAAGCGAAGGACGAGAAGGGCAAGGGCGCGAAGGGCGGCAAGTGAAACAGCGGAGCCATGGCGGAGCAGCACATGAGTGATAACGGCCAGCCTGCGGGCAACCTGATCGGCATCAAGAACCTGGTCAAGACGTACATCGTCGGGACGGAAGAGGTGCGCGCACTGCGCGGGGTGGACTTGCGTATCGGTTCGAACGAATACGTGGCGATCATGGGACCGTCCGGTTCGGGAAAATCGACGCTGATGAACCTCATCGGCTGTCTCGACACTCCGACGTCGGGGGACTACATTCTCGCGGGCGACAACGTCGCGCGGTTGGGGGATTCCGAACTGGCGGAGATTCGGAATCGGCGGATTGGCTTTGTGTTTCAGACGTTCAACCTCTTGCCGCGGACCTCGGCTTTGCACAATGTAGAGCTTCCGCTGGTTTATGCGGGACTCCCGGCCGCCGAACGCCGCAAGCGCGCGCTGGATGCGCTGGTGGAGGTTGGGCTGGAAGACCGCACGCATCACAAGCCCAACGAGCTGTCGGGCGGGCAGCGGCAGCGCGTGGCCATCGCGCGCGCGCTCGTCACGCGCCCGTCGATCATTCTGGCGGACGAACCGACCGGCAATCTTGATTCGCGGACGGGTGAAGAGATCATGGGCATTTTTGACAAGATTTACGCCGAGGGCAACACGATTGTGCTGGTCACTCACGAGGAAGATATCGCCCGACATGCGCGGCGGGTCGTGCGGTTGCGTGACGGCCTGATTGAAACGGACCACTTGGTTTCACGCTGACCGATCATGATACGGTTCTTCATCGATGTATTCGAGGGCGTGGGGATCGCGCTGAAGGCGCTGGCCCGCAACAAGCTGCGGGCGGTACTCACGACGCTGGGGATTGTGATCGGGGTGGCCACGGTCATCTTGATGGTGGTCACGATTCTTGGTCTGAATCGGTCCATCGCCAATCAGTTCGAGTTTCTCGGCTCGAATACGATCTATGTCTCGAAGTGGACGTGGATTTTCGGCGAGGGTGACTGGCGGTCGATGATGAAGCGGCGTGAGATGAAGGTCGAATACGCGGCTTACATCGAGCAGGAGTCTCAACTGGCCGAGGCCGTGACGCCGTTTGCGCAGGCCATGCGTGCGGTCAAGTTTCGGGGGGGCACGATCTCGCGGCTGCCGGTGTTCGGTGTGGATGAAGACTATCTGGTAACGAACTCGGTGAAGATTGAGTTGGGTCGTTTCATCAACGAACAGGATTGTGCGCGCAATCGCCAGGTGTGCGTGATCGGCTACGGGGTTGCCGACAAGCTTTTCGATCAGGTTCCGCCGGTTGGTCAGAAGTTGGATGTGGGCGGGAAGAAGTTTCAGGTCATCGGCGTCAACGAGAAGATGGGGCGCTTTTTCGGTCAGGACATGGACAACTTCGTGTTGATCCCGATCGGGGCGTGGCAAAAGACCTACGGCCGGCGTGACGACATGGACATTATCGTGAAGGCCTACGACGGCAACCAGACCGAAGACCTGAAGTGGGAATTGAAAGGCATCATGCGCCGCGCGCGCGGCCTCGAGGCGACCGAGCCGGACGACTTCGGGGTGAACTTACAGACGATGATTCTCGACTTTTTCAAGGCGATCACGGCCGGGGTGTACACCGGCGGCATCTTGATCGCGTTCATCTCGTTGCTCGTGGGCGGCATCGGCATCATGAATATCATGCTGGTTTCGGTGACTGAACGCACGAGCGAAATCGGGTTGCGCAAGGCGCTTGGCGCCCGCCGCTGGCAGGTAGCCTGGCAATTCCTGGTCGAGGCCGCGGTGATCTGTTCGGTGGGCGGGATCTGCGGAATTCTGCTTGCGGCCGGCGGCAGTTATGCGATGGACAGCTTCATCAAGACGACCATGCCATTGTGGGTGGTGCTGCTGGGCATCATCTTTTCGGCGGTGGTCGGTGTGTTCTTCGGTCTTTACCCCGCGCTGAAGGCTGCGCGGTTGTCGCCGATCGAAGCCTTGCGACAGGAGTAGTCGATGACGTGGCTGCGCGGACTCATTCAATATTCGGTATGGGAATCGCTGCGGATGGCGCTGGGCGCGATGTGGGCGCACAAGCTGCGCGCGGCGCTCACGCTGCTGGGCGTGATGATCGGCGTGATGACGATCATCTCGACGATGACCGTGCTGGGGGGAATCAAGCACTCGATCACGACCTCAATGCAGAATTCGCTGGCGGTGAACGTGTTTCAGGTGCAGCGCTACGACGATAACGGCGGTGGCATTCACATGGGTCCGCGCCAGCGTCAGCGGCGACCGGAAATTGAACCCGAGTATGCCGACGTGATCCGCGAACGTTGTCCCTCCGTGCGGGCGGTGGGCGTGGAAGCCTGGGAATTCGGTTACACGCTGCGGCGCGGCTCGTTGGAATCGAATCCGAGCCAGCAGATCGCGGGCGGGTCGGCGGAGTTTGCGTTCAACAACGGCTACAATCTGGCGCTGGGTCGTCCGATCACGCAGCAGGACATCGCCGCGGACCGGGACGTGATCGTGCTGGGCTGGGCCGCGTACAAGAAGCTGTTCGACCGTTTGAGTCCGCTTGGCAACTTCGTCCGCGTGGCCGGGCACAAGTTTGAGGTGATCGGCGTCTTTGAAGAGCGCGGTTCGTTGCTGGGGGAGAGCAAGGACAACGACAATTGGATCCCGATCAGCGCATGGTTTCGCGTGTTCGGCGACCGTTCGGTTAATCTAACGGTTCAAGCATGGAGCGGCGGGGTCTTCGATCAGGCACAGCAGGAAGTCATCGAAGCAATGCGCTCGGTGCGCGGCCTGAAGCCCGGTCAAAAGAACAATTTTGCGATGTGGACGCCCGACATGGTGCAGAACCAATTTAATCAGATGACCGCGGTCGTCGGGATCGCGGCGTTCGGGATTTGCGCGATTTCGTTGTTGGTGGCGGGGATCGGCATCATGAACATCATGTTGGTTTCCGTGACCGAACGCACGCGCGAGATCGGTTTGCGCAAGGCATTGGGCGGGACCCGTTCATCGATCTTGCGGCAGTTCCTGATCGAGGCGTTCATGCTGTCGCAAGTCGGCGGACTGGTGGGGATTATGTTGGGTTACATTGTGGCGGCGGTGATCAATAATCAGCTGCATTTTCCGGCCCCGATACCGATTTGGGCGGTCTCGCTGGCGGTTATATTTTGCAGCGTGATCGGTATCGGGTTCGGCATGTGGCCGGCGATCAAGGCGGCGCGCCTCGATCCGATCGAGGCCCTGCGTTACGAGTAATCGGCGGCCGTTCGTTCAGGTGATCCTGAGGAGTGACCGCTTGCGGTCGTGAGCATTGTGAGGTAAACGGATGATGCGTGTTGCGTTATTGCTTTCTCTAATTCTGTTCAGCATGACCATGATTTCGACGGCCAAGAGCGCGGCGGACTTGCCGCTTGAGGAGTTTTTCAAGACCTACCGAGTGGGCAGCCTTGCTTTTTCTCCGGATGAGTCCGAGTTTGCGTTCATCTCCGATAAGAGCGGCAAGCACCAGGCATATCGGATGCCGGTGCAGGGCGGCGACTGGCAGCGATTGCTCGAAACGGATGATGCGATCACTTCGATCACGTGGTGCCCCACGGATCGCTCGCTGATCATCTTCGGCATGGACCAGGGCGGGGATGAGAATTACCATCTTTATCGAACGACTCCCGCGGGCCAGACCTTCGAGGACTTGACACCGTGGGCCGGGAAGCGGGCCACACTGATCGGCTGGTCACACAACGGCTACTACCTCTACTTCAACTCAAACCGGCGCGACGACCGGTTCATGGATACCTATCGGCTCGACGTTCGCACCATGCAAACGGAGGTTGTTTTTGAGAACAACACGACCTTCAGCGTTGACGCGATCTCGCCGGACGACCGGGTGCTCATTCTGAACGAGTTTCTGAACGTGACATCGTCGAATTTGTACACGTACGATGTCACGACCAAGGAGACGAAGGCGTTCACAACGCAGGCAGACGGTGAAGCGAATTACGGGTTCGCCGACTTCTCGCCCGACGGCAAGCTATACTATGTCTTGAGCGACCGGGGTTCCGAATTTACGCACCTGAAAACATACGATCCGGCCACGCAGCAATGGGCGACGGTATTGCAGCCGGAATGGGATGTGGTCAGCGCCTCGTTCAGCTACAAGAACACATATCTCATCACCGCCGTCAACGAGGGCGGAATCTCGCGGGTGACGATTGTGGATCACAAGTCCGGCAAGCCGGTGGCGCTGCCGCCGTTGCCTGCGGCGGAAATTATTCCGGTGGGTTTCAGCCGCAGCGAACGCTACTTGCGGATCTACGTCAACGCCGACAACATCCCCGGCGATCAGTATGTGTTCGACCTGCATGAGAACAAGTTGACCAAGCTAACGGACCTCTTCGATACGAGCGAGTTGCGTGAGGAAATGATGGTGACCTCCCGCTTGGTTTCATATCCGTCGTTTGACGGCAAGCAGATTCCGGCGTGGTTGTATATTCCGAAGCACTTGCCGAAAGGCGGCAAGGCTCCGGTCGTGATCGACGTGCATGGCGGGCCGATGGCCCAGGAGACTCCGGCGTACAAGCCGTGGACGCAATTCCTGCTGAGTCGAGGTTTCATCGTGGCGTCGCCGAATGTGCGCGGGTCAACCGGATATGGGAAGTCGTACTACCTCGCCGACGACCAGAAGTGGGGCGAGGATCCGCTGCAAGATGTGGTGTACCTGAAGAAGTATCTTGCCGGCGTGCCCGAGGCGGACACGTCCCGCACGGTGATCTGGGGCGGCTCGTATGGCGGATACATGGTGTTGGCTGCCTTGGCGTTTACACCCGAGGAATTTACGCTCGGTTTGGATTGGGTGGGTCCGTCGAATCTGTTCACATTGCTCAGTTCGATTCCCCCCTATTGGGAGCCCTATCGCGCATATTTTTACAAAGAGATCGGTAATCCGGAGCTTGCCGCCGACAGCGCGCGGATGTACAAGCAATCGCCGGTCTTCTTTGCCGACCGGATTCAGCGGCCGTTGTTCATCGTGCAGGGCCGGAACGATCCGCGCGTGAAGGTGGCGGAATCGGATCAGATCGTGGACGCCGCGCGCAAGAACGGAAAAGAAGTCGAGTATCTGATCTTTGAGGATGAAGGTCATGGACTTCGCAAGCGGGAAAACAAGCTCAAGGCTTATGCCGCGATGTATGAGTTCATGCGGCATCACCTCGGCATGAACGGGACGGACCGGATCGATTAGTGGTCGCGGTGTTTCTCCGCACACTGTGACCATGATGAAACCCCGACGCTGACGAGCGCCGGGGTTTGTGTTTCTCGGAAAGTGGTTAACGGCAAACTCCGCTGCGAGCTGATCTCTACAGTTTCAGGCGCTTGTCGAGATAGACCAACGTCCGCTGGAGTGCTTCGTAGGTGATTGCCGCGTCGTAATCGGCGGCGTAGTTTGGATCCGCGAAGGCAGCGGCGGTGCTCAACAACACGATATCAACGCGCACACCGGCCTGGGACATCGCCTGACTGAACGCGGTGACCGTGGGACCGGGGCGTGTGAGATCGCGCTCACCGAATACAGCCTGGACCGGGCATGAAACGCGTTTCAGTGCATCCGGTCCCGGCCACTCGCCGGGATACCAGCAGGCACATCCACGCAACTTGGGCTGCGCGGCACCGGCGCTGATCGCCATGGAGCCGCCGTAGCCAATGCCCCAGACCGCGATTCGCGATGTTTGGATATCCGGATTCTGCGCGAGGTATTGATAGACCTGCAATGCGGAAGCGACGGCCTCACTATCCACGACGAGCGTCGTGAAGCGTTCGGCTTGCTTCGGGTCGGATGTGACCTCGCCTTTGAACATATCAACGGCAACGGCGACATAGCCACTCAGCGCGACGGAATCGCAGAAGGCCCGGATGGTGGAATTCAGGCCGAACCGATCATGCAGCACGATCACGGCAGGCGCGGCCTCCGCCGTGGCGGGGCGAGCGACGTACGCGCCCGGTGTCGCGTTCAAGTAGCCGGCCAGCTTGTCGAGTCGCGGCTGCCACCAGTCAGCCAATTGGGTGCGCGCATCGGAGGTATCGGCGGACCCGGCGGAGACCACGACGTCTTGTAACTGCACGCGGGTCCCGCTCCCCTGCCAATCGAAATGAAACGTCACGTTATGGGTGTCCGCGGCAATGATGTTATACTTCAGCGAGTCTCCCGGCCACGCCCCGCTGACCAGTCCTTCATCCAACCCGCCATTGGCAAAGGTAATCCGCCACGGCCCGCCCGCGGTGGCGGTGAACACAGCGTCGGCGGCGTCGAGCCATTCGACCAACTGCCAGTCCGTGGTCAGCGCGCGGTAGGCTTGCAGCGGCGTCGCGGCGACGTTGAAGTACGTGGCGAGCGTGTGCGTCGTCGGCTGAGCATACGCCATATTGACGCACAGCGCGAGGCAAATGAGCAGTTTCATATTGGCCTCCTTCAAATGGCATGTTGGCGAGAATATACGAAATTTATTGCGAATCGGAAAGGCGCTGGAACGCGAAAAGGCGGGCATGACCCGCCTCGCCGACCGCATCACAATCTGCTTAATGCGCGAGTTCCAGTCGCGAATGTGTTTCGGCGGCCAGATCGACGGTCCGCGGAGTGATCCGGTTTCCTTTGGCGTCGCGGACCAGTACCACGATCGGGTGGTGGGGCTTGGCCGAGTTCGGCTTCATGACGGCGGCGGCGCAGCCATCCAGACCTTTGGTGGTCGCCTCGACGATCCGCACCATCGAACCTGTCGGGAAGATCGAGATGGTCTCGACCAGTAGCTTCACAACTTCCGAGTTGTAGATACTGCGCGACTGTCGCACGATCTCCGTGATGGCCGCCTCGGGAGACTGCGGTGCTCCCTTTCGACCGGCGATCAGGTTATCGTAGGCATCGGCAACGGCCACGATTTCGGAGAGCGGGAACATGGATTCCGTGGGCTTCGCGCCGTTGACGTAGGGTTTCGTATTCTTACCCCGGACACCGAGCGGATAGCCCAGTCCGTCCTGCCGTTCGTGATGATAGAGGATCCCGGCCTGCGCCATGAAGAAGCGGTCGGTGCTATTTCCGAACATGGTGTGCCCGAACACAGGGTGCTCGCGCATCATGAAATGTTCATCTTCGCTGTACTCGTGCGGCCGCTTGGCCAGCAGTTCGGGAAAGGCCATTTTGCCGAGGTCGTGCAGAAACGCGGCGATTCCGAGTTCGAGCAGGTCGCGTCGCGAGTACAGCAGCCGGCGGCCGATCAGCACGGACAGCATGGTGACGTCAATCGCGTGTTCCTGATTGTAGCCGGTATTGCTCTTGATCAGGGTTTGATTGAGAATCAGCGCGGAGGAGTCCATGATCTCATCGACGATCGACGCGATCTCGCCCGAGACGCGCTCCACGTCCACGACGTTCCGGAACTCCGGCGCCTTCTCGATCACGGTCTTGAGTTGCTCGGGGGATACCGGTCGTTGGGCGGCGGCCTCGGCGATCCGCAGCATGGTATTGGAAACGACGGCGCTGGCGCGGTTGCGCGTCTCTTCGGAGATCGTTTCCTCGGGCAGAATATCCTCGGTCCCGTCTTCCACAATATAGAGCGCGGTCCGCCCCGTACCCAGCACGCGGTGGATGATCTCCGCTTCCAGCGGGAAGCCGGCGCGCAGCAGCAGCTGCCCGTCGTCCGAGAACAACGACTTGCCGAGCATCATTCCCGGCTGCAAATCCTTGACAGGACAAATTCGCATAGACTACAAGTTCACTTCAAGGCTTATTCATGGGCGGTGTCGCGGCTATACTGCAACACCATCTGTTCGACGTCATTTCCACTCATCAGCGGCAGGCATTCGATCCAGGCGGGATTGCCTCCCGGGTCTTGATCGCGGAGGGCCATGCGCAGTTTCATTTCCACGGCTCGCGTAAAGGCGGACAGGGCCTCGGCGGAGAGGCAGTGCCTGACATGGAGATCGAGCATGTTTGCCGGGCGGAAGCCGAAGACATCCGTCATGGCTTGATTGCGGTACAGGATTGCGCCGTCCGTCCCGGCGATCAAGATTCCGACGGCGAGGTGGTCGAGCACATTCCGCGCGTGCTCATCCTGTTCGGCCCGCAGCATATGGTGATAGGTACGATGCTCGAGGATGGCTTCGAGGTCGCGGGTGTACTCGGACAGGGTTTCGCCCGGCGTCTCTTCGGTGATGCCCGCGAGGCCGTGGCGACGCGCGGACCAGACACACAGCACCGCATCGAGTTCGCCGATGGAGTTGCGCTGCGGCAAGGCGGTCAAATAGTTGAGTTCGGCTTCGTCGTGCGCGGTTTGGAGTAATACCGGCTCGTCGGCGACCGGCTCGTCGCCGACGAGCTTGTCGATAATTTCCGACCACCTTGAGGCGACGGTCAGCCGGTTCAGCAGTGAGGCGGCATTCGACCGCTCGCGCCAAAGTTGATTGGCCTGCCGATTTTCGTAGATGACATCGCCATCCGGGCGGATCAGCATGATCGCGAGCCGGCTGTCCTCGAGGAGGGCTTGTGCGGTGGTTGCGGTTAACAAGATACGCTCATGGCGAAGTGAATGTTGAACATTTCGTCAAGGGGGCATCCGCAATTCAGAGACCAATTCGACGGGAATCTGCGGGGCGTCGAATTCTCTAAGCGCGGCAAGCCTTCCGTCCGCGGACTGTCTAATCTGGCTCGCACAGCGGGCTGCCGTTACCTCCGTTTGATGCAGCATCGTGGAACAAATTGCCTTCGGCGCGACATAGAGCATAAAGGATATATAAACAACATATTAAGAGGTTTATCTGAATTCGCAAGGAGGGAGCGTCGGGGTCCATGGTATGAACGGGGGTGCACGCATGTGCATAGATTGCGCGGAGTCAGTGCAGTGGGCATCGTCGCCCGATGCAGTGGTGGGCGGCGGAGTTGACTCTCTGCGGAACATTTGTTAGCTTGAGTACTGTGCTATAACTCTGTATGTTGCCTCACTATACGCGTTACGAGGCCCGGTCGCAGGGCTTTTGACTCGCGGATGAGACAGGACAGGCGATATCGAATTCTCGGAGTTTCAAATACGCGGAGTTCAAACAAGATGATGAAGAATCGTACGCCGGTTTGGGGGAGCGCATTGCTGGGGCTGCTCACCGTACTGCTCACCAGTCTGACCACGCAGGCTCAGCCATGCCCTGACCCCCGGCGCTGGGCGGACAGTCTGGGAGCGCCGATCCGTCAGGGCCACCACATCGAATGGCAGCGCGCGCTGGGCCGTCGGTCCACCGGAGAGATCGTGGTAACCTGGAGCGACACTCGAACGGGTGACCGTGACCTCTACGGACAGATGATCAACCCGGACGGCTCGCAGCGATGGGTGACGACCGGCATTCCGCTGGCGCGTTATCCGCAGTATCGCCAAGAGGATTGCGATGTGACGCCGGTGACTGACGGCGGCTGGATTATGGCCTGGATTGAGTTCCGCGAGGACAGTACGGGCGACATTTGGGCCCAGAAGATCAACGATCTGGGACAGCCGGTCTGGCCGGCCAACAATTTTACGGGCGTTCGTGTGGACGTATTTTCGACGCCGGTGAATGAGCTGACGGTCCGCATCGCACCCGATTTGGCGGGCGGCGCGATAATCGCATGGGAGGACACGCGGCGCGGCGATCCGGCTGAGATTTACGCACAGCATGTTGACGCCAACGGGAATACCTGGTCGCAGGTCTTGGCGGTGACCGATACCCTGGGCGAGCAAATCGGCATCACGGCCGATAGTGACGGACAGGGCAACATGATCGTGGCCTGGAATGACAAGCGGCTTGCCAGTGACCAGAATATTTACGCGGCGAAGATTACTCCGCAGCGGACGCTGCCGTGGGGATCGGGCGTGAATGGCATCTGTGTCTGCTGCGCGCCGGGTTCGCAGGACGGCGTGAAGATTTGTCCGGACGGTAACGGCGGCGCCTATCTGGTGTGGCGCGATCAACGTGGTGGCGCGCAGCGCGACCTGTACGCGCAGCGGGTCAACGGTTCGGGGACTGCGCTGTGGCAGGCGGATGGCGTGGTCGTTTGCGATGCCATCGAAGACCAGAATTCTCCGCGCATTTCGATCAGCATGAACGGTGGCGCGCCGGACGGAGCGTTTATTGTCTGGGAAGATGTGCGCGTGAACGGGTATATCGAAGAGACCTACGCTCAGAAGCTTTCGCCGCCGAACGGCGCGTCGCTGTGGCAAGCCAACGGTCTCAAGATTTGCGGCAATGCCGAGTCCGGCGGAGTCGGGCAGACCCGCCAGGGCGGGCGGCAGACAACGGATCTGGCGGGCGGGGCGATTATCGCGTGGGAAGACACGCGATCGGACGGCAACTGGCTGAAGTGCGACCTCTATGCGGCGCGCGTGAATGCGACGGGCAACTTTGTTTGGGGCGGGGATTGCGGCATCCCGATCGCGGTGGCGGCGAACCAGCAGGTCGCGCCCGTCTTGCGCGTTGATGAGGGCAACGGCGTCTTCATCTTCTGGGATGATTATCGCTCCGGATCGCAGTCAATCCGTTATCAGAATCTCGACATCACCAACGGTCAGTTCACGATCCCGGATCATCCGGACGGACTGATTGTCATCTACGGACTCGACGGCGACGCGAATGCTCCGCTTTCCTTGCCCATGACCATGGGTCGTGTGGGGGTCGTTTGGCAGGACAACCGCGTGGTGGGCGGGGGAACGCGTTTGTACTATCAGATCGTGGACACGACCGGGCACATTGAACGCGAGATGAACGGCGAGCCGTTGGTTCAGGATCCGGGTGAAAGTCCGAATCAACTGGGCCATCAAATTTGCCCGGATGGGGATGCGGGCTTCTTTGTGACCTTCGAGGATTTGCGGTCCGGCGTCAAGCGGATCCGCCAGAAGCGTGTGGGAAGCGACGGGGTTCCGCGCTGCAGCCTGGAGGGCAACTTGGTCGCGTTGGCCCCGGGCATGAACGATCAGGATCATGCCTATTGCGCATCGGATGGCGCGGGTGGCAGCTATGTGGTTTGGTCGGGTTCCGACGCGGCGTTCCTGATTGATGTGTACATGATGCGCATGAACGACAATTGCGAACCGCTGTGGCAAGCCCCGGTACGGTTGAGTACGGCGGACGCCGACGATATCGTCGAGGGCGTGGTAACGAGTTCCGGTGGCTGCTGCATCGTGGTCTGGACCTCCGGTGGATTCGGGCAGCTCAACGTCTCGGCCGCCCGCGTTTGTCAAGACGGCAGCGTGTCCTGGAATCGGGAAATCTGCTCGGCGAACGGTTCGCAATACGAGCCGACCTTGTTTGCGGATGAGGAAGGCGGCGCCTATTTCGCGTGGTCGGATGCGCGCACCTTTGACATGGGCAAGGACATCTACGCGCAGCACGTGAACGCCGCGGGCGCTGACAGTTGGACCGCCAACGGGATTGTCGTGGCCACGATTGTGAACGACCAGAAGGAACCGACGATCGACATCGACTCCCAGCGCAATCTGTTTGTGGTCTGGGAAGACTACCGGACCGGCGACGTGCTCAATCTCGATCTGTATGGTCAGAAGATCACCCCGGCCGGGCAGCGGCTGTGGCCGACGGACGGCAAGCGGATCGCGGTCATTCGTGGCGACCAAACTGAAGCTCAGTTGGAGACCGAATGGAACGACGGCCTGTACGTATTCTGGACGGATTATCGTGGCCTGTATCAGGACGTGTACGCCACGCACCTCGATCATGACGGCAATCTCACGACGGACTACTGGCAAGCGGACAGCGGGCGCGTGATCTGTGATTTCTACCAGGGGCAATTGAGTCCGACCACCAGTGACGACGGTCACGGCGGCATTCTGGCGTTTTGGCAGGACTTGCGCGCGTCGGGCAAGGAACCGTTGATCAATATCTGGGGCCAGTGGGTCAACGACTGCACGGTCGGTGTTACCGAGGTGCGGGGCCAGCCGGTTCCGGCGGTGTACACATTGGAACAGAACTACCCGAATCCGTTCAATCCGACGACAAGTATTCGCTTCTCAGTACCTCAGACCGAGCGGGTTGAGTTGACGGTCTTTAATCTGCAGGGGCAGCAGGTCTCGACCCTGGTCGATGAGGTGATGACCGCGGGCGTGTATGACGTGCAGTTCGGCTCCTCGCGGCTGGCGTCGGGAATCTACTTCTACCGGCTGCACACACCTACGTTCGAGAGCGTCAAGAAGATGACGCTGTTGAAATAACGAGTTTGGAATCGGGCGGCACTCGCGAGGGTGCCGCTCTGTGAATCCGGGGGGCGGAGTATCATCGTCGTCGCCCGATTGTCTTGAACCCCTACTGAATTGATATGCGTGGTCAGAACTACATAATTTTTGTGTTGGCCTTGCTGAGCATCAGCGCGGCCGGTTGGGCGCAGTGCCTCGACGATCGCTATCACACGCTGGAGGAACTCTACGCGTTTGTGTTTGAGCTGCAGGCCCAGCATCCCGACTGGGTAAAGGTGGACTCGATCGGCCATTCCCGCGGTGACATGGACGGCCGGCAGTGGCCGATCTATGCGGTGAAGATCTCGAACAACGTGCAGGTATTTGAAGACGAGCCGGTCTCGCTCATCATCATGCACATTCACGCGGAGGAGGTCATCGGGGTTGAGACGAGTATCGCCTACATGCAGCGGTTGGTGACCAATCAGGGGCGCGACTTGCGCATGTACACCCAGATGTACTTCGTGCCGACGATGAACCCGGACGGGCTGGCTGTGATCTCCGACTGCCGGGATAATACGTGGCGCAAGAATGGTTATCGTCCGCCGCAGCTCGGCAACCGCGATTGTGTGGTGGTCCCGGGCGTCGGCTCGGATTCGTGCGGCGTGGACTTGAATCGCAACTTCGAGTTCAACTGGATTTGGGGTGACACGCTGTGGCAGCCCGCGGCGAATGAGCCGTTTGATTATTATCGCGGGCCCGGTCCGTTTTCGGAACCGGAGGTGCAAGCGATCCGCGATCTTGCGTTGCAGATTCGGCCGACGACCTCCATCGTGTATCATTCGTCGCGATCGGGAGCCGTGGCCGAGCGCAGTATCATCGCCTGGCAATGGGGTGTCGATCCCGGTCCCTACAAATTTCCGCCGGACTGCACGGCGCTGGGACAGTGGAACCGACGCTATGTCGAGCAGACGTTAGCCTATCCGGGCAACGACCACTTCACCTTTGTCTGGGGTGGCACGCACAACGGCTGTTTGCAGGACTGGTTCTATTGGAGAATCGGGACGTTTCAGGCGCTGACCGAATCCAGCCCGAGCGACGGCGACATTCAGCCGGATTCCGTTCGCCTGGAGGCGACCATTTCGGCGATGATGCCATCGTTGGACTGGATGAACCGGCGCATGATGAACTTCGATCATGATCAGCCTGCGCCCTTGGCGATCCATACGCGCGATGCCTCGACACTTCAGCCCATTTCGGCGGAGTGGCGAATTGCGAGTACGTGGACGCCGGTTCTGGCACCGCGCACGACCAACGAGCAATATGGCCGCATGACGATCCTCCCGCCCGCCGGGCCGATCACAATCATCGCGCGGAAGGACGGCTATGCCGACGCGACGGCCTCGACGACGATTCAGCCGGGTGGCGACGTGCAGTATGTCACGCTGGATCTGCAACCGTTACCGCATCACAATCTCACCCTCCGCCTGGTGGACGCCGCGGGCGCGGGCACAGCGGGGACGGGCTTTCTGGACGGCAAGTTCCCGCGCTGGCTCAACATTCCCGCGGACGGACTGACCGTGAATCTCGCGGAGGGCGAGTACAGTTTGCGCGCGCGGGCCGATCTGGAGGGAACGGTGGTTGCCTGGCGCGACTTTGTACTGGGCGGTGACCGTACGTTTGAGATCGCGCTCCCCGCATCGCAAACGGTCTTCACGGAGAACTTCGACGCGGGGACCTCCGGTTGGACCAGCGGCGGTGACGGCAATGAGTGGAGGGCCGAGCTTGACACGACGTCGATGAACTTCGGGACCTGTTTGCACACCAATCGCGAGGGTTACCGAACGACGTACGCGCCGAACGCGAACTCGTGGATTCACACGGATCAGTCCATTCCGTTGGCGGGGGGCAACATTGCCTATCTCGAGTTCTATCGGCGCGGTCGGCTGGACGTGCCCGCGGATAGCTTTTTCGTCGAGGTTTCGACGGATGGCGGAACGTGGGAACGCGCGGCGGGATTCTGTGACATGGAATTGGACTGGACGCGCACGTATGTAAATCTCAGCCGTTGGATTCCCAATCCTGTGCAGTTGCGGTTCCGCCTACAGGCCGACCATGCGCTGGGCGAGTTGGGCATGCACGTTGACAACATTCGAGTGTACACGGCTACGGATAGTGACGCGCCGATTCCGCCTGCCTTTGTCCCTTATCGATGGCAGATCAAGAATGTCTATCCGAATCCGTTCAATCCGTCCACGACGATCACGTATGAGTTGGGCGGTCCCGGTCGTGCCGAAATCGTGATCTTCAATCTACTCGGCGAAGAAGTCCGGCGATTTGACATCATGCGGGCAATGGCCGGGGTCGGTGAGGTCAAGTGGGACGGCGCCAATAGCAGTGGGCTTGGGGTTCCCTCCGGGATCTACTTTGCGCGGTTGACCTCTGGCGGTCATCTCGCGACGCACAAGTTGCTGTTGATCAGATAACGCAACGGACCCGGCACCAAGCCACGGCCATTCAACTTTCGACCCGCAACTTCATCAAACTAACGGCATAGGTCCCCATGACGAAACCCCGAGAGCATCGCGACTTCCTTTCAATTCACGATCTCAGCCGTGAGGAAGTGATTGAAACCCTTGCGCTTGCAAAGGAGTTAAAGCAATTAGAACGCGACCACGCGTACAGCCATGCGCTGCAAGGGCAGACGTGGGGTCTGATCTTTCACAAGCCCAGCCTCCGGACGCGGATCTCGTTTGAAGTCGGCATCAACCAGCTTGGCGGCTCCCCGATCTACATCACGGATGCCGAGATTCAGTTGGGTAAGCGCGAAACGATTTCGGACGCGGCACAGGTTTTGTCCCGTTATCTGGGCGGAATCGTGATTCGGACCTTCAGCCATGACGATGTTGAAAAGCTCGCACATTTCGCGGACATCCCGATCATCAACGGCCTCACGGATCACTCGCATCCGTGCCAGATCATGGCGGACATATTGACGGTTTACGAGCACCTCGGGCGCTACGAGGATTTGAAGATCGTTTACCTTGGGGACGGCAACAATATCACGAACTCGTGGTTGGAGCTGGCCTGCCTGTTGGGCTTTGAATTCGTGGTGGCGACCTCGACGGATACGTTGCCGGACATGGAGCTCTTCCAGCGCGCCCGCTCGGCGGGTCGTTCGCGGGTCACGCTCAGCCACGATCCGCTGGAGGCGGTGCGGGGTGCGCACGTGTTGTACACGGACGTGTGGGCATCGATGGGGCAGAAAGAACAGGCCGAGTCCAAGGCGAAAGCGTTGCACGCATTTCAGATCAATCAGCAGTTGGTGGAGCGGTCGGACAAGCACTGCATCGTGCTGCACTGTTTACCGGCGGAGCGGGGCCGTGAGATCACGGACGAGGTGATGGACGGTCCGCATAGCCGGGTCTTTGATCAGGCCGAGAATCGCCTGCATGCGCAGAAGGCGATCATGGTGAAACTGAACGACTAATTCAGACAGGTCGCGGAGAAGCCTTCGGGTTCAAAGCGAATTGGAGAAACGACGATGAAACCGCGTCTCATTCTGCTAACGGCGGTCGGGATGTTTGCGCTGCTTAGCAGCGGTTGCTACACGAAGTTTTACCGGCCCGGCATGGAGATGACCGGTCGCGGGCCGTACGACACGTTGTACGATCGTTACGATTCGACGGCGATTGACACGACACTGACGGCGCCGGTGATCACGGATGAGTATCCGCCGCGCAGCTACGACCATTACGATCAGTGGTCTTATTGGGGTCGCCCGCGTACGCGCTGGGGATTTGATTTCTATAACTACGACCCAAGCTACTACCAGTCGTACTACGGATACTACGATTATTACGGAGTTCCGTGGTGGCGTAACTGGTACCGGGATCCGTGGTGGTATTATGGTGGCCAGCCGGGCGTGCCGGGCGCGCCGGAGCAGCCGCGGGAGCGCGGCCGTCGCGAGGCCGGCGGCGGGCCGGGCAGCATTGGAACGCCTCCGCCGCCGAGTTCGATCGCGACTCCGGCTCCGGCGAATCCGCCGCCGCAGCCGGCGAAGCCGAAGGACGATAATAAGCGCGAAGGAAAGCGGGGTCGATAACAGCATGAAGTATTTCATCCTTGCACTGCTGGCCTGCGCTTCGATAGCGGTCGCGCAGGATCAGATTCCGGAGCGCTTGCTGCTCACGACGGGCCAATACCTCGGCCCCGGCGCGCGCGCCATGGGCTTGGGCGGAACATACACAGGCATCGCGGATGATTATTCCGCGATCTGGTGGAATCCGGCGGGTCTGGCGCAGGTAAAGCGGATCGAGCTCCAAGGCTCGCTGTCCCGCACATCGTTCAAGAACGAGACGGATTACTTTGGCTCATCTCTCGACGGCTCGACGAGTTCACTCCGCCTGAATGACATGGGCGTGGTGTTTCCGGTTCCGGTTTACCAGGGCGCGATGAGCTTCGGGATCGGCTATTCGCAGGTGCTGGCCTTCGATCGGCGCACGCGGGTGGAATCGCCTGTTGACAGCAATGCCGACTGGGACGATTTCGACGAACTTGAGAGTGGGCGGCTCGGGCTCTGGAGTTTCGCGGGAGCGGTCGATGTATCGCCGAATCTCGCGCTCGGTCTTGGATTGAACTACTGGTCCGGCGGCGATGAATACACGCTCACCGGACATTACACGGACGCGGATTCGCGGATTTACAGCGAGCAGTCGATCACCACCGATCTTTCCGGCATCGGTGCCAACGTCGGTGGTCTGTTCCGGATCGGGCGGACCGGGCGTGTCGGCGCGATGTTCCATTCACCGATTTCAATGTCGCTGAAGGAAGACTGGATCATCGAGGGTGCCAGCGGCTACGATAATTATCGCATGTCGTATCCGGCGGTGTTCCGCCTGGGCGGTTCGATCTCTCCCGGACGGTGGCTGGTGGCGGCGGATTTGGAGTATCGCGATTGGACCTCGCTCTCGTTTCGGAGCGACACGCCGTATCGGGATGTCAGCAAGGCCGAGGCCAATCAGCAGATCAAGGATCAGTATAAGTCCACGACGCGGTTGTCGTTCGGCGGCGAATACTTATTTCCGGCTTACGGCCTGCGCGGCCGCGCCGGACTGAGTTTCGCACCGACCAATTATCGCGCGTCCGGCGGGGATGATGACAAGACGATTCTCACGTTGGGTCTTGGTATTCTGGTGGATCGCAGCGTGATGCTCGATGCGACCTATCACTTCTCCAGCTATACCGAACAGGTCACGACGGGCCTGACCGAAGACATCAGGTCCAACGCCGCGTTGTTCACGCTCAGTTACCGGCTGTAGAATCCATTCCACCTCAAGCAGGAGTTGCGGGGGCGGTTCGGAGACGGACCGCCCTGCCATATCGCCCATGCCTCCCGTTACCCTCGACACCACACCGTCACTTGCCCGCGTTCGTGAGCTGCCCACCGGTGAGAAGATCATCGGTTTTTATTTGCTCACGAAGCTCGAAGTAAAGCCAAAGAAATCCGGCGGCAACTATCTGGAACTCCGCTTGCAGGATTCGTCGGGGACGCTCGATGCGAAGAAGTGGGAGGAATTCGAGGAATTCGCGGCGGTCGCGAAGCCCGGCGATGTATTGAAAATCGAGGCGGTCGTGGATCGCTATCGCGAGATTCCGGGGTTGGTCATTTCCCGCCTGCGCCACGCGACCGGGGACGAGGCGCCGGATGGCAGTGTGTTCCTTCCCCACTCGACTCTCTCCGAAACACAGGCGCAGCAGGAGTTGTTCCGTCACATCGAGTCGATCACACGACCGGACCTGCGCGCATTGCTGGAGGCGATCTTCGGCGACGCCGGATTCCTCGCGGCGTTCTTGCGCGCGCCGGGCGGCAAACTCTGGCATCACGCGACGATCGGCGGACTGGCGGAACACACGATCTCCATGTGCTATCTTGCGGACGCGCTGAGCACACTGTACTCCGACCTGAACCGCGACCTGCTGATCGCGGGGGCGATGTTGCATGATCTCGGCAAGGCCTTTGAACTCAAGACGGAAATTGCGATTGACTACACGGTCGAAGGGCGATTACTGGGTCACATCACGCAGGGCGTGCTGCACGTGGATCGGGCCATCTCCGCGATTCCCGAATTCCCCGATGAACTTCGCCGCCAGCTCTTACACTTGATCCTCTCCCATCAAGGCGACGGCACGATGGGCTCGCCGGTCAAGCCGATGACGTTGGAGGCGCTCGTCCTCCACTACTGCGACGAGCTCGACAGCCGGATTAACGCGTTCCAGGGGGTGCGCTCGCACACACCCGAGGGCCGCGAGTTCAGCGATTATGTCAAGTTGATGGAGCGATTCTTCTACTTCCGCTCCGCGGACGAACCCAAACCGGATCCCGATGAGCAATCCCCTGTCTGATCCCCGCGAGTACACGGAGTGGAAGTCGCTGCCACCGTTGGACGGAGGGGTCTGGGTGGCGATGGTAACCGAGGTGCTGGACGACAACGGGATCCCGAATCTGGTCAAGACCGACCTGTCCGCGGGCGGGCTGGGCGTCGTCACGGGGACCACGACGCTGGGTAAGCTCTGGCGCGTGCAGGTCCCTGCCGAATACTACGAGCAGGCGCTTGACATCTATGATTCACTGTTCGGCGATCACGGTGTCACGGAAGAAGGCCCGGAAATCAGTTGATTTTGCTCAGGGGAATGCGTATATTCCCACGTAAATGCGCCTAATTTGAACATTTGAGAGCGATGACGGAAATCACTGACGTCTTTGCCCGCGAGGTACTGGACTCCCGGGGCAATCCCACCGTGGAAGTAGAAGTAGTGCTCTCGGGCGGTGCCATGGGTCGGGCCACGGTTCCCTCGGGAGCCTCGACCGGCGAACATGAAGCCCTCGAACTGCGGGACAATGACAAGAACCGCTACCTGGGCAAGGGTGTGTTGGATGCCGTGCAGAATGTGAATACGCAGATCGCGGACAAGCTGGTGGGTCGTGACGCGATCTACCAGCAGGACGTGGATGCGATGTTGCTTGAGCTTGACGGCACGGAGACCAAGTCCAAACTGGGCGCGAATGCGATCCTCGGGGTGAGCCTGGCCGTTGCGCGGGCCGCGTCCGATGCCTGTGGGCTTCCGCTATATCAATATTTGGGCGGAGTGGGGGCCAAGATGTTGCCGGTACCGTTCATGAATGTTGTGAACGGCGGCGCGCATGCGGACAATCCGTTGGACTTTCAGGAGTTCATGATCGTTCCGCGCGGTTTCAGCAGTTTTTCCGACGGTCTGCGCGCAGGCGTCGAGACGTTTCATCATTTGAAGAAGGTGTTGAAGGCCGCGGGTCATTCCACAAACGTCGGTGACGAAGGCGGGTTTGCTCCCAATCTGAAATCGCACGCCGAGGCGATTGAGTATATCCTCAGAGCCATCACCGATGCGGGATATGAACCGGGGGAGGAGATTGCCATCGCTCTCGATTGTGCGGCTTCCGAGTTTTTTGACGAGAAGACTGGAAAGTACGATCTTGCTTGCGAAGGCACGAAGCTCGACGCCGAGGAATTGACTGCATATTACGCCGATCTGTGCAAGCGGTTTCCGATCATTTCGATCGAGGATGGACTCTCCGAATCGGACTGGGACGGCTGGAAGCACTTGACGAAGCAATTGAGCAAGAAGGTGCAACTGGTCGGGGACGACATTTTTGTTACCAACGTCAAGCTGTTGTCGCAGGGTATCGAGAAGGGCGTAGCCAATTCGATTCTGGTGAAGGTGAATCAGATCGGGACGCTATCCGAAACGCTCGACGCCGTCGATCTGGCGCGGCGCGCCGGCTACACGCAGATTATTTCGCATCGTTCGGGCGAATCCGAAGACACGACAATCGCCGACCTCGCCGTGGCGACCGGCTGCGGCATGATCAAGACCGGTAGTGCTTCGCGCACGGACCGCGTTGCCAAGTATAATCAGCTGATGCGGATTGAAGAGGAGCTGGGCGATACCGCGGTTTATTTTGGAGCCGTTTGGAAATGAGCGCGGGTGCTCCCGAGAGCTTAATGCGTCCCCGAGGCGGACCGCGCAACTATCGGCGCTTTTTGAAGCCGGGGCCGATCGTCGTCGCCTCCGGCTTGATTGCATTTGCCGCGTGGTTTGTGTACGGCCGTGACGGACTATGGGAGCGTCACAAGCTCGCCGTGAGATACGAGCTTCAGGCGGCGCAGATCGCCGGTCTGCAACAGGAGAAGGTGGAGCTCGAACGCTATCTTTCTGACCTGACCGCGAAGGAACCGGCGGCGATGGAACAGGCCGCTCGTAATTATCATATGGTCGCGCCTGGCGAGCTGATTTACGAAGTCAAAGTGCAGGAACCGCAGCCTCCGCAATAGGCAGTGAACAAGTCCGATCGAAGTCCCGATTCCGGCCGGAGTCGGGACTTCTCGCTCTAACCCGACATTCCCATGGACACGCCAACGACACCCGGCCGTCGCTCGTTCTTCCGACGTAACTTCGCCACCGGCATGTTCGTGCTGGCACCGGTCGCGATTACAGTGTATTTGGTCATCGTCGTCGTGCGCTTCATCGGTGGATTTCTTTCTCCGTACTTGCGCGGCATCGCCTCGACGGTGCTCGGTGAAAGCGTCACTCCGTACGTCGTGAATGCGCTGACCGAGCTGGTGGCGTTTGCGCTGACCATCGGCCTGATCGCGATCTTCGGCGCGGTGGTGCGGCGCGTGTTAGGTCAGCGGCTGCTCGAAATGGTGGATTGGCTGCTCGGGCGCATTCCCGTGGTGCGCGATGTTTACGACGCGCTGCGCAAGTTCACGAAGATGCTCTCCGGCGACCGCAGCGGGTTCCAGCGCGTGGTTGCAATTCGATTTCCGACGGATCGTACCTGGTCGATCGGCTTTGTTACGAACACGAGCGACTGGCAGGTTCCCGCGGGTCAATCCACCCGGATGTTGTCCGTGTTCGTGCCGACCTCGCCGGTTCCGACATCGGGATTTCTCGTAATGTCGCCCGCTGAAGAGGTTGTAGAATTGCCGATGAGCGTGGAGCAGGCGATTCGACTGGTGGTCTCGGGCGGCACCCTTAGCCCTGACCAGGTGGCCGTTCCGCCGTCGTGACGAGTACCGGCCGAAACACGAAGCGGGTGGCCAAATGGTCACCCGCTTTCGCGTGGAATTGACGTCCGACTCGGCTACGCGGACTCGGCCGGCTGGTCGCCGTAGATCTCGGCGTAGATTGCCAGCGTGGACTTCAGCAGCGCGGCGACTACGGGTCCGATCACGAAACCGAAGAATCCAAATGTTGCAATTCCGCCGATCGTACTCAGAAACACGAGCAGTTCGTGCAGATTGATTTCCCGTTTGACAAGTACGGGGCGCAGCAAGTTGTCAATATTGGCGATGGCGATCCAGCTCCAGAGAAAGAGACCGAGGCCCAGCCAGAATTTTCCGATCAACATGAGCAGGATCGCCGCCGGAAGCAGGATGATCTGCGCGCCGACAGCCGGTATCACCGACGCCACGGCCATCAAGACGGTCCAGAAGAACGGTGCGGGAATGCCGCAGATCCAAAACGCGATTCCCCCCATCGTCCCTTGCACGACCCCGATGATGCCCACCGCTTTCAGTGTAGCTTTGCTGGTGTCGAAGAAGTTCGCGATCAAGCGGCGTGATTGATTCTCCGTGAGCGGTAACACGCGGCGAACCCATTCCCCGAATCGCGCGGCATCGAGGTAGCAGAAAAAGAGCGTGTACAAGGTGACAAACAGCAGGACGGCGAATCGCGCCAGACCGCCGGCCGTACTCTGAACCAATCCGATCAGCGCCTGTCCCATCCACGTCGCGAACTCATCAAATCGCGCGCTGAGATCGCCGACCTCGATGGGATAGTCAAAGATGTACAATCTTCCGGAGGCCGTAATTTCATTCAACCGGGCCTCAAATTCCGCCCGGTGCGGCTCGAACCACGCTTGGGCCCGATCCGCCAGCATGGCCGCATCCGACAGCATGATCAAGCCAATGGCGGTGAGCGGTACAATGATAAACGCAATCGTCGTCAGAATCGATAGCCCGGCGGCAAGCTGATCGCGGTTGCGCGTGCGCCGCTTCCACCAGTGGAAGATCGGGACCGTGAAGACCCACAGGATCATTCCCGCGATCACGCCGGGAATCAAGTCGGAGATGGTGAAGGTGAAGGCAACCAATAAGAGTCCCAGCAGCAACAATACGAATCTGCGTTGCTGCGGGTCGGCGGGCCGGGCAATTAGCTGCGGTTGAGATTCAGTCATCGCCGCGAACGCCAGAAGCCCCAGCGCGGCTCGCGTTGGGGCTTGAGGATGGTTAGTGCGCTCGAGTGACTAAATCCGCGCAACAATCTAACGGCTGCTTTCCAATTCATCAATCCGCTGCCGCGCGACTCTCGACTCCTCGGACTGGGGGTACTGTTTTATGAGGCTCTCCCAGACCTTGCGCGCTTCGCCGGTTTGTTGATCGGCCCGGTAGCAAAGCCCGAGTTTCAGCATGGCCGCCGGGGCCTTGGGCCCCGCGGCATCCATGTCGATGACGCGCTGATACTGCTCGACGGCTTCGTCGTACTGCTTGCGCGCATAGTAGGTTTCGCCGAGGCCGTAGCGCGCGTCGTCCGCGAGGTCCGACTGCGGGTTGCTTTCGAGATATTGCAGGAATCCGACTTCAGCCAGATCGTAATTCCCCAGCGCCAGGTCCTTCTGTGCCGCGTCATAGTAATCGATACCGGAGCCGGAGTTCGAGCCGGTGGTTCCGGTGTCCTGCTGCTGCAACCACTCCTGCAGCGGAGCGAGCGAGCGGTCCATGCGTTGGACAATATCGTCCAACCGGGCCGCCAGTCCTTCCACCTTCTCTTCGAGAGTCGTGGAGCCATACTGCGACTGCGAAGTGTACGAGTGCAGGTCTGCGCCGAGCGTCTCCAGGGCCGCGGCCATGCGCTTGGTCTCGGCGCGCACGCTATCGAGTCCGCGTTCAATCTCCGCGTTCTGCTGCTGCAAATCGAAGAACTGTTTTCGCGACGCACAGCCGGTCACGGCCAGGGCTAACGCGAAGCACCCGATGATGATACGTTGAGTTTTCATCTCTACCGATTCGGAACGGGTTGAGCGCCCGCCCGGGCTGCCATCCGCACACACTTCAAGCAGTTCGAGGGTCGAATCGACCCTCGAACGCATGTCTGCCGTCACCAACCGACCGCGCTCCCGCGCGCAGGCCGCTTACTTGGCGCGGAATTCCGCGCGGCGGTTGCGCGACCACGAGGACTCGGAATGCCCCGGATCCGCCGGACGCTCTTCGCCGTAACTAACGGTACTGACACGACCGGCGGCGACGCCTTCGGCCACCAGCGCCTGCTTGGCGGCTGTCGCGCGACGCTCACCGAGCGCGAGGTTGTACTCGTTGGTGCCGCGTTCGTCGCAATGGCCTTCGATCGAGATGCTCCAGTCCGCCCATTTCTTGAAGATCTCTCCGTTGGTCTTGACTTTGTCGCGTTGATCGCCGCGAATTGCAGACTGATCGTAGTCATAATATACGGTCTGAATACGCTGGCGATCCGCGTCCATTTGTGACTGCTGGTCGTCTCCGGAGGTGGTCGGCGTCTCCGGCTTGACTTCTTCAATGGCGGGCGGCGCTGTCACCTCTTCCGTCGTCTTGCGCGTTTTTTTCTTGCAGCCCGTCATCGAGATAGCCACGGCGAGTACGAACACGGCGAGCAGCGGAAGCAGGCGGGAGAGATTCTTCGGTTTCATGGTGTCTCCACAAGAAGTTGTTTTGGTATGTTAGGTGATGAAATCAAACTTGGTGACGCTCGAAAGGCAGTTCAATTCTCGGCGGCGAAGTTCAGCGCGGGTCCCCATTGCGGCTGGGACGCATCGAGGCCGAAGCTCAACTGCCGCGCTCCGGTGCCGTCCCAGTTGCACGCCCAAATGGCTGATTTTCCGCCCTGCACCGAGGTATAGCATATTTTCATTCCGTCCGGCGACCAGCTCGGGTCGAGATTAGACCCGGGATCGGTGACGCGGCGCTCGCTGCCGTTGTCGAGCGCGATAGTGAAGATCTGAAAACCGATTTCGCGGCTTGCGAAAGCGATCAAGTCACCGCGGGGAGACCAGCGCGCGGTTTCGTTGTAGTTCCCGGCATACGTGAGCCGCTGCACGCTGGCGCCGTCCACATCCATCCGGTAGATTTGCGGTCCGCCCGCGCGGTCGGAGGTAAACACGAGTTCGCGTCCGGTCGGCGCCCACGACGGCGAAGTATCGATCCCGTAGCTGATCGTAACTTGCGATTTGCCGCTGCCGTCGGGATGCACGAGATAGATTTCGGAGTTACCGTCGGCGGACGAGCTATAGGCGATCCAGTTACCGTCCGGCGAGCAAGCGGGCGCGCTGTCCACTCGCGGCGAAGCGATAAACGGCGCGCTTTTGCCGTTCGCCATATTCAGTTTGTAAATGTCGGCGTTGCCGCCCTTGAAGCTGGTATAATAGAGCGCTTGGCCGTCCGGCGCCCACGTCGGAGAGAAGTTCACATTGTTATCACGGGTCAGCGTGCGCGGATTGGCGCCATCCCAGTCCATGGTCCACAGCTCCTTGGTCGAGCCCGTCTTGACGACGAACACGATCTTGGACGTGAACGCGCCGTCCTCCCCGGTGAGCATCTTGGTGATCCACGCCGCGATCTGGTGCGCGGCATTTCGCGCGTCATCGGCCTTGAACGGAAAATCCTGTCGGTGAATCGGTTCGACGATCGGCGGCTGATAGACGGCGATCGTGGCGGTGGCCTTGTCCCACCCGGCGTTGATCGTGCCGAACACGCGCGCCACTTGCATGCCGCCAAACGTCCGCAACGTGTCATTCTTTCCGTTCACGCGGCGGACTTGAATAACGGTGTCAGCGGGCAGATCCCCGGGCTCAATCAGATTGAAATAACCGCAGTAGGCCAGATCGCCTTTCACGAAGTCGTGCAGGATCACCGGAAGTTCGCCGGCGAAATCCGCGCTGCTGCCGGCCGTGAACGGCATCAGGACCACATTCAACCGGCCCACCGATGTGGTTTCGGTTCGCAACGTAACATTCTGCGAGAACGCGACCTTGATCATGAACGCCATCAAAATCAGCAAAGCCAGTCCACCGGACAAGTGCAGCAAGCTGGCGTGCCGCATCGCCCGATGCAAGGATCGAACGTAACGTCGCGGCTTAGCGTCCGGCTTTGGGATTGACCACGAATTCAAAGTTGATTCCTAACTCACCTTTCTCATATTGCGGCGGCAGCGGCGGGAATTTGCCCGCGAAGCGTACCGCTCGTTCCGCGGCCTGATCCAGAAGCAGATTTCCGGACCCCTTGATCAACTCGATATTCGTGATCTTACCGTCGGACTGAATCACAAAACTCACGGTGGACATGTGTTGCGCTTTCGCGCCGGGCGGCGGCCGGAAGTTCTGTTCGATCTTTGACTGCACGACCGCCAGATAGAAATCGTACTCGAACCCCGGGTTTTGCAGCGTCAGCGTCCCGGCATCGCTCTGCCGTTCGAGTTTTGGCTGCACCGCGCGCGGCGCCGGTTCGTCCGGCTCCGGCTTTTCGAGTTTCGGCAAGACTTTGTCTTTTTGCTTCTTTGGAACTTCGAGCGGCGGCGCTTTTTTTTCCGGCAGCACCTCTTGCTCTTTCGGTTCGGTTCGCTTAGGGGCGGCCTGCGGGGCGCTCGGTCGAACCAGTTTGACCGTCGTCGCGGTTGGCAGCGGTTTGTCTTTGATCCGCCCCGGCTGACTCGCCAGAATCAGCGCGACGATGAAGACGACATGCAGCCCAATGGAGCTAAAAAGAGGTCCGCGCACGGCATTCTATCGTCTTCGACCATGCTTGGATTCGCCGGGTTCCGCGACCAACCCGAGATCAGCGACACCCGACAAACGCAACGCATCGATCACGGTCAGCACTTTCGCGTAAGGGACATCCTTGTCCGCCTTCAGGAACACGGGCTGACCGGAATTGGCCTTGTAAACCTGATTAAACGCGGCGTCGAAGCCATCTTCGTCCACGGCGGCATCGTCGATCAGGATCTTGCCGCTCTTCTGCACAATGATGGTGATCCCGGTTTTCTCGCTGGGCTGCGCGGACGCCGCCTGCGGGACCGAAATGTTCAGCGAACTCTGCATGATCGGAGCCGCGACCATGAAGATAATCAATAACACCAGCGTGACATCAACCAGGGACGTCACGTTGATATCCGGAATCGGCGCGTAGGGAACCTTGAACTTCCCCTTGCGTCCTTTCGGCATGGATTGTTGCAGTGTCGGACCGCCCATCTCAGGGCCTCGGTCTTACGACGGTGGCCGCGCTCTCGCGATCATTGCCCATGCGTTCGATGGCAAAGGCGAGATCATCCCCGAAGGCTTCGGCGCGTTCAGCTTCTTTGCGCAGCCAGGTCGAAATAAAATTGTAAGCGACGAGCGCGGGAATCGCCGCGAAGAGCCCGATCGCCGTGGCGACCAACGCTTCGGCGATCCCCGGCGCGACGACGGCGATGTTCGCGCTGCCCCAAATCCCGATTCGCTGAAACGCGCTGATGATTCCCCACACCGTCCCCAACAGCCCCAGGAACGGTCCGGCCGAACTGCACGTCGCCAGAAACGGCAGAAAGCGCTCTGCGCGGTTCAGTTCGACGGCGGCGGCTCGGGCGAATTCGCGGCCAATAAGTTCGCTGTCGCGGGAGTCCTGGCCGCCACGCTCGATCAGTTCACGATGCACGTACAGGTAAGCACGCGCCACGATCGACGACGAGAAGCGTCGGGCTTCGCCGGCCAGGGACCGCGGATCGAACTGCGACCAGCGGTAGCGGTCGATGCCGGCATTCGCCCGCCGGACGCGGGCCATCAGCAGAAGCTTCTCTATGATAATGGTCCAGGACGCCACGGACATAGCTGCCAGGACCAGCAACACCAGTTTTGCAAACGGAGATGCGATCCAGACGAGTTCCCAGAGACCTCCCTGCTGCGGGGCCATCAGATACCTATTCTCTTTTTATTCAATAATTTACAACAGACGCCCCCGCAAGAGCGAGCTGTTCATTCCATGGCAATTGAATATAAGGCATTACCTGTTGTATGTCAAGTGATATGCGGGGTTTCGGCGGGCGGCTCGGAGCCCGGCCGTGCGCGCTGCAACAGGGTAATTGGGCTGCATGCCTCTCCGAACGAGAGGACCGCCGCGACCGTGGTCAGCCGGGCGACGGCCATCAGATAGCACCAGATCGGCAGCTCGGTGTGGTGCACCCACGGAATCAGAACCGCCTGATTACGGTAAGGTTCGTAGTCCAGCTTGTTCAGTTTCTCGCGGAATTCCGTTTCACGGACAATGCCTTCACCGGCAAGATCGTCGAGGGGGAATTTGATCAGGGACATGAGCGGCGGGATGGGGGTGGGACTAAGCGGATATTTCCGGTCGTACGAGTCTGAGGTCGAATTCGCGATCCGCGCGTTCCTCAAGGACGATGCGATCTCCCGGTCTGAGCTTGTGCTCGGCGGTGAATCGCATCCAGCCGTGCAGTTTCGAGCGATTGCGAATTTGCATTTTCGACCGCTCGATGTCCGTTTCGATGACGAACCCAAGATCGGTGCGCAGCTTCACCGGGACTCCGCGCTCACCTTCGGCGGCGAGCGCGTCGGCGGGAAATAGCTCGAGGAACTCGAATACGCTCAAGTAACGCTCGGTGAACCACAGGTTCTCCGCGGTCACCAGGAGCTCAACGGATTGTCGGGACACGGGAATGGTCGAGGGAGAGAGTCAGAGAGATAAGCAAGGGTGGATGGCAAGCGGACTCCCCGCGCTGGAGAGTCCGCCGCAAATAAGCTATGTACGGGGACTCAGCTCGAGAAGCTTTGGCCGCAGCCGCAGGACTTCTTGGCGTTCGGGTTCTTGAATACGAAGCCCGATCCATTCAGCCCGTCCTCATAATCGATGGTGGTCCCGTTCAAGTAGAGGTAGCTGCGCGTGTCGCACACGAGCGTGACCCCATCCTGCGAGAAGATCTGATCGTCGTCGCCGGTCTGATTGTCAAACCCGAGCACGTACTTGAAACCGCTGCAACCGCCGCCGCGCACACCCATGCGCAGTTTCCAGTCAGCCTTTTCTTCCTTGGTCATGATCTCTTTGACCTTGCTCGCTGCGGTCGGGGAGAGATTAATCATGGTTGTCTTCCTTTTCTGTTTATCGGTATTCCGCGAGTGAATTCAAGTTGAGCGGGCGCCACCTTGCATCAGCCGCTCCTGCGTCTCGGCCTTGTAAGAACTGCGCACAAGCGGACCGGCCTCGACGTGCCGGATGCCGAAGGATTTGCCCCACTCGGCATATTCGACAAAGCGATCGGGATGCACATACGCCATGACCGGCAAGTGTCGCGGGGAGGGCTGCAGATACTGACCGATCGTCACGAGACTGCACCCCACGTCGGCCAGGTCGCGCAGCACCTGCCGAACCTCCGCCGGAGTTTCGCCCAGCCCTACCATAATGCCGGACTTGCTGACCAGTCCGCGCTTGGCCGCGTGCCCCACGACCTGCAAGCTGCGCCAGTACTTTGCCTGCGGCCGCACCTGCAAGTGCAGGCGCGCCACGGTTTCCATATTGTGCGCAAACACCTCCGGTTGCGCATCGAGCACGAGCTCGAGATGAGCAAGGTCCCCTTTGAAATCGGGTGTCAGCACCTCGACTTTGCAGTGCGGATTCAGCTCGTGTACGCGGCGGATGGTCTCCGCGAAGTGTGCCGCGCCGCCGTCCGGCAGCTCGTCGCGATCCACGGATGTGATGACGGTATAGCGCAATCCCATCGCCTGAATCGCTTCGGCCGTGCGGATCGGTTCCAGCGCATCGAGCGGAAGCGGCCTGCCGGTTTTCACATTGCAGAATCCGCACGAGCGCGTGCAGGTATCGCCCATGATCATGATCGTCGCCGTTCCGCGACTCCAGCATTCGGCGCGATTTGGACACGCGGCCTCTTCGCACACCGTCGCCAGTCGTTGACCGTGCACGATCTGTTTGACACCGTGAAACGCCTTCGTCTGACCCAGGCGAATCTTCAGCCAGTCCGGCCGCGGAACCCGCGCCTGCGATTGTGTATCTGCTTCCAGCAATGGAAGCTCAGTCAGCGCCATCTGGTCTCACTCGGTAGCCGATGTAACAATGTAAAAGCGCGGAATCCCCGGCACGATCCCGGTGGAATCGAGATAGGTCGTATCCGTGGTGCTCCCTTCAAAGGTCTCAAACGGCGTTTCGGGATTCACGCTGGAATAAACTTTGTACAGCGGTTGATTCTCCGAATTCCAGATCAACCGGACAAACTCGTTTTCCGGATGAATCACCAGAGCGGTTGGCGGCGGCATCATCGGCGGCGGGGTAATGCGGAACCAATTCGCGTAAGAATCGCCGGTGTCATTGCGCAAGTCCACCCAGCACGCATAGAATCCGTCAGCACTGAAGGTCGTGCCGTTGTAGTCACCAAGAAACGTGCTGGTCGTCGGATCGCTCACGGCATCGCTGATCGGGAAGTTCGGCTCCCATGTGACCCCGCCGTCCGTCGAGATAGATCCGTAAGCCTTGTACGTGCAATTGGCGGGATCATCCCGGGTGTCGAGCCAGGCGATTCCGATGTCGCCCGTCGCTGGATTAACGCTCATCCAGTGAAACCACTGCCAGTGACCGGTAATGTCGTCTTCGACGTGCACCGGCGGCGTCCAGTTGGTACCGCCGTCTTGCGAACTGATGAACAGGACATCAGGGTTGCCGCTGCTGCAGTCCACCCAACTGCAGTAGAGCCAGCCACGGCGCGGACCATCTGAAATATCGCAGCCCACGACCGGATATCCTTCGACTCGCCAGGTCCCGCACCCCGGCGTGGGAAACGCATTATTGAAATTGGCAATCGTATGATCGAGATGCCAAGTATCTCCGCCGTCCAGCGAATAGTCCAGCTTGATCGTGTTGGTCGAGTAGCTGTTCCACACGGCGTAGATCTCGCCGTTGGGACCTACGGTAGGACAGGAAAACTGGGTACTGGTCCCTCCGGAAATCTGAACTGGAGTGGAAAACGACGCACCGCCTGTGGTTGACCTGGCAAAGTAGATCACGGACCCGCCGGTCGCACGGAACTTCGTCCACGTCACATAGTAATTGTCAAGGTACGGCGAGCCCACACTGTAGTCACTACAAGCGTAAGGCTTGTCTTCAAAGTCCGGAGTTCCGCCGCCCACATGTTCCAGGACCGGGACCGGCGCGGCCCACGTCGCGCCGCTGTCCACTGACGTTTGCGAATAGATACCGTTATCGACGCCGGGGTCGCGGTCAAACGCGATGTAAAGCGCGTAGAGTCTTCCGCTGAGATCAGCGCTGGCAACCGGGTCGCCGGCCGCATCGTAACTCCCCACGGGTCCGCGCGTGACCAGTGCATCGGTGAAAGTCAGTCCGCCGTCCACCGTGCGGTAGAAGCCGCCCGAGGCATCGCCGTTTCGATAATCGTTGGCGCCGGTCAACACGATGCCCGGATTGAGCGGGCTGGCGGCGGCCGTCATTTCGTTCTGGCGGCTGCCGAACGGATCTTGATTGCAGCGGACGTTCGCACCCACATCGTCGAGGCTCCGGACTTGACGACGCTCGCTGACCGGGGGATAGAGCACCACTCCGGAGATCGGCACGCCCGCGCGCACTTGCAGTTCGAGTGCCCGCGTGGACACTCGTCGCTCCGCGCCATTTGCCGACCCCGCACTCGATCCAAGTAACAGCGAACACAGACAACAACACATCAACGCGCAAAGTCTAATCATGATGTACTCCGTTCAGGAATGGTTATCCTGAAGCTTAAGGTTCTTCGCACTCAGGCTTCAACGATCTCCGCGCTGGCCTGCACTGCAATGAAGTTACGCACGCGTTCGAGCAGCCAGTGCGGTGTGGATGCCGAGCCGGTTACGCCCACGGTGTCATCGGGACTGAACCAGCTCAGGTCGATTTCTTCTTCGGTAACGACGCTGTAGGAACGGTCATTGACCTCCTTGCACACGCCGTACAAGACTTTCGTGTTGGAACTCTTCGTTCCTCCCACCATCACCACCACATCAACTTCTCTGGCGAATTGCATGAGGTCGTTGTCCCGGCCGACGACGAATCGGCACAAGGTGTTCTCGACCTGCACTTCCACCTTGCCGCAGCATGCCCGGATCCACTCAATTCGCTCCTGAAACCACTCCGCCGACACCGTGGTCTGACAGAGCACAAACGTCTTCCGCGCCGCATCGAGTTTCTTCACATCTTCGCGGTCATAGACCACGAAGGCCTGATTGTCGCAATGCCCGCGAATGCCGATGGTCTCGGGGTGAAATGGCTTGCCGATGATGACGACCTGCTCGCCGTTCAAGTAATGCGTGCGGGCGATATTCTGTGAGCGCGTCACCACCGGGCACGTGCCGTCAATCACCTCGACTCCGAGTTGCTTCGCCTTCTCATACGTTTCCGGTGGTTCGCCGTGTGCGCGGATCAGAACCTTGCCGGGGACCGCGCCATTATCCGACAGCACGTCATGCTCGGCGCTGTGCAGCCCGAGGTCTTTCATCCGCGCGATTTCGACTTCGTTGTGGATGATGTCCCCCAACGAAATCAGTTCCTCGCCGGTGGTCTGCAGCTCTTTTTCGGCCATCTTGACGACCCGGCGCACGCCGCCGCAGAATCCGGCTCGCGGATCAATCAGGACCTTCATCGTGCTCCGGATTCCTCGCCGTCTTCCGGCGCGCTGTGAATTCTGGTAATCAGCCTTCCGGCGGGTGTCGCCGCGTCCCCCCGCGCCTCGCCTTTCCATATCCGTCGAATCAACTCCGCGATCTGCTGGTCCGACAGGCCGCAAAGCTCAAGCAGTTGTTCGCGCGTCCCGTGCTCCACGAAATTCTCGGGCAAGTGCACGGACTCGAATCGTTGCGGCCACCCGTGCAGCTTCATGAAAGTAGCCACGCGGGAACCGAGGCCACCGCCGCCGCAGTTCTCTTCGAGCGTCACGACTGCCTCGTGTTTGGCCAGCATGTCCGCGAGCAGCCGTTCATCGATCGGTTTTACAAAGCGGCAGTTCACGAGCGTAACATTAAGTTCGTCGTGGGCGATCGCCTGTCGCGCGATCTCGACCATCGTTCCCACCGCCAGCACCAGCACGCGTTTCCCTTCGCGCAAGACGTCCCAGCTGCCCACGGGTATCGCCTGCGGCTCGCGATCCCAGTCGATCAGGTCGGGCGCTTTGTCGCGCGGATACCGAATCGCCATGGGACCGCCTTCCACGGTCAGACCCGTGCGCATCAGGTCGCGCAGCTCTTCGCCCGAGCGTGGCGCGGCCACGATCATATTTTGAATGCAGGACAGAAAGGCGAGATCCAGACAACCATGGTGCGTCGGTCCGTCTTCACCGACGAGGCCGCCGCGATCCAGACAGAATAGTACCGGAAGTTTCTGCAACGCGCAGTCGTGCACGATGTGGTCGAAGGCTCGTTGCAGGAAGGTGGAGTAGATCGCCGTCACCGGCCGCAGTCCCGCGGTGGCCATGCCGGCCGCAAACGTGACAGCGTGCCCTTCCGCGATCCCGACATCGAAGAAGTTATTCGGATGGGTGGTCGCGTACTTCACGAGGCCGGTCCCTTCCTTCATGGCGGCGGTTATCGCCACCACTTTGGGATTCCGCGTCGTCTCGCGGATCATGGCCTCGCCGAAGATGTCCATATAGGCCATCCGCTGCACTTCCGGAGCGACGTCCGGTGCGGCTTCCGCCTTCGGCTCGATTTTGGCGGGCACGCCTTTGACCGCGTGATACTTGATCGGATCGGCTTCCGCGATATCGTAGCCCTTGCCCTTCATCGTCAACACATGCACGATCGCCGGGTGCTTATGCGCGGCCTTGATGTTCTCCAGCACTTCAACCAGCTCGCGGACATTATGCCCGTCAAACGGCCCGAAATACTGGAAGCCCAGGTCCTCGAAGAGCATTCCCGGCGAAATCAGCGTCTTCAGCGACGCTTCCATTCGGCCCGCCATTTTCTGCAAGGAGCGCGCCGCGACCGGCGACTCGCCCAGCAGCTTCCAGACCTCATCCTTCACCTTGGAGAGTTTCGGGTTCGTCTCCATGCGCGCGAGGAATTTCGGCACCGCCCCGACATTCCGCGAGATCGACATCTTGTTGTCGTTGAGAATGACCGTGAAATTCCGGCCAGACGGTCCGGCGTTATTCAGGGCTTCAAAAGCGAGTCCCCCGGTCAGCCCGCCGTCTCCGACAATCGCGACCACGTTATGGTCCTCACCGTTCAGGTCCCGCGCCACCGCCATGCCGTAGGCCGCGCTGATGGCGGTCGAGGCATGCCCGGCGCCGAACGCATCGTAGTCGCTCTCGTCGCGCTTCAGGAAACCGGACAGCCCCTTATAGCGGCGAATCGTCTTGAGCAGCGCCCGCCGCCCGGTCAACATCTTGTGGATGTAACCCTGATGCCCGACGTCCCAGATTAACTTATCCTGGGGGGTATCATACACACGATGCAGCGCAACCGTGAGTTCCACGACGCCCATCGACGCTGCCAGGTGGCCGCCGATGGAATTGATGGTGTCCCACAGCTCCGTGCGCAGCTCGACACATAGTTGTTCCAGCTCCTCAAACGAGAGCGGTTTGAGATCCGCCGGTGAATTCACTCGCGCAATCACCGGCGCGAGTAAATCTTGCGAACGTGCTTTGTTCAACTACCCCACCTCCGGATTCTTCGCACGCGACGGAATCGAGCGCGGCATCATGCTACTCTTCGCTGGCTTTGGCTTCGTCGGCAGCTTTCCTTTCAATCGCCGCAAAGCCCAGAACAGGAAACCGCCTTCGAGGGCGACGAAGCCGAACATCTGCCAGGGCAGGCCAGGCGCGGAACCCGCGCCGTAGCTATGCAATCCGGACAGATAGTAATTTACACCATAATACGTCATGATGACGACCGGAAACGCGCCGACGGAATAGGCCGCCAGTCCGCGCCAGCCCAGCCATCCCGCGCTGCGCCCGTGCAGAAATACGATATAGACAAACCAGGTGATCAAGGCCCAGGTTTCCTTCGGATCCCAGCCCCAGAATCGGCCCCAGCTCACGTTCGCCCACACGGCCCCGAGCAAAATGCCGGTGATGAGAAGCAGCGTGCCGACCTGAATGATCTTCAGGTTCGCCTTCGCCAACCCGGCCAGTTTCGGCGTGACCGCGCCGTGGGAGCGCACTCCCGCGATCAGCACTGCGTGGCCCAATCCCATGGCAATCGCGAAACAAGAGTAGCTCGAGAGCGTGATGATCACATGGTAGTTGAGCCAGTAACTCTGCAGCGCGGGCACGAGTTGGTTGATCCCGCGATCCAGACTGGCGAACTGCGCCACGCCGAGAATCAGCGCTCCCAGCCCGGAACCGACCAGCGCCAGCACGCGATCACGTTTGATGAGTTCGTAGATGATCGAGATCAGCACCGCGGCCCAGCCGATCGCCAGCAGCGATTCGTACATATTGGACCACGGCGCGCGGCCACTGATGTAAGCGCGCATCGCCAGGCCCGTAGTATAAAACAGCAGCCCGCCGATCATCCCGAGCATGCCGCCCCACTTGAGCACCGCCCACGGTTCGCGGGCGAGACTGAACAAGAACAACACCAGCGCCAGCGCCAGCAGGATTTTCGCGACAGTGAACGGCCGGATGTAATTGTAATTTGTCTCCCACGCGAGCTTCGACATCAGTCCGGGCTGCCCGTGCATCATGGCGGCTTGCGTATTGAGAAACACCATCACCGAGGTGTTGAACATGTCCGGACGGTTATCGCGCAGCGACGCGTACATGCCGGAGAAGGAAACGGCCAATGCTTGCAAGGTATCTTTCACGCCTGCCGGCTGCGGAGCCAGCAACGTGTCCTCGAATTGGCCCAGCACTGTCGGCATGGACAACCAGGTCGCCGTGGGCTCGCCGCCCTCTGTCGGTGCCATCAGCGGTAGATCATGATTGAAGACCGCGGACAGCACGCTCATCCGGTTCAGCAGTTCATTCGCCTTGCCCTGTACAAAGGTTGGCTTGTCGCCCTTTTGGTCCGCCATCGCGCCATCGCGGGCCAGTTGCATGAGTCCATTGTTTGACTGAAGCGCGACCAGCGAGAAGTGGTTCCCTCCGGTCTTCGGCAGCTTCATCTCGTCCCGCAGCGGACCTTTGGGAATGTAGAACAGCTTCTCGTTGGCCCAATAATCGCCGTCGGCCATCCATCGGAAGTAGGTCTCGGTCGGGTGTTGTCCCTTGTAACTCGCCTTTCCATAAACCATCGCGACCAGCTCGCGGGCAAAGGTATCCAGGGGTTTCACTCGACCGCTGGTTTGAGCGGTTATTTGACTGGCCATGTCCCAGTCGAAACCAGCGCTAAGTTCGGCTCCGTCCGCGGCGCGCGCAGCAGCGGAGCTGAGCATCAGCAGGAGCAGCAGTATGTTGAGTCGGATAATCATCGAAGTCTTCCTCATCCGTTAGCCGGTTGTGGCACTCTTTCTCCGGTCTCCGCGGTCATCTCCGTGTCCTCGGCAAGTTTGAACTCGCGTCGCACCGGTTTCGGCGGAAATTTCTGTTTGAGCCACGGCTTGACAAAGAAGATTCCGGCCATGCTCAGAATCAGCAGGATGCCTCCCACGTACATAAACGGGATGCCCGGATCATAGGACACTCCAAGCACGGTAGCCTGGCGTCCGTCCTTCAAGTCAATCCACGACGCCTGGCTGATTTTGTAATCCTTGTACACCAGCGGGTGATTCAACATCACCGTCCATTTTACCGTATCCTGTTCGCCTTGCTCCCAGGCCTTGACGTCGGAGCGGAAGATCCTTGTCATACCGGAGCCGGGATACATGATCTGCTCGAACTGGTCGCACCAGACCGCGAATGGCAGCTCGACTTCCTGTCCCATGAGCATGTCGAGCTTTTCCCGGTCGAGTTCTTCGAGGAAGAACGAGGTCGAGAAATCGCCTTCCGGCACGACCATCTGGCCCTGCATGCCGAAGCGGTGCGTAATGATCGACCCTGCCATCAGAATCAGCAGTGCGACATGCGTGGACAACCAGAACACCTGATGCGGCCGGTAAGGCGCGCGGCGCAACGTACAGCCGATCAGATTGATCGCCAACAGCACAATCAGCGAATCGAACCACCACGTGCGATAGATAACGATGCGCGCGGCGCCGTTGCTCAGCACCGTTTCAATGTAAGTCCCGTACGCCATCGCGCTGGCGAGGGCGAGCAGCAGAACGATGGTGAGCTTGACGGACGAAAAGAACAACCAGAGCTTATCGACCGCGAGGTCGAACCCAAAAAGCGCAGCGGTTGACTCATCTTCTCGCTCGATCGTATGCTTGTCCCGTCTCGGAAGTGCGGCCAAGGCGATCAAGGCAAACAGACCGAATAGAACTCCCAAGAAGAACCACGTAAGTGGACCGCGCTTCTTCTCTCGCGCAACATACGCACAGAAAAAGCCGCCTATCGATGCCCAGGCGAAGAATATCCCTATCCACATTCCCCACGTCATGCTCTGGCCCTCGGCAGTTTGTGCTTACTCAAATACGACTTCCCGCAATCCGGGGATTCGTTCCTGAATCATCAGGCGCAGACCACCTTCCATGCTTTCCAGGGCGCCGCCGCAGCCTTCGCAGCCGCCGCCGAACGCGATCCGGGCGACGCCGTCGCGGACGCAGACGGCCTTCGCATCGCCGCCCTCTTCCATGAAGATCGGACGCAGCGAGTCAATCAGTTTGTCGAGCGCTTCAAACTGCGCGCGCTCGTCGTCATTCGTGAACGGCTCGGTGCCGCCCTTATTGAAGGTTGTCAGATTAATGGTCATCTTGTGTCTGCTCGTTTCCCCCAATTTGTGGGGGGACCAAGGGGGGGTGAATTCAGCGTTTCAGTGTCTGCTCTTACTGTCCCCGTGTTTCCTTGAACTTCCGCCGCGGTACGCCTTCCAGCGTTTTCGCGCGCTTCGCCGCCGGGTGTTCACCCGCCGGCTTGCGATACGCGCGTTTCGGCGGCGCTTCGTCGAACGAGCGCGGTGCGCGGCGCGCGGGCCGCTCGTCTCCTTCGTTCCGCCACTCGTCCGCACTCGGACGCTGCTTGCGACCGGCGTTGGTAATCAATTCTTCGTCGCGGAAGAAGTCCCACAGCTTGTGCAGCATATCCATCTTGCTCAGCGGCTCGCTGCCGACAATTTCCGCGACCTTGCCGGTTGCGGTAAAGGTTTCGTCGTCGTATCGCGGTGGACGGAAGTCCTTGTGTTCGCCGAAATCGCGCTTCGGAGGGCCGTATTCGCGCGCGGGGCGGTCGAACGGCCGCTTTTCACCGTACGGCTTGCGGAACGGCCGGTCACCGCCACCTTCACGACTTGCAAACGGCTTGCGGTAGGGGCGGTCGCCGCCTTCGGCAGCACCTTCGCGCTTGACATACGGCTTGCGATACGGGCGGTCACCGCCGGCTTCGCCCGCTGCAAACGGTTTGCGGTACGGCCGGTCGCCGCCGCTCTCGAACGAACCTTCGCGTTTGGCGTACGGCTTGCGTGCCGGACCGCCGGGTTTGAATCCCCCACTCTTGGGACGGCTGTCGCTGCGCGGCGGCTTGGAGTAATCTCGGGGCATGGCCCTATCTTTCTTGGTCGGTTAATTTAGAAGTGATCAAGAATATCGCGCAGCTAATTGTTGGCGAGGTTTCCGGTTCGCTTCGTGGTATTTCGTTCGAATAATATGATGTGCGTTTCAACGTCCGCCACGGGGCAATGTTCGACGCCGTGCGGCACGACAATCAGCTCCCCCGGATTCAAGATCACGTCCCCGTCCCGGAATTGCATCTTGAGTTGCCCCTTCACGACATAG
This sequence comes from candidate division KSB1 bacterium, assembly GCA_016214895.1. Classification (NCBI taxonomy): domain Bacteria; kingdom Pseudomonadati; species Candidatus Zhuqueibacterota bacterium. Next base: position 69,597 of record JACRMR010000020.1, read on the forward strand.
AAGAGTTCATCTTCTTCCGCGTGAAAGTGCCAGACAAACGGCCCCTTGAGCTTCACGCACTTGACCTGAAATTCATTCACCTCCGCCACAACTTGCGGCGACTCAAACTCCGTGATTTGGGCGAAGGCGGAGGGGATGGTAACTTTAGAGCGCATTAGAACATCCCCTCAAGCTCATTCTGCAGTCCACGTTTCCACATGAGACACACACGAGGAATCTACTCTGTGTCGCTATCCTCGGGCTTTCCCTTCGATACGTCTTTGGTCCCGTCAATCTTCTCAAAACCGCGTTTCGTGTGCTTCAGGTGCTTCTTTACATCACGAATGTCTCCGTGTTTGGGAAGATCCTCCGGAGCGATCCCTGTATTTCGAATCATAGCTCTCCGAACCTCTTTTCCAACCGCGAGGTGGGCGTCATTTAGATGACGCGGTCCTCGAATGTTCTGAGTATTGATCTTCAGCTCGACCTGCGACTCACGAAACAAATTCGCAGCCAATTCTTGCCTACCCATAAAATCCAAAGGAGAACGATCACTCGGAATCAAGCGTATCTCACGAAGTCGAGAAAGATTCATGTTATACATTCCACGATATCCCGCGTTCTTGAAGAACGCAAAGTCCTTGCTTTCGTTGATACCTGCACTGCGGACAACAGCTTCAAGAGAATTTTCACGTTGTGTAATATCGTCTCGCATCTCCACTCGCTGAACTGCTTCTGCATCGAGCCAAATCTGGTGGACAGTGGCGGCCAAGCCAGCAAGATATGTCTGAACCAGAGCTACGGCCGGCCGCTCAGGATCGGCGTTCATTGCTGTCAAAAAACAGGCAAACCGATCCATCTTGAAGTCATCGCAGCGCTCCCCGTCAATGTCCCGCGGGCACGACCTAAAGAAATCAAAGGAGGGCATCCCAAGCGTTGTCGGCACTACCATCGCACGGCTAATGACCTTGCTCGCAAACGTCCGGTAATCAGCATAACCGAAAAACGACATAACGTCGCGCGCATACCAATAACGCTTGCCATCTTCATCGAATCCGAGGCTCTCAAAAGAAGAGAAATCAGATCCAGAGAGTTCAGTGTCCATTATGATCTCCCAATTGTCGTCCGTTGTAATAGCGTACTTCGTCCAAACATCTCATAAACCCTGGGACGTCTGCCGCAACTGCTGGACTAAATGCGCGAACTTGTGCAAGAAGGCTTTCGGCTCGTCCTCTATGCCCTGCGGATTGAAGTGCATTACGTCATTTCTGACTTTGTTGACTTTCTCTAGGTCCGCTATAAAGCCTTCCCTGTCGACTTTGAGACTGACTTTCGCCCAACGACCGGGTTCCTGAAGCAATCTTACGTACTCGCCAAAGTTCATGCGATGAATACCTGAAATCTCACGGGCACCGTCCTCCGGATTCTTGGCAGCGTCGAGTTCTGGCTGACTGAACTTCCCGTGAATCAACGCCCGAATATGATTCTCAATCTCACTGATAAGCAAGAATGGTTCTCCCAGCCGATGAAACTCATTTGCCAAGTCCGATGTCGTGATAATACCAGAAATCACATTCTTGTTGTCACGAACAAGAACACACTCATACCTAATCACTATTCCGACGGCATCGAAGATAGTCTCATTGTCACTAATTTCGTGGTGCGGTTCCATAAAATGTCGCGCCTCGCTTCCGGGAATACTGAGCGCATAGCGTTGACCTACGCCACGCCAAGTAACCATTCCCTTCGCCTCGTGCGGGCTGGTCATCACTGGCAATTGGGAGAAATCATTATGTATCATGAGTCTCACAACCTCGCCTATCGGACTATTGGGCGTCACACTTACGGGCTTGTTCCGCGCCGGACCCAACATACAAATGCGTAACGTGGGATCAAACGGCGCACTTGCCGAAACAAACGCTACTGGAGCATCAATGTGAGTAAGAGTGAAATCGGGCACCGTCCAAATGCACAACCCTTCAAGTGCACGAACTATGTCTGCGGTATTGCCATCGCTGCGCCTGTAATAACCAAACCAAGACAACAAATCACGGACGGTGTACTCGGGTCTAAGCCCGTTACGAACCTGTTCCGCCACTTCCTTGAGCTTATCGGACATGGATGCCTCTCATTCCTACGCCCCCGCCACCAGCATCGCCTTGCCGCTCGGACGCTGGCTCACGTCGTACTTCTCCGCTTCTTCGAGCAAGCGCGGAATCAGTTCGTCCTCTTTGAGCGTGGCGATGATCTTGCCGTCCTTCATCAGCATGCCTTTGCCCTTGCCGCCGACGACGGCGAGATCGGCCTCGCGCGCTTCGCCCGGACCGTTCACCACGCAACCCATCACCGCGATGTGCAGCGGCTTCTTCAGTCCCGAGATCGCCTGCTCCACGCGCATCGTCAAATCAATCAAGTCGATTTCACAACGTCCGCAGCTCGGACACGCCACCAGATTTGGCCCGCGCGTGCGGAGTCCCAGCGACTTCAGAATCTCCCACGCCACGCGCACTTCTTCTACCGGATCGGCGGTCAAAGAAACCCGCATCGTTTCGCCGATTCCGTTGGCGAGCAGATAGCCGATCCCCATCGCCGACTTGATGATTCCGGTTGAGGGCGGCCCCGCTTCGGTGACGCCGAGATGCAGCGGATAGTCGCACTGCTCGCGCATCAGCGAATACGCTTCGATCATGCGCGGCACGTTAGACGCCTTCAGCGAGAGCACGATGTCTGTGAAGCCTTCGTCCTCGAGAAAGCGAATATGCCCCAGGGCCGACTCCACCATCCCCTGCGGTGTCGGTCCGCCGTACTTGTCGATCAAATCCTTTTCCAGCGAACCGGAATTCACACCCACGCGCATCGGAATCCCCGCCTCCAGCGCCGCACGTGTCACGGCTTTCGCCCGCCCCTCTCCGCCGAGATTGCCCGGATTGATGCGAATCTTATCGACACCCGCGTCAATCGCCTTCAGTGCCAGCTTGTAATGAAAATGAATATCCGCCACCAGCGGCACGTTCATTTCGCGCTTAATCAGCGGCAGCGCAGCGGCAGCCTCGTCATCGGGTACAGCCACGCGAATAATTTCACACCCGGCCTCCTCGAGGCGCCGGATTTCATTCAGTGTCGTCCGCACGTCGCGCGTGTCGGTCGTGCACATCGACTGAATCGCGACCGGATAATCGCCGCCGATGGTCACACTCCCGATGCGTACCTCACGAATACCTTTGCGGCGCGCCCCGACGGCCGCTGCGCCTTCGTGCAATCCGGCACCATGGCCAACGATAACTGGTAAACTCAGGTCTTGCAAGATGTTTGCGAGAGTTAATCCACAGCATTCCAGAACGGCAACTCTGGTTTAACTCGAAATATACTCAAAAGTTCAGGGAAAGTCAACCCTCTGTGAAGTAAATACTTATTGTTTATAATAAACTTAGCCATGCTATCGACCCATAATATGACAACCTCGGTCCAAATTAGGGGTCCAGACCGCGCAATTGACGCGAAATCCGTACCTCTTGGCGTCTGGAGCAGCTTCACTTCTCCTTGTGAATCTGAAGCACAGGTCGTATCTTTAGCGAATGATATGACAGATTCCGGGGAATGAAGGGATACCCATGATCAACTGGATTTGGTTGGGCATGATCGCCATCGCGGTGATCGTCGGGGGGGCATCGGGTCGGATTGAAGAGGTCTCGAAGGCCGCGTTCTCCTCGGCAAAAGTGGCGGTTGAGATCGCCATCGGTCTGGTCGGGGTCATGGCCATGTGGCTCGGCGTCATGAAAGTCGCCGAGGAGGCTGGCATCGTCCGTTGGCTGGGTCGAGCCGTCCGCCCCGCCCTCTCGCGAGTGTTTCCCGAGATTCCGCGGGACCATCCGGCCTTGGGGTCCATGACGGCCAACATCGCCGCGAACATGCTGGGACTCGGCAACTCCGCCACTCCGCTGGGATTGAAGGCGATGCAGGACCTGCAGGAGCTGAATCAGGACAAGCCGACGGCCACCAACGCAATGGTGACGTTCATCGTGATCAACGCGACCTCCGTAACCGTCATTCCCGCGACGATCATCGCGCTCCGCAAGGACGCCGCCAATCCGACTTCGATTCTGCTCCCGAGTCTGATCGCGACCGCGGTCAGTACCGCCGTCGGGATCATCATTTCCAAGCTCATGCAGCGTTATTCCAAACCGGGGAACACCGCCTCATGAGCGATGGGTTTGCGCTCTTCTCCGACGCCGTCGCGCGCTGGTCGATCCCGGTCATCTTGCTGCTGATTCTGGGTATTGGCGCGCTCAAACGCGTGCGCGTATATGAGTCTTTCGTCGGCGGCGCGAAGGAAGGCTTCAACGTCGCGCTCCGGATCATTCCCTATCTCGTAGCGATGCTCGTCGCGATTGGCATGTTCCGCGCGTCGGGCGCGCTTGAATTTATCACGTCGGGCCTCGCGCCGGTGCTGGCTCCGCTGGGCGTGCCGCCGGAAGTGCTGCCGATGATGCTGATCATGCCGCTCTCAGGCTCCGGCGCGCAAGGTGTGTTGGCCGAGGGCCTGAAGACTTATGGTCCCGACACGCTACTCGGCAACATGCTCTCGGTCCTGAACGGCTCGAACGAAACGACGTTCTACATCATCGCGGTTTATTTCGGCTCCGTCGCCATCCGCAACATTCGCCACGCACTTCCCGCGGCGCTCATCGGCAACATCGCCGGTTTTGCCGTCGCCGTTGCCCTCTGCAATCTACTGTTTGGATAACCTCACCCGCCCTGAGTTCTCATGCTGTCCTGTCATCGCCTGTTTGCACTTTGCGTCGTCGCGGCGCTGGTGGTGTCCGCGGCCGTCGCGGCTCCGCTAACCGTCAATCCCTGGCTGGTCACCGGCACGCTCTCGATTCCGCGACCGCTGTTTTCTGATACATTGTGGAGCACGAATTCACAATTGGATCAGCTGGATCCGAACTTCCGTGATCTCCTGCCAGAAGCGGGCGGTTCCTTCCCGTGGTCGCCGCTGGATCAGGCAACATGGGAGAAGCAGTCCAACGACACACTCAAGTTCCGCATCGCGGCGGCGCAGCCCTACGCCGTGTTTGCGGCAAGTTATGTGACCACCACGCGCCGCCAGGAACTACCGTTGAAAGTGAGTTGTGGCAATCCCGTCGCGGTCTGGTTCGACGGCAAGCTCGTGGGAAAACAATCCACGGCCAAGGACAATCTCTACGAGGTCTCGGGCACCGTGGACGCGCACACGGGCAAGCATCTGCTGCTCGTGAAGTGCATCGGCGTGGCGAATATTTCGCCCGCATCTTGGACCCTGACCGCTTCGTTTACCGAGGATTCCACGCGCATCGGAACCGTTCAGTTCTCCGCGATCTCGCGCCGCGGCTTGCAGCACTGGACCGACTGGGGTTTGTTTCAGGAATTGGGCACGCCCGCGGTCTCGGCCGACGGCCGCTATGTCGCCGTCGTGCGATCGCAACGCGATGAAAAGTATAAGAAGTCCTCGTGGATCGAAGTTTACGATTCGCGCGCGGCCAAGCTTGTTGAAACGATTCGCCCCGGCAGCGGCCTCAGCACCGGCTCAATCTGGTTCATGCCCGTCTCCCCCGCGCTTGTGTACGGACTGGGCGGCGACAACGGCACCACACTCTGGAAATTCGACTTGGTCTCGCGCACAACCACACCGCTGTTGCGCGACGCCAAGGAGATCGACCACGTGGTATGCTCTCCGGACGAACAGTACCTCTATTTCTTTCAGGACGACGAGGATCAGGACGAGGGGGCCTACAAACTCTATGACGAAGTCGAGGACCGCGTCTTTGACTATAATCGACTGCGGCACATCGTCGAGTACAGCATCGAAAGCAGAACTTCTCGTACGCTGAACGACGTCGGCACCTTCGCCATGAACGAATTTGAGTTGTCTCGCGAAGGCCGCAAGCTCGCGTTCACACGATTGATTCCCCGTCCCGGTTATCCGTTCTACAACACCGAGCTGTGGGTTTACGATCTGCGCGAACGCGACGGACAGCTGATCACCTCGCTGCCGCTCACGGAGAGTATCCGCCACCTTTGCTGGCTCCCCGGCGGAACTCAACTGTACTACTGCTCCGCCGGCGATACCGCGAATCCCGCCGACACGGTCTATCACAACGGCAATCAGGCTTGCTTGTTCTCCGTTGACTTGAAGACGAAGAAGATCTCGAACGTGAGCGCCAATCAAACGTTCAGCGTGGCTGAAGGCGGCGCGCGGTCTCGCATCTTGTGGAGCGAGCGGACCGGCAAGCTCTTCTTCACCGGGGACGATTTCGGCAAAGTCTCGCTGTTCCGCACAACGCCGGCGGCGGTACCGAAGTTTGAGTCGATCAGCCTCTCCCGCCTGGTCAATGACAATCCAGCGATCGCGAGCGACGGCTCGCTGCTCGCCTACACCGCGACCAGTCCGGCTAAGCCATTCGCGCTGTTCTGCTTTGATCCGGTCAGTGGCAAAGAGACCGAACTTGCGGACCCGAACCGTGAGTTGATCTCGCGTTCCGAGTTGGCGACATATGAAGACTACGCCTTCACCAACTCCGAACAGCAGTTCATTGACGGCTGGATCTTCTACCCGCCGCATTTCGACGCCAACCGGAAATATCCGCTGGTGGTCTATTACTACGGCGGCGTGAGTCCGCGCGACCGCCGCTTTTCGTTTCAGTATCACTGGCTCGCGGCGAACGGCTACGTCGTTTACGTGTTGAACCCCGGCGGCTGTGTCGGCTACGGACAGGCGTTTGCGGACATTCATTGCAACGATTGGGGTACCCGCGCCACAGCGGACGTGATCGAAGGCACGAACAAGATTCTCCACGACAAGAGCTTCCTCGATCCGAAGCGGATCGCCGCTTACGGCGGCAGCTACGGCGGCTTCATCACGCTTGACCTGGCCACCAAGACCGGCATGTTTACGGCACTCTGCGACATGTACGGTATCAGCAATCTCGCGAACTACTGGGGATCGGGAACCTGGGGCTACTGGTACGGGAATCTCGCTCTGCCCGGTGCCTATCCGTGGAACCGGCGCGACGTCTATGTGGACAAATCGCCGATTTTTCACGCCGACAAGGTCACGAGTCCGCTTCTGATTCTGCACGGCGCGTCCGATCCGAACGTCCCGCCTGCTGAATCCGATCAGATGTTCGTGGCGTTGAAGTTGTTGGGCAAGGATGTCGTCTTGATCAAGTTCAAGGATGAAACGCACAACATCAATGTGAAGTTCGAGAATCTAATTGAGCACCGCGAGCTGATGCTCGAGTGGTTCGATAAGTACGCAAAGGGGGAACCCGAAGGCTGGAACTTGCGCAATAAGCAGTGAGCCGCGGATGTTCACTCACACCGCGCATCTCTATGACCTGATCTACACGCGGATGAAGGACTACGCCGCCGAAGCGCACGCGGTGCATGAACTCATTCAGTCGAGCCTGCCCGGTGCGCGATCGCTGCTGGATATTGCCTGCGGAACTGGCGAGCACGCCAAATGGCTGCACGGGGAGCACGGTTATGAAGTGTTCGGCATTGATCTCGACTCGAACATGGTCGCGATCTCGCAAGCCAAGTGTCCTGAGTGCCGCTTTTTGACCGCGAACATGGTGGATTTCGAAGTTGCGGAGCGGTTTGACGCGGCCATCTGCCTGTTCGGTTCGATCGGATATCTGACGGACCTTGCCGATGTGGCTCAGGCATTCGAACGCGTTCGCTCGCACCTCAAGCCCGGCGGTGTGTTCCTGCTCGAACCGTTCCTCAGTCCGGAGCAATACCAGCCCGGCAGCGTATTCATGGAGGCCGTCGATCAGGAACAGGTCAAGCTGTGCCGCATGTCCGTTTCGTCCGTGCACGACCGCATTGGCGAGTTCCATTTCGAGTATCTTGTGGGGCGGCCCGCCGGAATCGTTCACCTGACCGAAACCCACACCTTGCGCCTCTCCACAATCGCCGAGTTGCAATCGGCCCTCGAGCGGGCGGGGTTTCAGACCGCATACCGCGAACCGGGACTCCGGAACCGCGGGCGGGGCTTGTTCGTATGCGTTATGAAGGGTGCCTGAAACCGATCGTATTCCAACGGAGGATCATGATGGACGAAAAGTCAACCTACATGAAGAGCTGGGAGCGTGAACACGCGGTTACGCTGAACGTATTACGCCACTTCCCGGCCGACAAGCAGGATTTGAAACCTGCCGAGAAATGCAAGAGTGCCAAGGACCTGGCATTTGTCTTCGTTTCCGAGTATGAGATGCTGGGCAAGGCGATCATCGCCGGTGAATTGGACTTCTCCAAGAAGTTGCATCCCCCGGACTCGTTGAGCCAGATCATTACTCAGATTGAGCAGATCAAGGAGCCGTTTCTCGCATCGATCAGTGCCATGTCGGATGCCGACTGGAACGGCACCATGATGTTCATGACCGGGCCGGGCAAGATGGTCCCGGTTCGTCGTGCTGAGTTGCTCTGGATGTTGCTGATGGACATGATTCATCACCGCGGTCAGTTCTCGATCTACAATCGCATCGCCGGCGGCAAGGTACCGTCCATCTACGGCCCGTCCGCCGACGAGCCCTGGATGTAGCCGCTTCCGCCGAGCCGGGTTAGGTCGGCGCAAGCCGGCCGGAATCTGAGACCTATTGACAGATGAAGAAGAGGGCGACCCGACCGGGCCGCCCTCTTCGTATATCCGCCGCGCCGAGCGGTAAACTCGTCGCGGTGAATTGATTTGCTTACTTCAACAACAGCAACTTCCCGGTCGCCGTGTACGAACCCGCGTTCATCCGGGCAATGTACATACCGCTGGGCAGATTGTCCGCCGTGAAGCTGACGTTGTAACGGCCGGGCTGATAGACATCATCAACCGGGCGCGCGACCTCCTGACCGTTCATGTTGTACAGCACGATCTGCACGCGGCTCGCGTTCGGGACATCGAAGCGGAAGGCCGTTGTCGCATTGAACGGGTTCGGGTAGTTGGCATGATACGCGAACTCCGTCGGCAGCGGCAGCGGCGGTTCCGGCCGATCCACCGACACGAACAGCGTGACCGGAATTGTGTACAGCAGGCCCGGAGCAGTGTGCGTGATGCGAATCGTCGCCTGATACTCCTGTCCCGGAGTCAGACCGGCGGCCAGCATCCCGACCGTGATTTCGCGAGCTTGTCCCGGGTTGATAGTGCCGGTCGCCGGCGAGGCCGTCAACCAATTGGCATCGTCGCCGATCACATAATTCAGCGGACACAGACCCGCCGGATTCGAGATCGTGAAAAACGCCGCCACATCGTGTCCCGGCCACGTCGTTTGCGAAATGGACGTGACATTGAACACCGCCTGCGGCGCGTTCATGACCGCATCCAACTCCGTAACCCCGCCGTCGGTGACAACGACATCAGGCGTAACGGTGTCGCACCAGCCCGGCTTGGAAAACACGACGGTCACGGTACCGGGTTCGGCGCCCAGAGTATAGGAACCGTCCGCGGCGGTGTAGGCCGTATCGACCTGACTGTCCACGTACACGGCCACGCCTTCAACCGGAGTATTTGCCGGAGCCCCGATGACAACGCCTGCGATTTCTCCGGCCGGACCGCCCCAGAACTGTACGGCAGTCTCATTTTGCGGTTCAAACGGCCCGCCCACGCCACCGAACCAGAGCTGGATGGCTTCCGTCCCGGTTTCGTTTTCGACGCCCACCGTCGCCTGATTGACATCGGCCATCGACTGATACACGAAGCGGATCCCGCCCCGGTCGTCGATCACGCACTCAAACGTGTAGTTCCCGTTGCCGTTGATATGCGGTACATCGAGCCATGCCGCGATGAACACACCATCAGCCGCATCGGATCGATACATCACAATTCCGCCCGTCGGAAGGAACAGATCGTCCCAGAACGGATACAGTACCGTGTTCGGCTCCTGCGCGTTCGGGATTTCGGTATTCACGAACGACGCGCTGTTGCTGGTGAATGAAACAAAGCCGTTCGAGCAGATGTACACCGAGGTGTATTCCTGGCCGTAGTATTCGACCGTGAATCCGAGCGGGAACGGTCCGGAGGACTGATCGTCACCGGTCAATCCGGTGTTGGTTCCGTCCGTGGAGATATCGATCCACTCGTAGTCCACGACTTCCCACGGACTTTGCACCGCGCCGATGCGGCTCGCGCCGTCGCCGACGTTCGGCACTTCGTCGAAGCCGCGCACCGTCCACGTGTAGAATTCATCCGGCACCGGCGGCGTGTCAAGATACTGCGTCACGTTCGCCGCGACGCTGCCGATCTGGACGTCGTTCCGGTAGATGCGATATCCCGCGAGGTCCACCAACTGCGAACCATCCGCGTTGGTGGTCGGCGCCGTCCAACTCACCCGCATGACCGACTGGCCCTGCGGAGTGAGCTCGATGGTGGGAGGTGCGCCCGGCGCCATGTTGCAACGGGCATCCACGACCGTATTGCTCGGAGCGGATTCCTCGTTATTGTCATAGTAGGCCGTTACGTAGTAGTCAAACGGCTGATTTTCCGGGCGCGGATCATCGTAGAATAGCACAGCCGGGAGCGTCGTCCCGATCTGCCCGCCGTCGCGATACACCCGGTACTGCACCACATCGTCCAGCGTTCCGTGTCCGCCGCGTGAATCGATGCCGGCATCGCCACCGCGCACAAAGGGAACACGAACGTTGGTCGCCGTGGTCAGACGACTCGCCTGCCTCCAGGTATCGGAAACAGACTGCCGGGCACTGCAGGTAACCGGGAACCGCTCGAGGCTTGCCCCGGCCTTCGCCGTCAGCGCCCGCGTGCGCATCGCTTCGGCCTTGAAGTTCGTGGCCTTCGCGACCGCGACCGGACCCCGATTGACGACCGGCGATTGCACGCCGACCGGACTGGGCATGAGTTCCTGCGCGACCCCGCCGATATCTCCGATCACGAAACAACGCTGCATCGGAATGATAATCAGTCCGGGCTCATACGGGTTCCACAGCCCCGCGTCGGAAGCGTAGTAGAACGTGTTGTTGATAAACGGCGTGGCTTCGTCGCCGCCCACGCAGATCGCATTGGCCGCCATCTGCCGCATACCGATGAAGAAGGAGCCGCTCGTGACCGTGACCGGCGTGCTCAGTTCCCACTCTTGGAACACGTCGTACGGCGCGGCCTGATTCAAGTCCACGACTCCGAGCGGATCGCCGGTCGGCAACCCACCGCTCTCTTCAAACACGCCGATCTGAAGCGGATCTCCATCAGTCGCGAAACCGCTGATGTACGTCTTTAACCGAGTCACCGTGATCGGTCCGTTGCCCTGATAGTGCGCGACCAGCCAGCCGTAAGTGGGCTGGAAGCCCCACCAGCCGATACCGTCAACGGTGTTCGTTCCGTTGTCGTAGAACACTTCGACTTCCGGCGGCGAACCCGGGGCAAGCCACTGGAGATGAATGTGATCGTCGAAGTTTCCGTTAGCCGTCAGATTGACCGGCGGGATCGAACCGAACAGAATAGCATGGTCCAGCAGGGCCATGTCGGATTCCACCGGAGTCGATACGTTGATGTCCACCGCGGACACCGCGTAGTTATAGACGTTGTCCTGCGTGAGCTGATCCGTCGCGTTGGACGGGACCACGGTAGCGACCAGCGTCCAAGTATCCTCGGTCTGCAGCTTGCGATAGACCCGGTAGTTGTCCACCAGCGGATCGGCGGAGTTATTCCAGTCGAGCGTGACCAGACCGGTCGCGCTGTTCACGCTGCCGATGAGCCCGGTCGGAACCGGCGGATCCAGGCGTACGAGCGTGAAGTTCTGGTTTCCGATACCGCCTTCGGGCACCGCAACGATCAACTCCTCCGGGTGATATCCCGCGAGCGTACACGTCAGCCGGCGGTTACCGACGACCACGCCTTCCAGCGTGTAATCGCCGTTGGCCAGCGGATGCGTCACCGGATGGCTAACGCCGTTGGCGGCCACCGTGACCTGCGTCATCACGCCCGCGCCGCCGTCAAACGTAACGTGCCCGGTGACGTTGGCATAGGTCGGCTCCGGACCCCAGAACGTAACTGCGGTCTGGCTCGCCGGAATGAACTCGCCCGCGCCATCAACGCAAACCTCGATCGCGTCCGTGCCCGTCAGATTCTCCACACCGGTTGTCCACGTTGTCGCATGGTCAACCTCGTTGTAGTTAATCTGAATTCCGCCGTCGGAATTCAGCACGATCTGGAACGTAAAGCTGCCCGCCCCATCGATATGCGGCACATGATCCCATTCCACGATGAATTGACCGAGTGCAATGTCAGAATAGTAATAGACCGCTCCGCCTGTCGGCAGGAACAGGTCATCCCAGATTCCGTAGATCGCGTTGTTCGGCTGAGCCGGGTTGGGAATCGGCGTGTTGACGTAAATCGCCGAGATGTCGGTGAATGATATCCAGCCGTTCGAACAGACACGGACTGAGTTATACGTGTTGCCGTAGAACGTGAACGGGAATCCGATGTTGAACGGTCCGAGGTTCTGATCGTCGCCGGTCAGTCCGGTATTGGTTCCGGTGGCGTTAATCTCGGTCCATTCATAGGAGCCTTCCGCCCATGGCAGGACCACCGAACCCGACCAGGTTCCTGCCGGTCCCACATTCGGAATCTCATCGTAACCGCTCACGCCCCAGACATACGTCTGGTTCGCTTGCGGCGGCGTGTCGTCAAACTGTTGCACGCCGGGCGCCACAGTACCGATTTGCACTCCGTCGCGATAGACGTAGAACCCCGCGAGGTCCACCAGTGCCTGGCCGTTCGCGTTCAGCGTGGGATCGGTCCACGAAATCCGGACCGTCTGGTTATTCAGCGAGGAACCGACGACGTTGGCGGGCGCCGCCGGCGCCATGGCCGCCATGCCCTCTTCGGTTCCCGTCGGGCCGGACTCTTCGCCGTTGTCGTAGTAACCCTTCACGTAGTAGCTGTAGGTGATACCTTCAGCCACGAAGTCATCGTAGCGATTCTCGACCGGCGAAGCCAGCAGCACATCGTCACGATAGACATTGTAGTGGACGAGCTCATCCAGCGTGCCACGGCCCGCGCGGGCGACATACTCAAGCTCTGGAGCCTGTGAATAGGCGCCGGATTCGACATGGTAACCGCCGGTGGCACCGGCAAACCCGCGGTCCGCCGCGAACTTCTGACGTACCGGACCGACGTTTTCAATCGGATTGCCGTGCTGGTCCTTGGCGGGCAAAATATCGGCCGTCGTCGTCCCGGCCGGAACCTGATCGACATGATAACCCGACGGATCGCCGATCGCCATCACATAGCCGGCCGCCGCACCCGGCGCACCGCCGACCCACACGCGGCACATCCAGTCATGAGACGTCCACAGATTCCATGCCGGATGACCCTGCGTCCAGTATGACCGCGAGTCCGGCGAGCTATTATCCGAACCGGTTCCCGGTCCGATGATTCCCGGAGGGAACTGCCAGAGCACCCAGAAGTCCGCTTCCGTATCAAGCGTCACTTCGCCGTCGGAGTGGGCAATCAACCAACCCGGCGTGCTGTCGGCGCCAATCTCCGTCCAGGTCTGCAACGGGTTGTTGAAGTCCGGAATTCCGCCGTTATCCGCGCAGAGCAAGACCTGCGGCAGCGGATCACTGCGCTCCATGTAAAGGTTAATCGTCTGAATCGGCAGCGGGTAGTCCACCGAGTCCGCGGGCGGCGGCGTGAACCGCACGGCGAAGAAGTCGGTCGGACCGTTGGGGCTGGCCACGCGGAACCACACTTCCGACGTTCCGTCATCATAATTGAGTTCCACGGCCGGATGAACTCCCGGCGGCAGCCAGCTCAAGTGAATATGGTCGTCAAAATTGCCGTTGGCCCGCAGTAGTGCCGGCGGCAGTTCGCCGTAGAGCACCGTCTGGAGGTTCGAGTTTCCGGATTCCACCGGCGTCGAGGCCCCCAAGTCCACGGCGCGAACCGTGAGATCCCAGATGCCGGATGCCGGAATCTGCTGCGTACCACTCGTGGTGGTGTATGTGCTGCCCAAAATCCAGTCGGCATTCTCATGCAGCTTGAAATAAATGCGATACTCATCGACCAGCGGATCCGTCGAAGCGTTCCAGGCCAACGAGACCAAGCCCGTTTCATCAACGCCGTTCGTATCGAGACCCGTCGGCGCGGCCGGCGGCAGACGACGCAGCGTGAGGTCCGCTCCGGTATAGCCGCCGCCCGGCACCGTGATGCTGATCGTCGTCGGCGCATAGCCAGCCAACGATCCAGTAATCAGCCGGTCGCCAATGACCACATTGTTCAATGTATAGTCACCGCTGGCGTTCGGATTCGAGGTCGGATTACCCAGCCCATTGGCACGCACGGAGACCTGCGTCACCACTCCGCTTCCGCCATCGAGGGTTACATTCCCCGAAACCGTCGCACCCGTCGGTGCTTGCAGTCCCCAGATGATCACATCGTCAAAATAGAATCCGGGGAACGCCGAAATGATTGGATCGGCACCGAATTCAAAGCGGAACAGCGGCGTCTGGCCGACCATGCCGGTCAACAGGAAGGTAGCCGGGACCCACCCATTCGAGTTCCCGCTCCAGGCCGGCTGGCCGCTCATCCACTGATTATCCGGACTTAATGCACCAACCGGGTATCCTTCCTCCGGCGATAGAACGTTCCAGGTTGCCCCGGCGTCCACGCTGACCTTCAGGTTCGCGCCGTCATAAGTGTTCTCGCTCGAGTACCAGACCCAGCAGGCAAATGACGCCACCGGCGAAACGACCGGCAGACCGACATCGAGATCAACCCAGTAATGGCCGTCGTCTTCATAGATATCATCCAGGTCCAGTCCCCAAACGTTCGGCGCGCTGTTCGGTTGCGGTCCGGCCCCTTCGGTGGGAATGCCCCACTCAAACCCATCCGCGTCCCCGGCGGCCACCCAGCCGCCGTCACCCTGATCAAACCCATCATCGTAAGTCGGGCTGCCGACGCGGACGTCCACGGTGCCCGAAGACCCGTAATACGGATTGGCATACGCCCGAACGTAGTAAGTCAGGTCTCCCGACGGAGCATTGGCATGAGTGTAAGCTTGCGTTCCCGGCGCCAGCGTTGCCAGCAACACACCGACGCCCGGCGTGCCCAGCCAGACCTGCACGTTGGTTAAGGTAACCGGGTTCCCGTTGGTATCCTGCGTCGGATCAATCCAGCTCAGATCGACAGTCGTTCCCACCACGTTCGCCGCCACGTTTGTCGGCGGATTCGGAATGCCATTGGCATCCACAACGAGATAGGCCACACCAGCAGTCGGGCACGAGCCTTGACCGCTATTGCAGATTTCCAGACCTTCGGTGCCGCTGGCATTCTCGATCCCCACACCGCCGCCCCCGTTATTCGTCAGGAGGGCGTACTGGAGAATTACGCGGCCGTCTTCGTAGCAGATGATTTCAAAGGAATAAAGCTGCGTCGGATTCCCGAATCGCGGGCAGTCCACCCACGCCACGATGAAGCGATCATTCGCCGGATCGGACAGCCAGTAGGTGCCGCCCACGCTCGACGGCAAGAGATCCTCCCAGAATCCGTAAATCGCATTGTTCGGCTCGTTGGGCGAGATCAGTGGACCAAACGCGCCCAGACTGTTGCTCGTGCTCGTCGGCGATATCCAGCCGTTCGAGCAGATTCGCATCGACGTATAATCCTGATCGAAGAATGGGAAGGTGAATCCCAAGTTGAACGGACCTTCGTTGCAATCATCGCAGCTCGTGGCCCGCGTTCCCGTCGCGGTGATATCAATCCACGCGTAGTCCGTTTCCATCCACACATACTCATCCAGCGGATTTCTGCCGCGTCGCTCATTGTCGATCACCGGCTGCGGCTGGTTGACCGCTGCCAGGTTGATCGGAGCCCCGGCGGCGGCCAAGTGCCGAGCCGCCAGCAATTCCTCCGCCGTCCATTGTTCCCCCGCTGCCCACTTATCGAGCAGACGAACGACCTCGGACTTATCGTAGCTCTGATCTGCGCGCACCACGACCAGCCCTACGACAAGGACCAGCGCGAACAAAGCTGCTGTCAACTTCCAAAACCGCATGATCTCCTCCGTCAAAGTTAGACGAAACCCAGTCTTCCGTAACTATAGAATAAACGGACTTCTCTCCTAATAATCAAGTCTGCCCCGGAAAAGAGACCTCGGCGGAATATGCTTCTCCTCCCCGGAGTTTCGCGTACCTCTCGGGAGGTGGGTGGTTGTAACTTAAGTGATTATTTTACAGGTAATTGTGCTTGTTTGTGACTCCTCTTCTCCGAAGCGTTTCGCCTAAAAAATTGTTATTAATGGCGTTATGTGAAACCGTAAGCCATGCTTGGCGTGCTCATTAACGCATTTTATGCGCACTCGCGGTGTAACCGCCGAGCGCACCAGGAGCGAGCCGCTTGCGCATGCCGCAGGCCATGCGTAACTTTAGCGAATCAATGGGGGACCGTGGTCCCGCGCACCCGTCTATCACCGCAACCGAGAGGTCTGCACTCGGAGGAGTCCATGGCGAGAGTTCTACGGATTATACTTATGGCTGTCTCGGCGATCACGGTATCCGCCGGCTATGCGGCGGTTTCAACCCCCGACGCCCGGGTCGGCGTCCCGCTCTTCGGGGACTCGCCGACGCCTCTTGGTGTCAGCTCGCCAACTCCCGGCCTGACCACCATCTCACTGGAGAATCCTTCGGTCCAGATGCAGGAAGTCACCGTCGATTTCCAGACCTACACCTCGTTCGGCATGGCCGGAGAACCGTGGGCGTCTGTTGACGGCTCCCCGGCGGTGCCGCAGATCAGCCGTTTCTATCGGATCGCGAACACGGGGGGTGTGGACCTCGTCATCAGCAATGCGGATTACGAGATTCTGAACGACGTCGATGTGCTGCCGTTCCAGTGGGAGGAAGCGGCTTTCGGCGGTCTCAATCGTGACGAGGCGGTCTATTCTGCCGACCAGTGGTACCCGGAGCATGTAGTCGAGATGTCCGAGCCAATGATCCTGCGCGATTTCCGCGTGGTGTCGGTCACGCTCTATCCGGTGCAGGTCAATCCAGCAACTCGTCAGGTTCGAATCTACCATTCGATCAATGTTGATCTCGTCGGCAATGAAAACCCGGCGCCGAATGAATTGCTGAATCCGCGCCGCCCCTCAGGGAACTGGGTGCCGCTTTACAATTCGGTGATCGTGAATCTCGATGACGCGGCGCTGGCGAACGCTACGGAAACTCCCGGCAGTATTCTGATCGTCTCGCACAACAACTCGCAGGCTACGCAGTGGGCGGACAGTCTGGCGAGATGGAAGAAGCGCCGCGGGTTTGACGTCACCATCGACGCCCGCAGCAACTGGAATGTCAACACCATTCGCACAGCGGTGCAAGCCGCGTATGCAAACTGGGACCCGCCTCTTGAGTTCGTCGTAATCATCGGCGACCCGCAGTGGACGTTCGGGATCACGACGGACGGCGGCAACTATGACCACACCTATGCGCTTGGTAACATTGGCGACGATCTTGAAGACATTGGCTGTGGTCGCCTGAGCGGCAATTCGGCGGACCAAATGGCTACGATCAACGCCAAGATCATGGCCTACGAGCGTACGCCGAATATGACGGACACACAGTGGTACACCAAGGCCTTTCTGTATGCCGGCGTGGCCAACGAGATCGCGTCCAATTACACGCTGATGCAGTGGACGGCGCAGCAGTTCCGCCTGAACACCGGCGTGCAGAACTGTCAGGTCAACTGGGTGAACGGCCATGTGGACGACAATCTGGTTCGCACGCAGTTGAACGGTGGCGTCGGATACTTCTTCTGGCGCGGAAGCTGGCTCTCCCAGATGGAGACTTCACTTGCGGGATCGTGCTCGAACGGTACCCGGCTGCCCATCGTGATGTGTGTGACCTGCGGTGCCAATGAATTCGTATCTGGCCTTGGCATCGCCGAGTCGTATCTGTTGGCCGGTACCGTCTCATCCCTAAAGGGCGGCGTGGCTGCCATTGGAACTTCGACGTCCGGTACTCACGCGCCGCCGAACGGCACATTTGCCGGGGGCTTGCTTTATGCGATTACCACACAGGAAATCGAGCACCTCGGTCACGCGCTTAACGCAGGCAAAGTTTGGCTGCCGCTGACGTTTGGCGTCGGATCAAGTGAGGCCCAGAGTTTCACGCGCTGGAATAATCTGATGGGTGACCCCAGCCTCTCGATGTGGTCGCGCACTCCGACCGTGATGTCCGTGACGTTTGAGTCCACGATCGCCGTCGGCACGCACAGCGCGACCTTTGACGTGGTTGACGATCAGGGTATTCCGGTGGAAGACGCCCTCGTCGTACTCTGGAAAGGCACGGAGACCTATGAGCGCGGTTTGACGAATGCGCAGGGGCATCTTGAACTGCCGACGAGCATTCAGTCTGCCGGTGACCTGCTGTTGACGATCACCAAGCGCGATTACGTGCCCTACCTGGCCACCATCGCCTGCAATGCTGTGGACGAGCACGTGGCCCTGACCTCATACACCATCGACGACGACAACTCGGGCGGCACGAGCGGCAATGGCAACGCCACGCTGAATCCGGGCGAGACGGTTGACCTCCCGATCTACCTCAAGAATTACGGCGGCACGGCAACGGCCACCGGCATCTCTGCCCAGTTGGTCAGCCACAATCCGAAGGTTACGATTGCCACACCGTCAGCGACCTACGCGAATCTTGCCCCCGGTGATTCCGCGCTGGGTTCGACCGCCTTCCGCCTGGTCAGTTCTTCGACTCTGCTGCAAGATGAGGTAATTCTGCTCACGCTGAACGTGACGGCGGCCTCCGGATCGACGCACAGCAACTTTGAAATCGAGGCCAAATCCGGGCGGGCGGACTTTCAAACCACGCAGTTCACGCCGAGCTTTGCTCCGGGCGTCACCAGTCAACTAAGAGTAACTTTGCACAATGGCGGTGTCGCTGAATTAACTGGTGTCACGGCGACGCTGCAATCGCTCAGCCCCTTTGTGGCCGTGGACGACGATCACGGAGATTATGGCACGATTGCGATCGGCGGAAACGCGACCAATACCGCGGATCAGTTTACGCTCCGCGCGAACTCGCTGACGTTCCGCGGTCACGTCGCTCCGATGTTGTTGTTGGCCAGGACATCCAACGGCCATGTCGATTCCGTCGGCTTCACCGTCACGGTCGGCAATGCGACTGTGACCGATCCGACTGGTCCCGATGTTTACGGTTACTACGCCTACGATAACGGTGACGCTTCGTACGAGATGCATCCCACGTTCAATTACGTGGACATCTCCGCCGGTCTCGGCACGAACCTGAACATCAACGACATCGGCGAGAAGACTCAGGTCAGCCAGGTCTGGTCCGCCGCCCGTGCGTTGCCGTTTGAGTTCAGCTATTACGGTCAGGTCTTCGATTCGATCACGGTCTGCTCCAACGGCTGGGCCGCCTTTGGCAGTCAGGCCTGGCACGACGGCTTCCGCGATTTCCCGATTCCGGCGCAGCAGGCTCCCAATGCCATGCTGGCCCCCTATTGGGATGACTTGCAGACTTCCGGCTCCGGGCAAGGCGTCTGGACCTACTACGATTCAACCAACCACCGTTACATCATTCAGTGGAAGGCGAAGGGCGGCAGCAGCTTCAGCACACAGCTGAATTTCGAGATCATCCTCTTCGACGAGGAGTTCCACCCGACGTTCGACGGCAACGGCAATATCCTCTTCCAGTACCAGACAGTGTCCCTGAATCTGCCGGGCATCGGCGGCGAGGCCGATGGTCAAACGATCGGCATTCAGGCTCCGCTTGGTCTGATCGGATTACCGATCTGCTACCAGCTCGCCCATACGCCGGGGTCGGCCACCGTTGCGAACAACCGTGCGATCCTCTTCTCCACTCAGGCGCGCAATCTGCTGGGCGACATCCAAGGCACGGTGCGCGATGCCGAAACCAACCTGCCGATGCCGGGCGTTCAGATCACGATCGACGGCCAGAACTACCTCGGCACTTCTAATGCTCAAGGATTCTACACGATTCCGGACATCCTGATTGGCAGCTACACGGTCCGCGCATCGTATCCGCGCTACAACGACGGCACGGTCGAAAACGTCATCATCGAGCTGGACAGTCTTGAGACGGTGGACTTCATAATGGTTCACCCGGAGTTTGCGCTGTCGCGGGACACGGTTCGCGTGTCAATCCCGAGTCAGCCGAGCGCGACGACCTTCCAGATCATCAATGACGGCAACGGTCCGCTCGACTATGCGCTGAACATCACCTATGCCGGCGACGTGAATCCCGATCCCTGGAACTTGCTGCTTGACGACGTGATTGAAGTGACTGGCTCCACCGGCGACCACCTGATTCTCGGCTGCGAATTTGTCGGCGACTTCTGGTGGATCTCCGGCGGTAACGGACCCGACGGCGACAATCTGCTTTACAAGTACAACTTGAACGGCGATCTCGTCGGTACTCTGGAGCAGCCGACCAGTTCCGCGTACGGTTGGTTTGATGTCTGCTGGGACGGCAACTACCTGTACGGATCGGATGACGACAACCTGACCGGAATCGATCTGACCAGCGGCCAAGTGATGAACCAGATTCCGATTCCGCTCAGCCCCGCCCGTGCGATCGCGTTCGATCCGGCCACCCAGACGTTCTGGATCGCGGATTATACGCACGACCTGTTCAAGGTCAACCGTCAGGGCCAGATTCTGCAACAAGTGGCCAATGCGGAAGGCCCGAATCAGTTAGCGATTACGGGTATGACTTGGCGGGCCGACGATCCCGATGGGTACAAGCTCTATATCTTCAGCCAGAACGGCGCCGGCAGCCAGACGCGTGTGACTCGCATGAACACGCAAACCCTGGCGCGCCAGACCGTGATCGACCTCGAGGCGAATCCCGGAGATCGCTCCGGCGGCTGCGCGATGACCGGCGGGTGGAACAGCACCTTGCTTGTGTTCGGCGCGATTCTGCAGAACTCGACGGGCGACCGCCTTGGCCTCTTCGAAGTCGATTTCAATACGACGTGGATTGATGTGACGCCGACGGCGACGACGATTCCCGGCGGCACCAGCCAGACCGTCAACGTGGTCTTCGACGGGGCCCAGTTGCGGCCGTTTGTCTATCGCGTCAACATCAACATGCACAGCGACGTGCTGGATACGACCTATTCATTGCCGGTGGTCTTGACGGTCGAGGAGACCGCGGCGGAAGACGGTCCGCCCGCCCTCATCACCGAGTACAGGCTGTTCCAGAACTACCCCAACCCGTTCAATCCGTCCACGTCGATCCGCTACGATCTGAAGGCCGCGGGTCACACGACCCTCGCCGTTTACAATGTCAACGGCCAGCAGGTGGCCACGTTGATCGACGGCGTTCAGGAGGCCGGCGCCCACTCGGTTCACTTTGACGGCGCGGACCTGGCGAGTGGCGTGTACTTCTATCGACTGGAGAGCGCCGACTTTGTCAGGGTTTCCAAGATGGTCTTGATGAAGTAAGCGCAGATCAATCGCGTGGGTTCAAGGGGCACGGTCCGTCGTGCCCCTTTCCTTTTGGCCGGCTTTCCGGTGTTTTGGAACAACTTGCGCCTCTCCGGCGAATTTCCTAAATTGAAACTTATGTCAACGGCTTCAACAAACGTTCGCGCGGCATGAGGATCGGCTACGTCCACAGCACGCCGTTTCCGTCGTTGGCCGCGAATGTGGTACAAGTCGTTCAGATGTGTCGGGCGTGGGGCGCGCTCGGGCACCACGTCACCTTGTTTATTCCGCGTGCGGACGCCTACAGCGACTCGGCGGCGGCACTCGCGGCTGCCGCGCAGATGTTCGGCGGAGCGCTGCCCTTTGAGGTGGAATACGTCGCTCGCAAGCGGCTCTGGGGCCGTCTTGATGTGCTGGGCAGTGTGGACGGAACGATCAGCGCCATTCGCGCGCGCAAGCCGGATCTCGTTTACACGCGCAATCCATGGTCTGTCGAGTTTCTTCCCCGCACCGGCACGCCGTTCGTGTTTGAAGCTCACGAAGAGCATGTGCATGTCAAGTCGCATATTCTCGACTTGATGTTGCGCAACATGATTGTCCGCGCCTCTCAACGTCCTTCCTGTGCCTGTGTCGTCGCGATCTCCGCGGCCCTCGCGCGTATTTGGGAAGGCTACGGAGTTCCCCGTTCAAAGCTGCTCGCCGCGCATGACGGCGTGGATGCGGAGCTCTTCGGCCTTGATCTACCCGCCGCCGCTGCTCGCGCCGAATTGAGTTCCGCCGGATTCGCGGGGTTGAGTCCTGCGGGTCGGGTGGTGGTTTACACGGGGGCGCTCCGCGCTGATCGCGGCGTTGATCAGATGCTCCGGGCCGCTCAACGGTTGGACACGCTCACCTTCTTCTTCATCGGTGGCACAGATCAGGAGTTGGCTCAGTGTCGCAAATCGGCGGCTGACCTTGGGCTTCGCAATGTGCACTTCCCCGGACGCGTCGCCCATCGTGAGATTCCCCATTGGCTCGCCGCGGCGGACATCTTGTTGATGATGTGGACCTCGAAAGTTCCGACGATGCGCGGGGCCTCGCCGATGAAGATGTTTGAGTATATGGCGGCGGATCGCCTGATTGTCGGACCGGCATTCCCCACCATTCGCGAAGTCCTCGAGAACGACAAAGACGCGGTGTTGTTCCAGCCGGACGACGCGGAGGCTTTGATCGCCGGTCTTGAACATGCCTGCGCGCTGCTCGACAGCGGAGGAGCCGCTTCGCTCGCCCGCTCCGCGCGCGAGAAAGTCCGGCGCGACTACACCTGGCGCACTCGTTGTCAACGTATTCTCGCGGCGCTGCCGCCGCTCGAAATACCGCTTCACGGATCATGAACATGGATCAGCTTCGTCACGCGCTCGCCTACTCCTTTCTTGACGTCTCGCTCTATCATTATCTGCTCGCTCTGAGCTGTCTGGCCGGCGGCTGGGTCTTGCGGCAGATCTTGATGGGCGCGTTGCGTCACGTCATGCACCTCTCGGCGAAGACCGAGACGGCCATCGATGACATTCTGATCGACGCGATTTCGAAACCGCTGTCGTTGATGTGCTTTGTGCTCGGCGTTTGGGCCGCGATCGAGGTCCTGCCGCTCTCGCCCGAGCTCATCAACTTCGCCCGTTTTGTCCGCGGCGGGGTGAAGGCGGTCACGGTGCTGGTAGTGGTCTGGTTTGCGCTGCGGCTGATCGACCGTTCTACCCGTCACATGCAGGAACGGGCGGTCGAGACCAAGTCGCCGATTCTCGACTTCGTCCCGCTCTTTCGCAAAACCGCGAAGATCTTTCTGGTTCTGATCGGGATTCTGATTATCATTCAGGACCTCGGCTATTCCGTGGCTTCGCTGATCGCCGGACTGGGTCTGGGCGGTCTCGCGCTCGGTCTCGCGGCGAAGGACACGCTGGCAAACTTCTTCGGCAGCGTGGTGATCTTCGTGGATCGCCCGTTCACGCGCGGTGACTGGATCAAGATCGGCGAGCATGACGGTGTGGTGGAAGAGATCAGCATTCGGGTCACTCGGATCCGCACGTTTCAGGACAGCCTGATCACCATCCCCAACGCGCAATTGACCACGACGCCGATCATCAACTGGACGGCCATGCGCAAGCGCCGCGTCAGGTTCTCGATCGACGTGGCCCCCGACACGCCGCCGCGCCTCGTGGAACAAGTCGTGGCGGCGATTCGCGACTGGATCTTATCCGATGCGCGCTTCCTGGCGGACGGCCTTACCGTGGCGGTAACCGCCCTCAACAACTACAGTCTCAACGTGCTGGTGAATGCTTATACCGCCACCGCGGAGTACCCGCCGTTCGTCGCGGCGCAGCAGGACCTCCTGTTGAACGCACTGCGGATTCTGCGCGAGCATGAAATCGCGTTGGCCTTCCCCACGCAGACGCTAAACGTGTCGCATGAGTCCGCCCTGGTTTCCCGGTCGTCCAGCGCGGAGTCATGAGTAGTTCTGCGTCCACGGTCGGCGCCGAACTTCGCCGCCTGCAAGAGTGCCGCGATCAGGGAGTACCGTGGAAACAGTGGGGACCTTATCTCGCGGACCGCCAATGGGGCACGGTGCGTGAAGACTACTCTCCCGACGGCGACGCCTGGGCGTTCTTGCCGCATGATCACGCCCGCAGCAAAGCCTATCGCTGGGGTGAAGACGGCATCGGCGGATTCTCCGATGACGAGCAGACGCTTTGCCTCGGGCTCGCGCTCTGGAACGGCAACGATCCGATCATCAAGGAGCGTTTTTTCGGCTTGACCGGACCCGAAGGGAATCACGGAGAGGATGTCAAGGAATACTACTACTATCTTGACGCCACCCCCTCGCACTCCTATCAACGGCTGCTTTACAAGTATCCGCAACGCGAGTTCCCGTATGCCGAACTCGCGCGGCAGAATCGTCGTCGCACGCGTCAGGAGCACGAGTATGAGTTGATCGACACCGGAATCTTTGCGGATCATCGCTACTTTGACGTTTTTATCGAATACGCCAAAGCCGCGCCGGACGACCTCCTGCTGCGCGTCACGGCCTGGAATCGGGGGCCGGATTCCGCGCGACTCCACCTGCTCCCTCACGTCTGGTTTCGGAATGACCTGACCTGGACTGACGCCACTCGCCGACCCGTGCTGCGCGCCGTCTCCGCGGATTCAATTTCCGTGTATCACCACCGGCTCGGCGAATTCGTCTGCTATCTGGATGGCTCGCCTGACTTGCTGTTCTGCGAGAACGAGACGAATTACCGCCGGCTTTACGGCCTGGATCGGGGCGGTCCGTTTTTCAAGGACGGCATCAACAACTATCTGGTTCACAACCACCGCGCCGCCGTGAATCACGCGGGCGTCGGCACGAAGGCCGCCGCCGGTTACGAACACCGGATCGGCCCCGGGGCCTCGGCGACGATTCACTTGCGCCTGACCCGCGCCGCGCGCTCCGCTCCGTTTGCGGATGTCGCTGCGGTCTTCGATCAGCGCCTGGCTGAGGCCGACGAGTTTTATGACCATATTCACGCGGAGCTGACCGATTCGGACATGCGCCGCGTACAACGACAGGCACTCGCGGGAATGCTCTGGTCCAAGCAGTACTACGCGTACGACGTCACGCGCTGGCTGGAGGGCGACCGCGATCGGCCGCCGCCGCCCGAATCGCGCAAACATGGCCGCAACCGTGACTGGCCGCACGTGAGCGTCGGCGACGTGATTTCCATGCCGGACAAATGGGAGTATCCGTGGTTCGCGGCCTGGGATCTCGCCTTCCATTGCATTCCCTTGGCCATGGTCGATGCCGAATTCGCCAAACAGCAGTTGTTGTTGCTGACGCGGGAATGGTACATGCACCCCAACGGACAGTTGCCGGCCTACGAATGGCAATTCGGTGATGTCAATCCGCCCGTGCACGCCTGGGCGACCTGGCGCGTGTACAAGGTGGACAAGAAGGCCAACGACGGTCGCGGCGATCTCGCTTTTCTGGAGCGCGTGTACCACAAGCTCCTGATGAATTTCACGTGGTGGGTCAACCGCAAGGACGCGGAAGGCAACAACATCTTTCAAGGCGGCTTTCTCGGGCTGGATAACATCGGCGTCTTTGACCGCAGCTCCGCGCTGCCGACCGGCGGGTCGCTCGAACAGTGCGACGGCACGAGCTGGATGGCGATGTACTGCTTGAACATGATGCGCATCGCGCTCGAGCTTTCGCGCGTCAATCCGTCCTATCAGGACATGGCCACCAAGTTCTTCGAGCACTTTCTGCGCGTCGCCGCGGCGCTGGCGAATCTGGGCGGCCAGGGCATCAATTTGTGGGATGAGCGGGATGAGTTCTTCTACGATGTGCTTCACACTCCCGACCACCAGCTCGTTCCCCTCCGGGTTCGTTCCATTGTCGGGTTGATCCCGCTCTTCGCCGTGGAAACACTGGAACCCGACTACCTGCATACGACACCCGCGTTCAAGCAGCGCGTCGAGTGGCTGATGGAGAACCGTCCGGAACTTGCGGACCTCGTCTCACGTTGGGAGCAGACGGGCGCTGGAGATCGTCACTTGCTGTCGCTGCTGCGCGGTCACCGCTTGAAGTGCCTGTTGCGCCGCATGCTCGACGAAAGCGAATTTCTTTCGCCCTATGGAATACGCGCACTCTCCAAGATTCACGAGCGCGAGCCCTATCATTTTCACGCGAACGGAGACACCTTCACGGTCGCCTACCGCCCCGGTGAATCGGACACGGGTCTGTTTGGCGGCAACTCCAATTGGCGCGGCCCGGTTTGGTTTCCGTTGAACTATTTGATCATCGAGTCACTGCAGAAATTCTATCATTATTACGGCCCCGACTTCAAGGTCGAGTGCCCGACGCACTCCGGCAACTACCTGACGATTCTGGAGATCTCCGAAGAGCTGACCCGTCGGCTCGGCACCATCTTCCTGCGCGACGCGAACGGCCGCCGCCCGGTCTTCGGCCACCATGAGCAGTTCCATCACGACCCGCATTTTCGCGATCATGTCCCCTTCTACGAGTATTTCCACGGCGACAATGGCCGGGGCGTCGGCGCGTCCCATCAAACGGGTTGGACCGGCCTGATCGCCAAACTCCTGCATCCACGCAAGGACCGCGAGGACATCCACGCCGAGTCCGCCGGAGGTTCTGCTACATGATGCCATTTGCATAGTGGTCCCTGTTCCTTGTTCCTTGTTCCTTGTTCCTTGTTCCTTGTTCCTTGTTCCTTGTTCCCTGTTCCTTGTTCCTTGTTTCATCCCTCCGCCCTCATCCCTCATCCCTTTCTTCCATGGCCCCTCAGTTCGCCTTCGTCATTCAAGGTCTGAAAAAGTTCTATAATGGTCAGAAGGTCCTCGACGACATCAATCTGGCCTTCTATCCGGGCGCGAAGATCGGCGTCGTCGGTGACAATGGTTCCGGCAAGTCAACACTCCTGCGCATTATGGCCGGCCTTGACAAGGAGTATCAGGGATTGGCCGAACCGCACAAGGGCGTGCGCGCGGTGCTTGTCGCGCAGGAGCCGGACATCGATCTTGCCAAGACGGTTCGTGAAAACGTCGAAGTTGCCTTTGCCAAGGTTCGCGATCTGATCGACCGCTACAACAAACTCGCCGAGGACATGGCCGCCATGGACGGCGACGAGATGGAAAAGGCGCTGGAGAAGATGCAGCGCTTACAGGACGAGATCGAGCAGGTGGATGGCTGGAACCTTGACCATCAGATTGAGGTCGCGTCTGACGCGCTCTTTCTGCCCGACGGCGACACCCCCTCCGCGGTGCTTTCCGGCGGGGAGCGGCGCCGCGTGGCGCTCTGCCAAGCCCTGTTAGAGAAACCCGACATTCTGCTGCTGGACGAGCCGACCAACCACCTCGATGCCGAAACCGTCGAGTGGCTGGAGAAGCAACTCAAGGAGTTTCCCGGCACCGTGATTATCGTCACGCACGACCGCTACTTTCTTGATAATATCACGAAGTGGATTCTCGAACTGGACAACGGTCGCGGGATTCCGTGGGAGGGCAACTACTCCTCGTGGCTCAAGCAGAAGATCGATCAGCTCGACTTGCAGGAAAAGAAGGACACGATCCGCTTGGCCGTACTCAAGCGCGAACTCGCCTGGATCAATCTGAACCAGCGCGACCGTCTGATTGAAAGCCGTAAGCATGTCGAGGAGTACGAGCGTCGTTCCAAGGAACTGTTCGACCTGCACCTGCAATCCATGGACATCCAGATTGCTCCGGGTCCGCGGCTCGGCGAGGTGGTGCTGGAGCTGAAAAACCTCTGCAAGGGCTACTCCGCTGCGCCGCTGATCAAGGACTTTACCATGTCCGTTCCGCCCGGTAGCGTGATCGGCGTCATCGGCCCCAACGGCGTCGGCAAGACCACGCTGTTCCGGCTGCTGACCGGCGAGGAACAACCGGATTCCGGCGACATGCACTTCGGGCAAACGGTGACGCTGTCCTATGTCAGTCAGATGCGCGACGATCTTTCAAATGAGAACACCGTATTCGAGGAGATCACCGGCAACGCCGACACGATTGTGATGGGCGACCGCGAGATTCCGTCACGCGCCTATGTCTCCAAATTTAATTTCCGCGGCACGACGCACCAGAAGAAGGTCGGCTTGCTTTCCGGCGGTGAACGCAATCGCGTTCACCTCGCCAAGCTCTTGAAGATGGGGGGCAATTTTCTCTTGCTCGACGAGCCCTCCAACGATCTCGACGTGACCACGCTCCGCATGCTGGAGAACGCGATTCTCGATTTTCCCGGCTGTGTGATGGTCATCAGCCATGACCGTTTCTTCCTCGATCGCATCTGCACGCACATCCTCGCCTTCGAGGGTAATGGCTACGTGCGCTGGTTTGAGGGGAACTTCCACGCCTATCAGGAACGCCGTCAGCAGGAACTCGGCAGCTTGACGAACCGGCCGCGCCGCAGCATGTACCGCAAGCTCTCGCTCTCCTGAGATGTTGTCGAATCGGCCTCACACACGAGGGTGCCGCTTGGCACCCTCGTCTGCTCTTTGCCGAACCGGGCACTGACCTCCGCCGAGCAGGGATTCCTTCCCTGCCGGAATCTCGCTCAGCCACTGCTTTTCGCCGCGGCATGTGTCTCCACATGCCCGGAATCGGCATCTTCCGCCGAGCAGGGATTCCTTCCCTGCTGGAATTGTCAGAACCACCGAGTGCTTGCCTCGCCGTGCCGGGTCGGGGTCGGCCGCCACCCGCCCGGGATCAGACATCGTCGCACCATCTTATATCATTATAAATAAAATATTAGCTTCCGGAATCCAAAGGGAACCAAACGTAGCCGTTCAACGTTAAATAGTTTGAACCCAAACGAATATGTCCTCTCATTTCAAAGGCCCGGAGCGGGAGCGGCTTGCCCTCGACTCTTTTGTTAAGCTGATGCGCGCGTCGTCGTCGCTGTCCGGGACCATGGTCCGCCAGATCCGGGCACACGGGCTAACCGAACCTCAATTTGCGGTGCTGGAAGTAGTTTACCACGTCGGTCCGCTCCATCAGCACTTGATCTCGGAGAAGTTGCTGATGTCGGGCGGCAACCTCTCGCTGGTGATCGATAATCTGGAAAAGCAGCACCTCATCATTCGCCGCACGAATCCGGCGGATCGCCGTTGCACGAAGATCCACCTCACCGACGCGGGGCGGCAATGGATGGCGGACTACTTTCCGGAGCACGCCGCGTTCATCACTCAGCAAATGGCGGCGCTGACGCCGGAAGAGCAACGCCTGCTCGGACTTCTTTGTCGCAAGCTCGGACTGGCCGCCGCCGCCCTGAGCTCAGAAACTCCACGCGAAACATGATCTCAACCACCATATCCTCATACTCGGAGATTCACCCATGATCCGGAATGTCATTTTCAGCCTGACCGCTATTTCAGCCCTGTCCCTCGCGGCCTTCGCCGGCAGCTGGGACGTCGATCAGGCTCACTCCAAAGTCGGCTTCACCGTCACGCACATGGTGATCTCGACAGTCGATGGTAACTTCGGAATGTACACCGCCAGCGTAAGCTACGATGAGCAGTACCCATCGAGCCTCGCGTTCGAGGCCGCGATCGACGCGTCCTCGGTCAACACGAACAACGAGAAGCGCGACGGTCACCTCAAGTCGCCGGACTTCTTTGATGTCGCCAACTCGCCCACGATCACTTTCAAGTCCACCAAGACCGAAGTCGTCAGTCCGGGGAAGTTTAAGGTAACAGGTGATCTCACGATGCGTGGCGTGACCAAGTCCGTTGTGCTGGATCTCAGCGGCCTCGACAAGATTATCGACACACCGTGGGGCACGCGCAAGACCGCGGCCGTCGCGACCGGCGAAATCAACCGTCACGACTTCAACCTGAAGTGGGACAACGCGTTGCCCGGCGGCGATCTCATCGTCAGCGAAAAGGTGAAATTGAATATCGTCGTCGAACTCGATCAGAAGAAAGAGTAGTCTTCTCGTCACGATCAATCCGGGGCGGGACTCAGCGTCCCGCTCATTTTTTTTCAGGAACCATCATGTCGATCACCGGCCTGCACCACATCACACTCGTCTGTTCCGCTGCCGCCAGGACGCTGGACTTCTACACTCGCGTGCTCGGTTTGCGCACGATCAAATTGACCGTGAATTTCGATGATCCCGCCAGCTATCATCTTTATTTCGGCAACTCCACGGCCGATCCCGGTTCCGCCATCACCTTCTTCGAGTGGCCGCAGGCTCCGCAGGGCCGGCCCGGAATCGGCGGCACCCATCACTTCGCCCTCACGGTCGCGAGCTACCAGTCGTTATTGAAGTGGAAGCGCTACCTGAACGATCTCGGAATTCGCACGCGCGGCCCGTCTGACCACTTCTATTTTCGCTCACTCTATTTCCGTGATCCCGACGGCGTGCGCATCGAGCTGGCGACCACCGATCCCGGTCTGCTCATCGACGAACCCGCGGACCAGCTTGGTACGCACGATTTTCGCGGCGCCTTGTCACCGGTCCCGGACCTCGCCACTGAATCATGGGCGGATCCCGTACCACAGATTACCGCTGACATGTTGCTCACCCGCGGCTTGCATCATATCAGCGCCTACTCCTCCGATCTCAAAGCCACGGATCATTTCTATCGGGTCCTGCTCGGCCTGCATCGCCTGAAGCGGACTGCGGATCGTGACGGGTCCGGTCTCGCCCACTGGTTCTGGGGAGACTCGTCCGGCACGCCCGGCACGCTGATCTCTTATTTCGAACAAGACCCCGCCACCGTCAAGCGCGCGCAAATCGGCATCGGCCAGACCCATCATTTCGCGCTCGGGGTTCCGGACGAAGCCGCCCAGCTGGTCTGGCGACGACGGCTGATCGAGGCCGGACATTCGGTATCGCCCGTCATGGATCGCGTGTATTTCAAGAGTATCTATACCCACGATCCTGACGGACACATCGTGGAGCTCGCCACCATGGGACCCGGCTTCGCCGTTGACGAACCGCTGGAATCTCTCGGTCAATCACTCAAGCTCCCGCCGTGGCTCGAATCGAAGCGCAACCGGATTGAGTCGGTCCTGCGCCCGTTGACTCGCGAGCACGCCCGATGATGAGCAAGCTCACGCTCGAAACCGATGTGCATCGGCACCAACCGCTGCTGACCTCGGGCGACCCGCTCGCCTCAGCCCGGAGCGCCATGCTGCTCCTGCACGGTCGTGGTTCCGATGCGCATGATATCATGGGCCTCGCCGCGGAGCTTTCCACAGCCGGCATGGCCTATCTCGCGCCTCAGGCCGCGAATAACACGTGGTATTCCTACGGCTTTCTCCAGCCGCAATCGCGCAATGAGCCCGCGCTCAGTTCCGCGATCGCGCGGGTCCGCGGCTTGCTCGACTCCGCACGGGAACAAGGCATTCCGACGCAGCGCACCTTCCTCGCCGGGTTTTCGCAAGGCGCCTGTCTCGCGCTCGAGACCGCCGCGCGCGCCGGCTTGCAACTCGGTGGCGTGTTTGCCTTCTCGGGCGGACTGATCGGTTCGGAACTTGATGTCGCCTTGTATTCAGCCGGGCTGACCGGTACCCCGGTATTCATCGGCTGCGACGAGCGCGATCCACACATCCCTGCATCCCGCGTTCGCGCCTCCGGTGAACTGTTGACGACACTGGGCGCAACCGTCACCGTGCGCTTGTATTCTGATCTGGGCCACTCAATCAATCGAGACGAAATCGCAGCCGCGCGCGCCATCCTGCGGACCGCGCTTGTTTAGGTAGCTGAAGGCAGTGCGACGCCGCTACGCATTTCTTTCGTGGCCCCTCAATCCGCGGTTGCAGATCGTACGCGGATTCGTATATTGGAACTATGCGTATCCTGCTCGCCTATTCCGCGCTATGTCTGATCTGGGGCACGACCTATCTTGCGCTCAAAGTTGCGCTGGAAGGCTTCGCGCCCTACTTTATGGGCGGCACGCGATTCCTGCTGGCCGGAATTCTGCTCCTGCCCTCGCTCTTTCGCCGGCAGGCGACGATGCCGGAGGATCGTCGCCAGTTGGGGTTGATCGCACTCAGCGGTCTGCTCATGCTCACGGGTGCGAACGGCCTCGTCAACCTCTCCGAAGTCTATCTCGACTCCGGTCTGACTGCGCTCACCGTATCGACGGCACCCGTCTGGTCGGCATTGATTGGCGGCTGGTTCTTCTCGAAGGACGAGCGCTTTGACAGATGGTCTGCGGTCGGCTGCGGCCTCGCCGTGCTTGGCATGGTCGTTCTGCATCACCATCGCCTGAATCCTGAGCACGTGGAATGGCCGGGCGTGATCGCGGCTTGCGCCGCGCCGGTATTCTGGTCGGTCGGATCATTGATCGCGCGCACGAAAGTCAAGACTCGCGATTTCCTCGTGGCCACGACAATTCAGATGTTCGCGGCGTCCGTCGGCTTCTTCCTGATTTCGTTGCTGCTCGGCGAGTCGTGGCATCCGCAATTAACCGCGCGCGTAGTCAGCTCGATGCTCTACCTGATCGTCGTCGGTTCCGTCGTCGCCTATGCCACGTACGTGTGGCTGCTGAATCATCTCCCCGCCTCCCGCGTCGGCACCTACGCATATGTGAATCCCATCATCGCCTTGATTGTCGGGCATCTGATTCTCAGCGAACCGATTCACAGCGAAGTTTATCCCGCGTCCCTGCTCATTCTCGGCGGTCTTGTGCTGATGTACTATATGCACACTCGCATCTCCGCCCGCGCTGCCGAAGGCTTTCGCCGAGCGGGGACTGCCTCCCCGCCGGAATGATACGTCCGCAGCGGCGTATTTCCGGAGTGCTCCGACTTCGCCGAGCGAGGACTGCCTCCCTGCCGGAATCTGTCGCTGGGAGGCACTTGTCTCCATGTGCCCCCTGTTCTGCGATCACCCTGAGTGCCGTATCTGCTTGATTGCCTGCACGCACAGCGCCGCTCCCATCCCCACGAACGGCAGATAGAACGGAACCACTGGCAAGCGGAACCGCGCCAACCCGCCCACGCCCACAATCAGCATGAAGTAGAGCGCGAACACCGCACACATTGTCAATACACGCGGCAGCCGACTCGCTCGTGTCTCCCAACAACCGCGAAGCGCCGCCGCGTAGCTGACGAATAGAAACAGCGCGGTGATCAGCGCGGCCAGTAACTCGGCCGCGCTTTTCTGTGTGCAGAACGCGGCAAGCTTGTTTCCCATCCCGTGCAAATCCCGCAGCGAAGTCACCGGCAGCCCGAACGATTTCACCAGATCGGCGGTCCCCAGATTCAGAAACGTGAACACCACGCCCTTCCCGTAAGCCGCCGCCATCGTCGCAGGCTCCCGCTGAACGTGGGTCAGTGCCGTGCGCTTCCAGTACTCCGCACGTTGAAATTCACTCAGCGTGGCGGGATCGTCGCCCGCGCTCAGCGCCAGCGAATCCACTTCCGCCATGAGGAGCCGCACCATCGTATCAAAATCCACGCCGCGCTTCGCCGCCTCAACCGGCGCGACGTTCAGCACCAGCAGATTATACGCGCCGGATGTGGAGAGCGCAAACTCACCGAACTGCTGCTGATTCCTCGCCAACCACGGCAGCAGGGCAATCAGAACACCGCCGCACAGCACCGCGCACACAACGAGTCCGCGCCGCAACTCGCGCCGCAACAACACGAGCAGCGCGCCGCCGACCAGAATCGGCAAGTACTGGCCCACCGGGCGAATCAAGGTGTCAACTCCAAGTGCCAGCCCCAGCAGCAGCGCATCGCGCCGGCGATAACCGCCGTCGATCAGTTCGACCGTCAGCCACAGTGCAACCACCAGCACAAACACAAACAGTGTATCGCTGAGCAGCAGCGTACCGTACAGCAGCAGATGCGGATCCAGCGCGTAGAACCACGCCGACCAGGTCGCCGCCGCATCGCCGATCACTCGCCGCAGCGACCGGAACAACAGCGCACACGCGATGGCATCCAACAGCAGTTGCGCGAGCATCGCTGCCCAAGGCCGCTCGCCGGCGATTGCATAAATTCCGGCGACAAACAGCGGGTATCCCGGTGTGCGCAATGCATCCGGCTCCCGTTCAATTCCGCGCGTAAACTTACCGTGTGCCAGCAACGTGACCGCCAAATCGTGATAGCCGGGCGAATCGTTGTTGAGATCGAGCTGCTGCTTGGTTGTCAGGGTCCACGGATGCACCGCCACAAAGAACAGCAGTCGCGCCGCCAGGGCCACACAAAGGATGGTGAGCACAGCGCGAGTCGTCGATTGGGTAAGCGGGGTCGGTATCATCTCGCGGACAAGATACGCAAATCTCATTGAAAATTCAACAGCAGAGACCCGCGGCAAGCGCGGGTCTCTGGAGTCATTTGCGCGGTCTGGAGGCGATTACGGCTGATACGCCGTCACCGTGTAAAAGCCCGTCGCCATCGGCGCGGACGCATCCACGTAGGTCGAGTCCATGGTCGTCGTGATCAGATTGGAGGGGATGACTTGGACGTCTGGAGTAGGGGCGCGATATACCCGATATTCCGTCGCACCCGTAATCCCGTGCCACCGCAGCCGCGCCCCGGCCGCCGAGTAGTACACGTTCAAGTGTTGCGGCGCGGCGGGCGGCGTCCCCATCGTGAATCGCCACACCGGGCCGGGCGTCACACCGGACGCATTGCGTTCGTCGATCCGCCAGAAGTACGTGGTCGTCGGCGCCAGCGCATCCGGCGGATCCCACGTCGTCCCCGTTTGATTGGTCACCAGCGCCGGTGGATTGCTCGCGCCGAAATACACGTCGTGCGATTCCGCGCCTGCGCCCGCAGTCCAACTCAGGATAATCGGCTCACCGAGATTCGTCGCAAGATCGGTGGGGAGCGGATTAGACGCCGGATCGGGCAAGTTACTCGCGGCCTCACTCGAGATCAACACCAGCGTGGTATTCTGGCCGCTGTAGCTGCCTTGCAGTGCGCCGCAGTAAAGTCGCACCGTGCCCGTTCCGGTAGCCGGTGCCTGCCAATTGAACGTGCCCGACGTGCGGTTGTTGCTCGAAAAGTGCACGCCGTTCGTCTCGCCGGACACATTGTACGTGGAAGTACTCGTACCCGCGGTGATCACTCCCGCATTGTTGGTCCCGGTTCCAATTCTGCAGGACGCGTTGAAATTCGAAATACTCGAACCGGACAATCGTTCGATGGTGAGCAAATAGCTCTGTCCCGGTACGTAGGCCGCGGGAAATCCGGAAATCTGCACGGTTCCACTACCACCGCCATGACAGGATGCGGCGCACGTCTGCCGACTTGGAGCGCCGGAGCGGCCGGTATAGTTTGCGTGCGAATAGCCGTCCGTAAAGAACAGACCCAGGGTCAAGCAGACGATGAAGACTCGCATATCCGGTGGCGGTGACGTAGTTGTCGGATGCCATCCGCATCCGTTCGGCGGTTCGGGCGATGCAGCATCATCCGCCGCAATCCCGTAATAAGGAAGATAATCATTCTGATTCATGAATCAAGCGCAGGATCTGACGGTTTCGACACTGCGCGCAGGCTCGACATTGCACTATTCTTCACAAAATCAGTAATTCGGACAAAGCGAGTCCGGTTTGGGTTAGGTGCGAAATAAGCACTCCTGCACGGTATTGGCCTCCTCCGCCCCGTGATTCCAAGCGGGTCGAGCGGGCGCCTCATGTCCTACGGGTGGGCACCGGCAGCACCGAATCTCCGGCAAGCGCAAGCCTTCTGGGACGTCTTCTTCCAATGGCAGCGCGTCAAATTCAAACTATTCGCGTCACACCCCTTGACAAGCTCAGTTTTTTTCTACTACTACTAGTCCCCGTCCGATAACATGGTATGACTAACCCAAAGGGAGTTAAACCATGAAGAACACTCATCTTGTCTTCGCGCGATTAGCGTTCGCCGTAATCGGAGTTGGTGCAATCCTCATCACCGAGGACGCTCGCGCACAGGGCTGCGGCTTTACCGCCGAACTTGCGGACTGCTTCTGCTCCGCTATCGCCGGCTGTCCAACAAACGACGACAGCTGCGCGTCCAAACAATTCACACCGCCATGCACGGGCATGTACACACTGGCGGGATTGATTGACTGTGCTGATGACGATTGCGAGGACTACAACTTCTGCATCAGTATCTACAACGGCGCAACGCCGGTCTATTCATGCGTGGTGGGACCGACTTGCGATTGTGCCGAGACCTGCGGCGGCGGCGTAGGTCAAGTCTGCTTGACCGGAAACACAAGGTATTCACTTTACGTCTGCCTGACTCCATGTGACATTAGTGGCCAATGTCCTCCGAGTTCAGGGGAGTGTTGTGCGACCGCCACGCTGACCTTCTACACTGCTGTCGTCAGTTGCCCTTGATGATCGCGTTTCTGCTCATCTCGATGTGCTGCTGCATCGGACTCGCGTACCCGCGAGTCCTGCGTGTCCCCCTTGAGATTCCGACCATCCAAGCGGCACTGGACTCGACAAGTTCCGGAGATACGGTGCTCGTGGGAATGCACGAGTACTATGAAGCCCTGCTCGCCCCCGCACACACGTTCTATTTGCTGGGGGACGTGGCGCCCGACACCGGCGACTTTGCGCGCCCCACGGTTGATCCATCGCTGATGACGGACCCGGTGCCTCGTGGCTGTCTGACAATCCCTGATGGAGCCGACGCGATCGTGCGTAACTTCCGCTTTCGCACGCGTACCAGCATCGCTGAGCGCGCCCATCACTCGGGCATCGTCTGTGGTGAAGCTCACGCTGTGTTTGAATATTGCGTCATGGAATCCCTCCGAACCGGGCTTCGCGCCATTGCGGCCGGCAGCACGCTGATCAGTCTCGATCATTGCATTTTCCGCGCGGATAGCTTCTATTGCATTTACGCGCATCAAACGACCGTCACCGCCGACTATTGCGATTTTTCGGGTCCCGATATCTACCAACTGCTTTGCGGGAGCGGGTCGCGGATCACGAACTGCCATTTTCGCGATGGAGATCACACACTGCTGGGCATTGGTGGTATCGACGTAGTGGTCCGGGGTTGTGTATTCGGCCCGTCGCCCCCCCTCAACTTTCCTGCACTGGTCTGCGACAACTTCGGTGGATCAATTATCGACAACGTGTTCTCCAACCTCCAACAAGGGCAGGAAGTACTCGGCGTTACCATCGACTGCGCCCAGCCACTGCGAATAACGGGCAATACTTTCTATCAGAATCGCGGTGCGATCATGCAGCCGCGGGCCCAAATCCGGTTTTCCTGCCTCGACGGCGATCAGTTGCAACCCGTTGTTCTGGAGCGAAATGTGCTCGCCGCTTGTTCGGTGAATGGGCTAAGCAAAGCACTCTCAATCGTCGCCGGAGTGCGAGCCTTTCGCAACCGAATCTCAGATATGCAACCACCACGCGTCCCCGCCGTACATTCGAACACGACGGATTCAGTGGTGTTTCGCGAGAATGTTTTCATGAATAACGGATTCGGAATGACCCTCTGGAACGGTGAGATCGACGCGCGCTGGAACTACTGGGGCGACTCGACCGGGCCGTTTCATCCGGACTTGAATCCCGGTGGGCTGGGTGATGAAGTCAGCGACTTTGTGCTGTTCGAGCCATGGCATCCGGACACGAGCTTTCTCGATCTGCCCGATCCGCGCGCGCCATCGCCGACGGAGTTCTCGCTCTCAGTATATCCCAATCCATTCAACGGGCACACGCGGATTCGCTTCGTCGCTCCCGAGCCGGGCGTCTATTCGTTGGAACTCTTTGATCTGCTGGGCCGCCGGGTTGCCGAAATCTGGAACGGCCCATCCATCGCCACGCGCGAGATTCACTTCGACGCGTCGATGCTGAGTTCAGGAATCTATTTCGTCAGAGCGAAAGACGCGATCTTCAACCGCCCGCTGGCCACGCAGAAGCTCGTGCTCCTGCGCTGAGCATCACTCTCGCGAACTTGTACACAATGGACAAGGCGGGTCGTCCACACAAGGGACGACCCGCCTCGTTTTCGCGCCAACCAATCGTTACGGCTGGTTTGCCGTCACGGCATAGTAGTACCTGAATGAACCGAGCGACGTGGAATCCACATATCCCGTGTCCGCGGTCGAAGCAAGATAGTACAGCGGCAATACTTGCACGTCCGGCACGATATCCCGATAGACCCTATACTCGGGCACACCCGACACGGGACTCCAGCTCAGCTTCGCGAGCAGGTTCACCGGCTGAACCACGAGATGCATTGGCGCAGCAGGTGGAATCGGGTTGATCGTGGCAAACTCCCACACGTCGCCGGGTGTAACGCCGGCGGCGTTGCGCTCATCGATTCGCCAGTAGTAGGTGACTCCCAGACCAAGATCACCCGGCGGATCGTAACTCGTTGCCACCTGATTACCGCTGTAGTCCGGTGGATTCGTGGCCCCGAAATACACGTCATGCGAACTTGCCAGCGGGTCAGCGGTCCACGCGAGTGTGGTCGTTATCGCCACGTCTCCGGCATGGTTCGCCGGCAGCGGATTCGTGGCGATACCCGGCAGCAATGGCGCCTCGTTGGACACCAGCACGAGGGTCGTGTTTTCACCGTCGATATCGGTTTGCAATGCTCCGCAGTACAGCCGTACCGTGCCTGCTCCCGCGGCTGGAGCCTGCCAGTTGAACGTTCCGGAGGCCAAGTCGCCGGTCGTGAAATGGACTCCGTTCGTTTCACCCGTGACGTTATAAACCACCGTACTCGTCCCTGCCGTGATTACACCGGCATTGGTCGCGCCCGTACCGAGTCGGCACGACGCATTGAAATTCACGATCGTTCCGCCGGACAATCTCGCGATTGTGAGCAGATAAGTCTGGCCGGGAGTGTATGTCGCCGGAAACCCGCTGATCTGCACCGTTCCGTTCGCGGGCACGACCCCGTGGCAGGAACTCGCGCAGGTATTTCTTCCCGGCGCGCCCGAGCGTCCCGTATAGTTTGCATGCGCGAACACATTCGCCGCCAACACCGAAATCGACAACGCAACCAGTGCTATCCTGATCATCTTCAACGTCCTTTCCGCAGTTAAACCCTCATCATTTGCAGTATCCCTTGTTCATCGTACAGCGCGGATATCCGTCGAAGTTCTCGTGAAATTCTTCACAATCGAACGTGGAAGCGTCCGTCTTGGCAAGTCCAGGCGCTATCTTCATCATCGCACGGATAATCCGTACATCGAGTCCTTTGTCCGGCATTGTGCGCTGTACTTGACCATGAATATAACACTTCGCCATCGCTTGTCAATGGGTAGGACCGCAGAGCGGCGGAAAGGTGCAGCCGAGCGGATTGCGTTATTTTTCACAATATCAGCAAATCCGCCCGGCGAGGTCTAATTGTGCGGCTCGTTCTTCCGTCGGACGGGGTCAGTATGCCTCTCGCGGGGGCAAAACGAAGCCCGCGATTTTTCGCGGGCTTCATGGTTTCGCAGGTGGGTGCGGGAGCTCAGGCGGCGGCCACGAGCGCATCGACCCGACTCTTCAGCGCTGCTTTGGGCATTGCGCCGACGACGCGATCGACGAGTTCACCGTTTTTGAAGAAGAGCATCGTGGGGATCGACTGAATGCCGAATTGCCGGGCGATGCCGTGATTATTATCGACATCCACCTTGGCAAAGCTGACTCGCCCCGCGTATTCGGTGGCCAGCTCCTTGACGATCGGCGCGATCATGCGGCAGGGGCCGCACCAGTCGGCATACGCATCTACGACCAGCATCGAGTGCGATTTGAGCGCATTCGGAAATTCCGCATCGGTCATGTGCAAGACATCCGACGCCACGGTTTCGTTCGACATGAGCGGGTTAAGAGTTAAGGTTCAATCAAGAGATCTTCAACAGGCCCTTGATCTTGTCTTCGAAGTAAGACTTGGGATGATAGCCCACGACCTTCTCGACGATCTCACCCTGTTGATTAATAATATAGGTGGTAGGGATTGACGGCGGCGAGCCGAACAATGCCTGAGTTTCCTGATTGAAGATGCCACTGATGTAGGAGATCTTCATGTCATCGGTGAACTTCTTCACGGCGGGCGTACCCTGGCGGGCGAAGGCGACCCCGGCAATGACGAGTCCCTTGTCTTTGTAGGAGTTGTAGAGTTCCACGAACTCGGGAATGCCCTTGCGGCAGGGGCCGCACCAGGTATCCCAGAAGTCAACGATCACGACTTTGCCGAAGTTCTCGCGCATATTGATCGTGGCGCCGTTCACATCGACCATGGTGAAATTCAGGTTCTTAGCGTCCGCCGGGATAGCGGCTTTCTTGGCCGTTTCGCCCGAGCAGCCGACCGAGGCCATCAGTAGCAGAGCCAGTGAGAGCGCGGCGATCTTCCGCATCTTGTCTCCTTGGAAAATGAATGAAATCAATTGCATCGCGTGCACTCCTCCTGAGGAATGTAATCTATGAACGAGGATCTATTGTGAACGGTTCCATGGGCGACGGGGACGGGTCGCGAAGCGTGGTGTTGGCCGAACCGCTTCCGGCGGGGTGGGAGACTCCGCTCGGGGTGACTCTCCGATCCGGCGGCGCGAGGACCCGCGGCCCGGCGGGGTCGGTAGCCCTGCTGGGCAAAGCGACCGCTATGAGAAATTCGAGTGGGCGATGAACTGCCGTTCGAGCCGAGGCGAGAGCCAAGTCGGCAGCTCGTAGGCCAAGGCACCGATCAGCGGGGCAAGCTCGTAGAGGTAGAGTGTGGAGTCGCCCTGCTTGCCCCAGAACACGACTTCTTCGCCGACCTCCGGTTTGCCCGTGCCGCAGAAGACGAAGCTTGCATCGCGACCCATGACGCCGACGAGTGGCACCCGTTTGCCGCGAAAGAGGACCGGAGCCTGCCCGGCGAAGGAACGCGGATAGCTGACGCCGAATCCGAGCGCGACCTCCGCACCCCAACCATCGGCCGGCGCGCGCCAGATTAAAGCGGTGGGAAATCCATGTCCACGCTTGACGCGTTGCACGCGGCGGATGCGACCCGCGAGAGTCATCACGGGTTGCAGCGGCAACGCGTCGCTAACTTCCGAGGTTGTCGGTTGACCATAGAGCGCGATGCCGGTGCGCACGAGATTTCCGGGAACATCCGGAATCGCCAGCGCGGCGGCGGAATTCGCGAGGTGAATCCAGCGCGGCTGTATTCCGAGCTTCGCGGCGCGGGCGACGATACGATTGAAGACGGCGATTTGCGCGCGTCCCTTCCGCTCATCCTGCGGACCGCTGTAGCCGAGATGCGAGTAGATCGCGCAGACGTTGAGCTCACGCATCGCGGCGATTCTCGGCAACGCCCAGTCCGCGTCGTGCTCGGGAATGCCGACACGACCGAGGCCGGTATCGAACTTCACGTGCGTGGGGATTCGCATTCCCCGGTTTCGTGCGACCGCGGCCAAGTATTCGACTTTGTACCAGCTCGTGGCGGCGGCTTCGAGATTATAATCGAGAAAGAGCTTAACGGGTTTGCCGACCCAGTCGGTCATGACGAGAATCGGCTGCGGGATTCCGGCTTTGCGGAGTTCGACTCCTTCGTCGGGCGAGCTGACACCGAAGGCGGTAACCCCGGCGGCGGCGAGCACGCGTGCGCACGGCACGAGGCCGTGCCCATAGCCGTTCCATTTGACCACCGCGAGCAGTCCGCGCGGTGAAACGCGCTCAAGCAGCAGCTGGGTGTTGATGCGCAGAGCATCGAGATCGATGCGGGCGACGGGATGTAGATCGAGGCTGCCTGACGAGATCACAAACCGGAATGTACGCAGTTTCGCCCCGAAAAACAAGAAGGTTCGGCAAACTTGACAAAACGATGAGTAATGAGTGATAAACGCTGATTTTAGGGGGTCAGTGCAAATACATTTTTGACCAAACAAATCCCTAACTTGGTGAAAACTCGGAGTTTCAATCGTAGAACGTGTGATTAGAAAGACTCGAATTCTGCCTGGCGGCACTTGCCTTCGAGTGCCGCAACGGGAGGCCGATTGCTTGATCGACGAAGCGCACGCGCAGTCGCGATTCTTTCGGAAGGGTCACATGGAGACATGTGACGCCAAGGATCGAGGATGACTTTCCGATTCCGGGCGCCCGGGGACGGGTGATTCGGCGGACGAGTTCCCCCCCGGCCCCCCACTGGATGTGGGGGAAGACCGGACGAAGAGCGGGGTGCCCTTGCCCCGCCGGGCGAGACTCTCCGATTCCGGACACCCGGGGACGGGCGCCTCGGCGGAAGGGTTCCCCCCCGACCCCCCACTGGATGTGGGGGGAGACCCGACGAAGAGCGGGGTGCCCTTGCCCCGCCGGCGGAGACTCTCCGATTCCGGGCACCCGGGGACGGGTGCCTTGGCGAGAATCGGGAATCGTGCTTCACAAGGGCCATTCAAGTTGACTCTGGGGCTATGGATGCTTATATTCGCACCAACGGGAATGGAGTTGCGCTGCAACGTGGTTATCGGTTACGCACTTCCCGTCAATTGAAGGGCGGCGGCGGTGGGAATCGCAAATCTCTATGCCGGTTGGATTGGGATATTCGGCGGATTCCTGACAGGTTTGATAATCGGTCTGATCTTCCATCGCGACCAGTGGTTAGGCGGATATAGCACGTGGCCCAGACGAATGATACGTCTGGGCCATGTTGCGTTCTTTGGCTTGGGTTTTATCAATCTGGCCTATGCGTTCACGCTGCAGGCCTTTGCGATCGAACCCGCCTCGAACTGGAGTTCGATTCTGTTCGTTGTCGGCGCGGCCACGATGCCCGCAGTGTGCTTTTTGTCGGCGTGGCGGAAGCCGTTTCGGCACTTATTCGCGATTCCGGTGCTCAGTCTGTTGATGGCGATATCCAGCTTTATCTTAGAGGATTTGCGGGGATGAAGATTGCACTGATTGCCATGAGCGGGATTCGCGTGATGGATGCGGAACTGCTGCGCCTCGGGCTGACGCTGCCGGGCTTCGTGGAGCGCAGCGAGGTGATCGCGTCGCTGCCGA
This sequence comes from candidate division KSB1 bacterium, assembly GCA_016214895.1. Classification (NCBI taxonomy): domain Bacteria; kingdom Pseudomonadati; species Candidatus Zhuqueibacterota bacterium. The sequence goes on from JACRMR010000020.1 coordinate 112,450, forward strand.
GCCTCGGTCTGTTGACGCTGGCGGGGATGACCCCGCCCGCGCATCGTATTGCGTACATCGAAGTCGGCGATTTGAACGCGCAATACCCGGACGGCGGCTTGCCGGGCGAGTATGATCTGGTGGCGATCTCGAGCTACAGCGCGCAGATGCACGAAGCGTATGAGCTGGCGGATCGCTTTCGCCTGCGGGGCGCGCGGGTGATCCTCGGCGGACTGCATGCGTCGAGTTTGCCGGAGGAGGCCGCGGCGCATGCCGACGCGGTCGTGATCGGCGAGGGCGAATCGTGGTGGCCGCAGGTATTGGAAGACGCGGAGCATCATCGCCTACAGCCGTTTTACGGTTCGGATCGCGTGGAGTTCGATCTGGCGGAAGCACCGCTGCCTGCGTATGAATTGCTCGAGATTTCGAAGTACAACCGCCTGACAGTTCAGGCGAGTCGCGGATGTCCGCACCGCTGCGAGTTTTGCGGGAGTTCCTCACTACTCACGAGTCAGTACAAGCAGAAGCCGGCGGAGCGGGTGTTGGCGGAGATCGACAAGATCCGCGAGCTGTGGCCGCATCCGTTCATCGAATTCGCGGACGACAACGCGATTGTGAATCATGCCTACTGGCGGGGGCTGTTGCCGGAGTTGGCGCGGCGGGATGTCAAGTGGTTTGTAGAGACGGATATTTCGCTGGCGCAGGATCCCGACTTGATCAAGGCGATGCGCGACGCGGGCTGCGCGCAGGTGCTGATCGGCCTGGAGAGTCCGGCGCGGAGCGACTTGTACGGGCTTGAACTGCGGACGAATTGGAAGATGAAGCAGTGGAATCACTACCGCAAGGCCGTGCAAGCGATCCAGGAGCGCGGGATCAGCGTGAACGGTTGTTTCGTGATTGGCCTGGACGGTCAGGACGATTCGGTGTTCGAACGGGTGTTTGAATTCGTGCGGGATACGGGGCTGCACGAGGTGCAGATCACGATGCAGACGGCGTTTCCGGGGACCCCGCTGTTTTACCGGATGTTGAAGGAGGGGCGGCTGCTCAACCGGCACGATTGGCGTAGTTGCACGTTATTCGATGTCAACGTGAAGCCGTTGAAGATGAGCGAGAGCGCCCTGCGCGAGGGATTCCAGCAGTTGGCGCTGCGACTTTACGGCGATGAGTTCACGAAGCAGCGACGGGCGAGTTTCAAGCGCGCGTTGCGCGCGGGGGCGGAGCGGGAGTAGGCTGATCGCGAGCAATCACGGGAGGTGAAGATGGCTACCGAGGCCGGTTGCGCCGCGCTCTATTATGCGGCGTTCGTGTACGACGGAATCCTCGGGTTGTTGTTGCTGGCGGTACCCGGGACGGTGTACACGGTGATGCACGAGACGCCGCCGGAGCATTTCGGGTATGTGCAATTCCCGGCGGCTTTGCTGCTGGTGTTCGCGGCGATGTTCTGGACGGTGGCGCGCGACCTGCAACGCAACCGCAATTTGATTCCGTACCTGATTCTGTTCAAGCTGGCGTTTGCGAGCGTGGTGATCGGCTATTGGATCGCGGGGGACATTCCCGGGTTGTGGAAGCCGTTTTCGATCATCGACCTGTTATTTGCGGGGGCGTTCTATGGTTCGTGGTGGCGAACGCGGATTCCGCGCGCGGCGTAAACGCCCGATTCGAGTGCAGGGGCCAGCGACGAGTTGGGCGCGCGGCAGGAAGTGAGGGCCGCGCCGACTCGCCGAGAGGGGCGGGGAGCTGACAACCCGCCGGGCGTCGAGCCGACGATTGTTGACACGGCGCCAGACTATAACAGAAACGGGCGGCCCAGATCGGGTCGCCCGTTTGCCGTCTCAGCAGCGCGCGGATTACTTGCGCTTGTAGTGGATCTCCATCACCTTGAATTCTTTCGGGGTGCCGACGGCGTCGTACATCTCGAACTTGTGGTTGTTGTCGTCGATCAAGGTCATGACATACTTGACGGGCTTGTCCTTGAGGTTCATCATCGGATCGTCCATCTTGCCCAGCATGGTAATGGTCTTGCCGTCGGGGCTGCCGGTTCCTTCCGCGGTGGAGATCCCGGTGCCGAAGTCGTCGTTCCAACTCATCCAATAGAGCTTGCGGAACTTGTCGTAGCCGGTCATGCCGATGCCGTGGTACGGCTGGCCCATCATGTCTCCGGTGAACTCGCTGTGCACCACGCGTCCACCCAGAATCATTTTGTCGATACAGCTCCCCTTGCTCTCCATCGGGGGCTGCGCGGGATCCATCCACATTTTGGAGGAGCAATCCCAATTCCCGACCATTTTGGCGAGTGCGGCATGCTCGGCACCCGGGGTCCCAAGTTCCTTGCAGGCTTCCATCATCTTCTGCATCTCTTCGGGAGAGGGCTGCTTGTCCTGTGCGGGGGCGGAAACGGTCGCAGCGACGATGGCGGTCGCAACGACTGCGAAACGGAATGATCTGAAAAAGCTGAACATAGCATCTCCTTTGGTTAGGTGGCTGAATTTGGATGCCCAAATGTACAAATTTCTCTAATTCGAGTCAAGTTATGATTTGCAGAGTAGGAATTTTTTTTGGTCTGTCAACAGAGATACAACAAGAACGGGCAGATCATTAGACCTGCCCGCAAGGGGAGTGCTCCGGCGTAGTCGGGGTCAGCGGTTGGGGACCGGGTTGGAGGGTTGGGAGTCGGCCTCGGTCTCGCGCACCAAGGAAAAGATGGACCGAAACGCGGATTCCAGAAGTCCGATCAGCAGCAGAGGTCGGTTCATGATGGTCCTTGCGGTGGGTTGACAGTAACTGCACACAAGATAGGGAGCAGTTCGCCGGCGCGCAAGGCGGGGAGACACGTCGATAGAGATAGAGGGCGGCGACGGTCGGCGAGCCAACTATAGTGAGTAGAGTGGCTGATTTGGCCGCTTGCCGTGGAGCGCAAGCGGCGACTCTTTCGAGTCGCCGCTCATGAACGAGGAGTCAGTCAGAATTACTTCTTGACCGGCTTCGCGGGGGCCGGCTTCGGCGCCGGTTTGAGCTTATTCAGCTCTTCCTGGGCCTTCATCATCGTCTCGGTACCCGCGAACTTGGGGTTCTTGACGAATTCTTCGGCCTTTGCGATCTTGGCCTTTTTGGCCAGTTTGGCGATTTTGTCCCATTCAGCCGCGGCCAGCTCATTACGAGCCTTCATACCGGCCGGGGTGTTGGGATACTTCGCGACGAGTTCATCGACCTTTTTGGCATCGTAGAGGCCCTGGGCTTGGGCATTACGGGCCTCATTGGCCGCCGGCGTGTCGGCATACTTGGCGAGCACTTCGTCGTACTTCTTCTCAGCCACGAGCTTGGCCGCGATGCGATTCTTGGCTTCGCCGACGAACTTGGTATCGGCGTAGTTGGCGAGGATTTCGTCGAATTTGCCATCGGCCAGCAGTTTTTCGGCGACCTTCTCTTTCGCTTGAGCCGCGATCGGCAGGTTCGAGTACTTGGCCATAATTTCCTCGTACTTACCCGCATCAAACAGCTTTTGCGCGCGCTGCTCCGGCGACGCACAGCCGCCCGCCATCAGGGCGATGACCACTAGAACTGAGACGACACTTAACGTGCGCTTCATGGAAATTTACTCCTCCTTGGAGTACACTAAGATCTACCCGCCTGAATTCTCGCAGCGCGACATCGGGGCGAGTCTCCGGTGTGCCTTGCTTTCTATTGTTTGTAGAAAAAAAACGAAGGGGATCGGGCGGGCCAAACGGGCAGGCGGTCCGATCAGAGCCGCGGAGCCGCGACGGCAGCCTATTTCTTACCGGCCTTGCTGCGGATCTCCTGCAGGAGTCGGCTGGCCTCTTTGTAGGATGCGGTACCGGGCCACTTCTTCAGCAGCAGGTCAAATGCCTCTTCCTTGGCCTTACCTTTGAGCTTCTTGGCAGCCTCGAGATCGACCTTTGACAGCGAATCTTTGTACGCGGTAGCACGGGGCGCATCCGGGAAGCGCTTGAACAAAGTATCAAAGGCAGCGACGGTGATCAGGGAGTCAACGAGCTTGTCGCGCGACGACGCCGCGAACTGCGATCCGGGGAAAGAATCGAGCACAGCCTGGTATCGTCCGGCGTCAAAGAGCTGCCGGGCGAGTTCGTTTTTGGCTTTGAAGGCGGCTGGTGTATCTCGGTAATTTGCAAGTACTTCGGAGTAATTCTTGGCATTGACCAGCTCTTCGGCGACTTTGGCGCGGGCGCGGCGTCCGATTTCGAGGTCACTGAAGTTATCCATGACCTTTTGATACTCACCCTTGTCGAAGAGTTTCTGTGCCTGGGCGGCTCGGTTTGAACATCCGTTGATGCCGAGCAGTGCGAAAAGGAGGGTCAGGGAGAAAGTGAAGAGCAGAACGCGTTTGCTCATGACGAGATTATGCGAAGTGGTGCAGGCCATCAATTACAAACGGGGAATTTAGTCAATTTGACTCAGAAAGTCAAGCGGAATATCATATTTTTCACCACCCTACTCGTTCGGGCGAGACCAAAACGGTCGGTTGGTGAGCAGCTTGGCATCGCGTTTGGGGCGGCGAATTGTCGGCGTGGTCCCGTGTTTGCTGTCGCTCGGCAACATGCCGGGCGCGGGTTAGGACCGGCGAAACGGGGCGAAAATTCACAGTGATAAGATACAAGGTTTTGGAATCACTTGCAATTATGACGGGTCGCGGCTATATTCCGAGCTATAGCACTGTTCAGGGGTCACTCACCACCAAACCACCGAAATGAGCCCACGTTTGAAACTCCTTGCGCGCCGGGAATCGCTCGCCATTGCGGGGCTGAGCTTGATTTTGACGGTCGTTTATCATTCACTATCCTACGCATCGCCCACGACGGGATCACGTTATGTCACGATGTCCGAGCGCATCGGCAATGTGCTGGTGTTGTTCCGCAATCTGGACGTCTGGATCTATTTTTTCCAGGGCATCTTGCTGTTCGGCGGCATCGGCCTCACGGTCTATTACATGGTCGTGTTTCACCGCAAAGGATTCATCGCGACTCTGCAGCATAAGACGGAAGAGCTGACAAAGACGTCCGATTTGCAGGCCGCGGTCAATTTTGAGTTGGAGAGCCTGGCGAATCGGTTCTTGTTTCTCGATCTCATGGTCGGCGGGGCGCCGGTCGCGGGCCTGTTGGGCACGGTCCTGGGTCTGGTGCAGGTGTTCAGTGAGCAGACGCTGGTGGAGAACGTGACGATGCAGACGATTGCGGGCGGGATGTACGTAGCGATGGTGACGACGGTGTGCGGCTTGATCGTCGCGCTGTTCGGCATCATCGGCCGACACCTGTTGAACACGCGGTTGTCGGAGATTCGGGATACGCTGACCGGAGCCAGGTAATCCATGAGACGAACTCGCGATCCGTTCGACGAGTCGATGACGTCGCTCATTGATCTCGCCTTCAATTTGCTCTTGTTTTTTGTGATCTCGCTGGTGATTGTGCCTGAAGATCTGGTGCCGCTCAAGTTGCCGACGAATTTCGGCGAAGGGCAGCCGGATTTGAAGGTCGGTGACGAGATCATATTCCATGTGCTGCGCTCGGGCGCGGTGGTGGTCGAGGATCAGTTGCTGGCCGATTCGACGGTGCTCGACTCGCTGTTGTTTGCGCGGGCGGACACGCTGTTGTCGCAGTTTCACGCGTCGAAGCCGCAGGGCAAGGTGATTCTAAAGGCGGACAGCGGCGCGGTGTGGGACCGTCCGATCCAACTCATGCAGGCGGCGGGGAAGCAAGGCGTTCCGATCAGTATCGCCTTGACACCCGACGTGGGAAGTCCGGCGGCAATTCCATGAGCGACAAACAGGTCAAACGCGGCATTCACGGGGCATCGTTGGTGCTGACGACGATCATGCTGCTCACGATCCCGACGGTGAACCTGCCGAAGTCACTGGCGGACGTGAAGCTGCCGTTGCTGTTGATTCCGATCGAGGAACTCATCCGCATCGAGCAGGAGCGACCCAAGCCGAAGCCGATCCCGCTGAGTCAAGCGGGGATTGCTTCGGCCAGCACCCATGCGCCGATTTTCGCGCCGACGGAGATTCAGGCGGAGCCGTCGGAGATCCTGGTGGCGGAGCCGTCGCTGGAGCAGCCGGAGTTTGGATTGCTGTCTCCGCTGTATGAAGTGCCGCCGCCGGAGAATCGCGAGCCGACGCGGATGGAACCGGTGTCGTCTCCGCTGCCGGACATGCTGACGATGCGGAGCAATGAAGGACCGTTAGTGCCGCCGGCCGCGATGCCGGCTCCGGTATCGCAACGCGGGGCGAACTACCGCGGGTCGGGCGCGGCGGATCTTGATATGGCGACTCAGCCATCCTATACGGGACCGAATCTCAATCTACCGGCCAGCGACATACCCGCAACCGGACTCAGTCACGGAGACGCGGTCTCGACATCGCCGACACCGGGCGCGGCCCGGGGGGATCGGTATCAGAGCAACGCGGGCAATTCGACCGGTCCCGCGACGAGCGCGGGTTTGAGCGGGCCGGGCGACGATGTGATCGGCGAAGGCGAGTTGAGCGGCTTGCTGAACTGGTTGCGCAGTCAGCACGCGGAGTTTCCGCCGGTCGTGCAATCGTATATGGAGACTCGGAGTTCCGATTTACGCGGGATCACGAGTCACTCCGGGTGGGATATCTTCGTGCAGTTCAGCGAGGCGGAGCATCAGCTCAAGATCTTTCTGGCACGCGGTGGGATTGGAATTCTGCTGGCGGATTCCGACTTCAAGTCGCGCTCGCAGTTATTTGGCATGGGCAACGTGACGCGGGAGGGTGGAGTGATCAGCGCGATCGCGGCGCGGCGGGATAAGCCCACGACGGAGCGGACGGATGAATTTTATCGTGTGTTCACGGAATGGATGAGCACGATTGGCATTTCGTTGGGATCGAGGGCGGCGCGATGAAATCTGAAATCCGAAATTCGAAATCCGAGTATCGATTCCGGCGGGGTCGGGAGACTCTGCGCGGGGTGAGGGAAGCGAAATCGCGCGCGGCCGCGCGGTGCTACGGAGGATGCTGCGCAATTCTGATGGCCCTGGTCTTGCTCGCGGGAACCGCGGTGGCGGGAAAGAAGCAGGCTCCGGCCCCGGCGGGAGTCGATTCGACGACCGTCCAGCAGGCGGATTCGTTGGCCCGGGAGCTGTTCGGCGACCAGAAGCGATTCGACGAGGCGCGTCGGCAGTTTGAAAACGGCAAGGATGATTTCAATGCCGGCGAAGCGTTCATTCGGGAGGCGGACTCGTTGCGCGCGATTGGAATTGACACGACGCTGCGTCGTCCGGGCGGAGTGTTCGGCCAGATCCGGCAGGCGCTCGGGGATACGGTACCCTCGTCGCGGGAACAGGATACGCGCAAGCGGGCCGAGGCGGCGTTCAAGCGCGCCGTGCGTGAATTTGAGCAGGCCCAGAAGATTCAGCCCGACATGCAGGAGATCCCGCTCTGGCTGGTGGCGACGTACGATCGTTTGCAGGATTGGACGAAGTCGCTCGCGCTGTATCGCGAGATCCTGAATGAGCGCCAGGGCGAGGACCGGCTGTGGTTCAGTTACGGCTATGCGGCCCTGCGGGCGGGTCAATATGACAAGGCGGTGATGGCGTTCGGGCAGGCGATCTCGGTTCACTTTCTGGTGAATGAGGACTCGGCCCGGATTCCGAACCGTTACCGCGCATATCTGGGCGAGGCCTACATCAAGACGTATCAGGACCGGCTCGCGCTGGAGCAGTTCCGGCAGGCGCAAGAATATGCCGCGGATACGAGCGAGCGCGCGGAGCTGCAGCGCACGATCGATTGGATTCAGTGGGACGAGGGCGGGATTGCGACGGTGGAGTATCGCGATGCGGCGTTTCGGGCCGAGACCGAATCGCGTTGGAATGACGCACGGGAGGCGTATCTGGGCGGCATTCAAGCGTCGCGGAGTCCGGCCGCGCGCAACGAGTTGAGTTACCGGCTGACGCTACTCGAATTCCGGCAATCGTCGAAGTCGGATGCGCTCGCGCGGATGAAGTCACTGATCGATGGGACGCCCGATGCCAGCGACGAATGGCGTGAGAATTACGGCAAGATGTTGTATGCGTATGCGCAGGAGACGGAGCAGGGCGGCGATACGCGCGGCGCGCTGGGCTATTATTTGCAGGCCACGAAGTTTCCGTGGAGCGGGCAGGGCGTCGGCTATTTGGAGATTGCGCGCGTCGCGGCGAACGATCTGGACCAGGCGATTGAGCACGCAACGCACGCGCTGGAGTTTCCGCTCTCCGCGGAGCAGCGGCAGGCGGCCTACAAGCGGCTGGAAGAAGCCTATCGATCAAAAGGTAACTGGGACAAAATGAAATACTATCGCAGGTTGCAGGAAGGCGGTCCGGTCGAGGAGGGTGAAGCAAAGCGATGAATCTATGCCTTACCGTTTTGCAGTTCGCCCGGTCTCGTTGGCGAGAGTTTCGGGTCGGTGGTATGCTGTTCGTGGCGGTGCTTGCGCTGACGACGGATGCGACCTACGCGGCCGGCGATTTGGAGTTCAAGCTGATCACGCTGAAGACGATCAGCGATCAGCGGGAGATCGGGTTGATTCGCAACGAACTGCTGCTCGGTTCGGAAGCCATCGACCGCATCGTGATTACCGATCTGTTGAATGACGGGTTTGATGAGAACGATTTTATGCAGCTCTATCCGACGGGCCGCGTCGTACGGATCCAGCGGATTGAACCGCGGCTGGACTCGCTGCTGCGATCTTACAAGCTGCCGTCGAACGTGGAGATTCATGAATCGAAGTCGTTTTTTACGAAGTACGATTCGACTTCGCGGGTGCGCAACGGCGGCCAGGCGTTGGGGTACGGGCTGTTGGGCGGGATCAGCGAGCGGTTGTATCGCGGGTACCGGGGAACGGATGTGGAAGGCTATTTCAAATTTACGCCGAGCGGGATGGCGATTCAAGCCTGGAATTTCGATTCGACGAAGGTCCGATTTCCGCCGCCCGATGCGCCGCGGGTGGACACATTTTATGTGTATTTGCACGACACGATCCGCGTTCCGGAAGTCGTAACAGTCGCGGCGGAACCGATCGTGATTCGCGACACGGTGTATATACCTAGCGAGTTGTTGCTGCGCCCGCGCGGCATGTTTTATCGTGTGGGATTAGGGCTTGTGGGCGGCAGCTACCACACGGGCTTGCGCGAGGTTTCGCGCGGTCGCTTGACGTTGGGGGCGGGCAATGAGTGGGATTTCGGAGTGTGGGATCCGTGGATCAGCGGCCGGCAGGATGTGGATTCGCGGATTGGGTTGCGGTTTCTGGCGGACATGGCGCCCTGGAAGAGCGACACGCTGTCGCCGCGATTTCTGGGGACGTCGATGGAGGCGATGTACATTCCGGCGTGGGATCGTTCGCTGTTCGCCTTCGTGGGCATGCGGGCCTATCTTGACGATGATCCGTTCTGGGATCGCGCGCGGGCCGCGTGGGACGAAGCGGATTACGAGGAGCCGTCGGCGCAGGATTTATCGCAGTACGAATTGACGTTTAAGGGCGGATTGGACAAGTTAAGCGCCACCGGCGCGGGCAAGAAGCTGGGCTTATGGCTGAAGCTCGCGGGGTTTATCAACACGAACAAGTCGGGTTACGACGTGACGGTGGCCGGACCCGTGGTTGGCCGGTTCTACAGTTCCGCGCAGCCGCTGCGGTTCCGTTGGGAGCATAGCGGCGGCGGCGACATCGAACTTGGCTTGAACGCGCGGCTCAGCGACTTCGCGCAATTGACGATCAGCGCGGGCGATTATCAGTTGCCGAACTTCGCCTGGGAATACACGGACTCGACGCTGGGCGCAAACGGGACGCGGACGGGCCTGATTCGCGCGCAGCAGATTTATCAGACGGTCGCGGTGCGGATCGCGCCGATCAACTCGGAGGACGCGCGGTTGTCGCTGGAGGGCTGGTTCCGCAACCACAGCTTCACGAAGTCGAACAAGCGCGGCGAGGACAACGCGATCATCGAGCGTGTGTTCCTGCCGTACTTCGAGACGCCGGAAATGGGCGGCGCGGTGCAGCTCGACATATCGTTTGTGCGGGTCGAGGCCGGTGCGAAGTATTTTGCGCCGCCGGACGGTCTGAACGCAGTCGTGCGGCCTTATGGATCGGTGCATTTCATGATTCAGTAGCCGGTGCGGCGAGCTGGACGCATCAAAATCCCCGCGAGTCGTCGCGGGGATTTTTGTGTCGGGGTGTGCGGTGGTTTGCTCAGCGGATCTTGCGGGCGGCGGCGTGATCGAGGAGCCACAGGCACTCGCCGGGTGCGGGATCCACGCGCGCGGCGGGAAGTTGTACACGGTTTTCGTGAATGATCTCGTGGACGCGCTGCGCTTTTGCTTCGCCGCAGACGAGGAAGATGACGCGGCGGGCGCGGTTGATCAGATTCAGCGTGAAGGTGATGCGGTGACGCACCGGCTGATCGACCTCGACGGCTTCGATGAGGCTCGCGGATTCCAAGGCGGGCTGGCCGGGAAATAGCGAAGCGGTGTGGCCGTCGGCTCCCATGCCGAGCAGAATCACGTCGAACACGGGAGGACCGGGATCGAGCCGCGCGCGCAGCGTGCGGGCGTATTCGGCAGCGGCTTCACGCGGGTCGATCTCGCCGCGGATGCGGAACACTTCACCGATGGGCATCCGGTCCAGCAGCAGACGTTTGGCGATCGCGAAATTGGAGTCGGGGGAGTCGGGCGGCACACAGCGCTCGTCGCTCCAGAAGACTTCCCAGTTTTCCCAGGCCATCTCATCGCGCCATTCCTCGGTGGTGAGCCGCGCGAACAGCAGACCCGGAGTCGTGCCGCCGGAGAGTGCGACGCGAAATACACCACGCTCGGCGACGGCCTCGGTCTGAGATTCGAAGATGAGATCGGCGGCGGCGTCCGCCACGTCGTCGGGGGTTTCGCAGAAGACGATTTGTCGAGAATCCGCGGTCATGCCCGTCGCTCGAGTCGCGCGCGGGCGAGGTTCAGGGTGGATTCCATGACGGGATCGCGTCCCCACACTCGGAGCTCGGCGGAGATGAGATCGGTCATTGCCCGCTCGACTTGAGCCTCAGGCGCAGCCTGCACTCGGCCGTCGGCGAGCAACAGTTCGGTTGTGTTGGCATCGGCGACGATCTCGCAGACGGGACTGCCGCCGTGGTGATGCAGCGTGGTCTCGATCCAGCAGGCGAACAGTAGATCGGCGGCGCTCAGGCCGCTGGCGGGCAATCGCAGTCCGCGAATCGGCGGCCGCGACGTGCTCTCATACCATCTCACGAACGCGACGCGACGCGGCTGTAATCGGGTCCAGCACAGGTCCGAACATACGGCATCCCTTCCGAGCAGTTGTCGTAAGGAGAAGAATTCGCGCAGCGCGGCGGCGGAGCTTGCGGGCCTGATCAAGTCGGTGATGACGCGGTTCGCGGAATGGCCGAACTGCAAGAGCAAGGGATGCGCGGAATCGACGGCCGCATCCCAGATCAGCACGATCGGCAGGCCGGGCAGCATGAGCGAGAGCAAAGTGGATGCGATATGGTGCAGGCCCGAGCCGGTGACTTCGAGGGAGATGAACTCGCTGCAAATCTGCGGCGCATTCGGCGCGGGTTGGTGGCAATAAGCCGTAACCCAGGCGGTCTGCGTGGGCGGCGCGGCGGGATCGCCCATACGCAGGAGGATGCTGCGGGAGGGGTGCGCGAGTGTCAGGCGGGCGAGCAGATTGCCGGCGTTATCATCCGCGGCGGGCGCCACGTACACGAGATTGAAGGCGGTGGCGCGGGTGACGGACTCGGTGTCGCCGCCTTTCGCGGCATCGCGCCAGAGCGTTTCGAGTTCGCGTTCGATGGCCGCGACGTCAACTTCGCAGGGGTCCGCGAGGGCGTAAACGGCTGGGCCGGTCTCGCTCATCAGATCTTTCTCCAGCGGCGGCCATCTTGTGCCAAGAGAATATCGGCTTCGGCCGGTCCCCAACTGCCCGCGGGGTACTGTGGCAGCTCAGAAGCGATGTCCTGTTCCCAGTGCTTGAGGATCGGTGAGGCGAAGCTCCACCCCGCTTCGACCGCATCGCGCCGGGCGTAGAGCGTGGGATCGCCGAGCATGCCGTCGAGCAGCAACCGCTCATAGGCATCGGAGATTCGACCGCCGAACGACGTTCCGTAACGAAACTCCATGTCCACGCCGCGCAAGTGCAGCGCATGCCCGGGCAGTTTCGCGTTGAACTTCAGACTGATTCCTTCATTGGGTTGAATGCGGATGGCCAGCGTGTTGCGCTCGACTTGATTCAGCGGCGAGTCGTCGAACACCATATGCGGGACATCGCGGAACTGTATGGCGACCTCGGTCGAGCGTTTCGGCATGCGCTTACCCGTGCGCAGATAGAATGGGACGCCCTTCCAGCGCCAGTTGTCGATCCACAGGCGCAGCGCGGTAAAGGTTTCCGTGCGCGATTGCGGATTCACGCCCTGCTCCGCAAGATATTCGGGGACGGCGCGACCACTCACGGCACCGGCGGCATACTGCGCGCGCACGACGGACTTGCGCACATCGTCGGCGGTCAACGGTCGAATCGCGGCGAGCGCTTTGTTCTTTTCGTCGCGAATGGCCTCCGGAGTGAGCGTGGCGGGCGGCTCCATCGCCACCATGGCCAGAATCTGCAACAAGTGATTTTGGATCATGTCGCGCAGCGCGCCGGACTCTTCGTAATACGCGGCGCGATCCTCGACGCCGAGTGCTTCGGCCGCGGTGATCTGGACGTGGTCGATGTAGCGGTAGTTCCAGAGCGGCTCGAACAGTGCATTCGCGAGCCGCAGGACGAGAATGTTCTGGACGGTCTCTTTGCCAAGATAGTGATCGATGCGATAGATCTGCTGCTCGTCGAAGGCTTCGGCGAGGGTGGTATTCAGGCGGCGGGCGGTTTGGAGATCGCGCCCGAAGGGTTTTTCGACGATGATGCGGGTCCAACCGTTTTCGGCTGAACGCGCGAGTCCCGACGCTCCGAGTTTGAGCACCAGCGGCTCATAAGTCGAGGGCGGAACGGAGAGGTAAAAGAGGATATTGTCGCGGGTGTTGTGTGCCGCCGCGATCTGCTTCAGCTTATCGGGCAGCGTGACAAACGGATTCGTGCCGGACAGTTCCTCGCTGTGGACGAACAGGCGGTGGGCGAAGCGCTCGAGGAAATCGGGATCGCGCGGGGAATCGGGGGCGAATTTTGCGGCGGAATCGAGGACCGTGGCGCGGAATACGCTCGCGTCGAGGGGTCGGCGCGACACCGCGATCATCACAGTCTCGCGAGCCAGCTCACCGCCGCGCGCAAGGTTCATGAGCGCGGGAAAGAGCTTGCGTTGCGCGAGGTCTCCGGTAGCGCCGAAGATCACGATCAGGCAGGGATCGGCGGCCCGATCTTGCAGGAGTCCGGCGCGGAAGGGGTTGTCGCCCGTGTTGGTCATGCCTTTTTCACGGCGTGGCCGCCGAATTCGTTGCGCAGCGCGGAAATCAAGCGCAGACCGTAGGCGTTGTCATGGCGCGAAGCAAACCGCGCGAACAGGCTGGCGGCGATCACATAGGCGGGGACGTCGCGGTCGATCGCTTCCTGTAGCGTCCAGCGGCCTTCGCCGGAGTCCGCGACGTAGGCTTTTACGGCAGCGAGTTCGGGATCCTTTTCCAGTGCGCGAGTCGTCAGTTCGAGCAGCCAAGAGCGCACGACGCTGCCCTGTTCCCAGAGCTTGGAGATGCGCGCGAGATCCAGATTGAAGGGCGAGCTCTTGAGAATCTCGAAGCCCTCGCCGTAGGCCTGCATCATGCCGTATTCAATGCCGTTGTGCACCATCTTGGTGTAATGTCCGGAGCCGACTCCGCCGGTATGCAGATAGCCGTTTTCCGGAGCGAGTGTTTTCAGGGCGGGTTCCAGATAAGCAAATGGTTCTGGTTCACCGCCGACCATCAGGCAATATCCGACTTGCAAGCCCCAGATGCCGCCGGACGTTCCGGCATCCATGAAATGGAGTGCTTTGGTCTTGAGCAGCTCGCCGCGCCGGATGGAATCCTTGTAGTTGGCGTTGCCGCCATCGATCACGATGTCACCGGGTTTGAGCAGGTCCATGAGTTCGACGAGGGCGCTCTCGGTGACGTTTCCGGCCGGCAACATTACCCACACGGCTTTGCGTCCGCCGGGCATATTCCGGACGACGTCGTGGAGGGTTGCGGCCCCGACGGCGCCCTGGCGAACGGCGTCCGCGACGGGACCGGGGCTGCGATTTCCGGCGATGATGGAATGTCCGCCGCGGAGCAGGCGCTCCACCATATTTCCGCCCATACGGCCCAGACCGAAGAAACCTAAGACCATAGTGAGTATTCCTGCAAGTTGGTGTTGATTGATAGGCTCGCCGACCGGGTCAGGCGCGCTGGGGAAAAGGTGTCGAATTTTGGGGAATGTTGCAACTCCGGTGCCGCAAATGCGGCGGACCGTCCGGGAGGAATGCGAAGCCCCCTTCGTCCGGAAACGAAGGGGGCGACATCGCACATCGCGCCGGGGCGCTTACTTCAGCAGGACAACCTTGCGCGTGACGGTGGTTCCGTTGGCACTCAGTTGCGCGAAATAGAGGCCGGAAGTCAACTCGCTCGCGTCAAAATGAACGATATGAGCGCCGGCGGCCATGGCACCGTCCACCAACGTTGCAACCTGTTGCCCGGCGAGGTTGTAGATTCGCAGGGCGATGTTGCCTGGGTTGGCAAGCTCAAAGGCGAAGTCAGTCGATGCGTTGAACGGATTCGGGTAGTTGCCGGCGAAATCGAAGCCGCGGGCAACCGTCGGATCGTCATCGACTCCGTTAATGTCATCACCGGGCACCGCAATAACCTGGACCGCCCAGCTGACGATGCTGCCGATGTCTTCGGCATGGTTATCGTAAACCAGCAGAGTCCAGCTGCCTTCGGCGGGAGCGGAGTCAAAGATGTTTAACGGGTTTGCAGGGCGCAGCGTGCCGGAATAGGGCGGCGACGTGAAGAAGATGTAGTCCGTGGCTTCGTCATCGAACATCACGTCTTCGATATTGTCACCCCAGATATTCAGGTTGTGCTGGTACAGCTGGACGGTGCGGCCGTCGGGCGCACGCAGCCAGACGTCGAGATCTCCAATCCACGAGTGCTCGATGTTGACCCTGACGTTCAGATCGAGGACGGTGAAGTTCAGCGGGAAGCTGATCGGCCACGAGGTGGTGTCGAAGTCCAGCACAGCCCGGGGGAGGCCCAGGGCAGGATAGGTCCGCGTCAGCGTGTCTTGTCGTTGCAGAACCAAGTTCGCCGAATCCGTCACCGCACCGACATTGACATTGATGTTCGCCAGGGTCCCAAGTTCATAGTGAACGCCGGCATTGATGCTGATACTGTGAACTCCGGCGGGAATGAAGTTGAACCGGTACGAGCCATCATCGAGGCAAATGGTCTGGTATCCGAGTCCGTCAACGGTGACGGCCACATCGGCATCGGTGATCGGCCGAAAGTGGGTTTCATCCACGGCCCAGCGGATCACACCGGCGAACGATCCGGTGGGTCCGATGGCATCGGTGTTGATTTCGAAGTCATCGAACTTGAGCACGAATCGATTAGACGACGTGCAATGGAGCGCGATATAGATCGACTGATCGGCGAAGGCGGCGAGGTCAACTATGTGTCGAGTCCACTGCACCGGCGCATCGTTGACGGTTTCAATCACCGTGGTGAAGTCCTCGGGCGCGAATCCGGTCGTGGAGACGCGGATTTCGTAGGATTCGAGAAACGCAGGGTCCTGCGAGGCGGCGTAATAGTGCAGATTCAGTCCGGCGCCGGCGGTGATTTGCGGCAGGATGAGCCAGTCGTTGTTGGGCAGGCCGCCGTCATTGTAGTGAACCATGGCGATGCGCGTTCCGCTGCGGGCGTTTTCGCGACCATAGTTAAAGACTTCGAACAGGGAATTGCGATTCCACTGGTTGCAGAAGCCACCATCCTGGTCGATTCGGCGCCAGCCGCTGGGAAGATCGCCGCTCACGATCGATTCGAAATCTTCGCTATAGACCACATCATCAAGGCTGCGCGAGCCGCTGCGTCCGGGCAGATCACCGGCCAGCGGAAGGGCGGGCGGATCGGCGCTGACATCCGCTTTGCTCGCGGGGCTGAAGGGGAGTTTGGCGGTTGGGCCGCCGGCGAGAGCGACCGCGGCAGCAAGGCAACTCGTCAAAAGGACCGCGGTAAGAAACCGTTTCATCTGAACTTCTCCTGAGAGGGGGGGAATATGAAGGAACAGAAATCTCGTAATGAAGAAGGCTATTTGACCAGCGCGATTTTGCGGGTCAGGGTCTGGCCGGGCGATTGCAGGCGCGCGAAGTAGATGCCGCTGGGCAGGTTTCCGGCGGCGAGATAGACATGATGTACGCCTGCGTCGGCGCGCGCATTCAGTAGTACGCTGACCTGTCGTCCGGTGATATCGAAGAGCGTAAGCGTCACGTATTGCGGAGCGTCGAGCGAGAATCGGAATTCGGTCGAGCTATTGAACGGATTGGGGTAGTTAGTCAACAGCTCGAAATCGTCCGGACGCGCGGGTCGAGGATCATCCGCGGACATGGGGACGGTGATGTGTAGCGCGAAGCTGACAATCCGACCTTCGGTATTCAGAAAGAAATCCGCCGCCAGCAGCTGCCACTCACCACGCGTGGTATGACCGTCAATCGCTGAGAGCGTTCCGTGCGGGCGAAATCTTCCGGTAAACGGTCCGGTTCCGTCATTGATCGACAGCTCGGCCTCGTCGTCCAGCGTCGTCTCCGTCAGATTAGCGTCCGTGCGCACTTGGGGGAAGTTCACTAGATCGACCGCCGTCGCTTCCGGATCAATGATCTGCACGATCAGGTCATACACCCGAGGATGCTCGAGATTGATCGTCACATCCACGTCGCTGACCGAGAAGTCGTCATTCACGAACAGGCTCATCGTAACGCCGCTCGACGTCGTGTCCGGAATCGTCACTGGCGGGTCGTCACTGGCGTAGTCGACGCTGTTGATCAGCGAAACGAGGCTGGTGTCTATGACTGTGAAACCGCCCTCAACGATCTCGACTCCGCTCACCAGCACAGTGTCGTAGGTGGCCTTTGTGAACTGGAGTGTGTACAGGCCGGGAGCGATGTCCGCGAATTCGTAGCGGCCCTGCGAGCTGGTGGTGGTCGAGTCTTCGGAGTCGATCAGCTTGACCTTGACCAGCGAGAGCGGTGAGCGAGTTACGCGATTCACCACGCGACCGCTCAGCGGAACCGCCCGGTTGATTTCGATGGCCCAGTGCTCGATGAAGCCGGTGTCGTCGGCGAATTCATCTTCTACGCGCAGTGTCCAGGTTCCGTTCGGGTCGATGCCGTCAAGCGAGTCCAGACGTTGCAGCGGACGAAACGAACCGGTGAACGGCGGCGCGCCTTCATAGATGCCAAGATCGGCTTCATCATCGAACCAGCAATCGGTCAGATTCTCCACGGAATCACCGGGAAAGCGACGCAGCAGGAGAATTTCGGAGGCGGAGTCATTGGGGGCGATCAGCGTAATGTGCAAGTCGCGCACCCAGGGGTGCGTGATGGTCACGCGCACGTTGAGATCCGTGACTTCGGTCTCGCCGCTGATCTGAATTGATGACGTGGCGACTCCGCCCGGACCGTCGGGAATCGGCAGGTGAATCTCTCCTGATTCATGAACGCCGTCAAGCGTGTGCACTGGAGTCCGCTCCGCGGTCGAGCCGATTACGGTTCGGCCGCAATGTTTTCCATCGAGCGGCTTGGGTGAGGCGGCGGCCAGCGCCAGATAGATCAGCGCCAGCGTCGCGACAACAACGGCGAGTTTCAGTACGGGCAGCTTCACGCGACACTCACCTCCGTAGTCAACCGTACATTCATGGATTGCAGGTCGTTCACAAATCGGTTCGGCTCGACGATATGTCCCATCATCTGCAGACCTGAGTTCGGTTTGAGCGAACCGTCGAGGTATTGTTTCAAACAGGCGACGACGGGCGCCGCAGTAATCAGGTAGCCGTCATCACTTTCGGCAACCATGCTCACGGAAAGCGGCTGTTCGTTTTTCAATCCCTTGACCTCGACGATCATTTGAATGGTCTCGGGCGGCTTGAAGAACTTGGTCGAACTCCAGATGAACAGCTTCGCGAGCCGGTCGCGCACGAGGTCCGAGCGGGACTTTCCGAACATGGCCACCAAGGGAAAGACGAGGTAATCTGTAACCGGATCGAACCCCGCGACATACATCGCGAGGTCACGGATTCCGAGCATTTGCGGCAACGGTTTCAGTTCGTCGAGGAACATTGCGTAGCAGGTCCTCACACCGAAGCGTGGACCAAAATCGAATTTGGCGGTGTCGCGGTAGCCGGATTTGCGCCACTGCCCCGCGCGGCAGATTTCGGCGTGGTAGTCGGCGAGTTCCTCGACGAATTCGCGCGCGGAGTCGAGCGTCTCGATCCTGGCATGCACAAGGAGACCGATGGAAACGGAATTCAACCGGTCAAAGCGCGGGGCGAGATAACGGATCAGCGCCGCGGGCAAGCCCGGATGGAATCCGGCCTGCGTGATGAACAAGCGGCCCGCAGCTTCGATTTGCCTGGCCAGCGGCGCCAGCGCGGGGTACACGTTCGGGCCGAAGTGAATGTCGAGGTAATCGACCCCGGCATCGAGACAGATTTCCGCGATCTCGTCAACATGTTTCGCGCTGGCGGAGGCGATCAGGACCAGCTCGGCTTTCGTGATCACATGCGACGCGCTTTCAATATCGGCGGCGTCCACATAGACGCCGTGTACGCGTTCGCCGGGGAAGTCGCGATTCAGCCGGCTGGCGAAGTCGTTAGCTTTATCCAGATTTCGCCCGGCGATAATCACGCGGGCGTCGGTCTCGCGCAGGATCATTCGCGCGAGCGCGGAGCCGGCGCCGCCGTAGCCGCCAATCAGCAAGATGGTCTTCATGAGCACTGCCTCCGGCGCTTGCGTCGCTGCCGGGACAAACGAGGAATGTCGCGCGCGCTTTCGTTCAATTGAGATCGAGCGTGTATCCCACCCAGCCCGCGCTCTTCGTATCGTACGGATCGAACAAGTACTGTGCCGTGACGTCCATGTTCTTGATGAACCAGACGATTCGCCGGTGCTTCCGTTTTCTCGCCCAACGCAACGCATGATCGAACAGTTGGCGGCCGAAGCCATTTTCGCGGTGCGGCACGGAGACAAACAGGTCCTGAATCCGCGGAAACTGTTCCGCGTGCAGTGTTGACGGGGTAAGAAAGATCGAAATGAAACCCACCGGTTGACCGCTGGAGGTGCGGCCGAGGAAGATGGTGCCCAGTCTCTCGTTGGCCAGAATTTCGCTCAGGTACCGTTCATTTTGAGCGACGTCAACTTTGTCGATGGTCTCGTCAAGTTCCTGATACTCGGCAACCAGCTCAAGCAGGTCTTTCAGGTCGGCGGTGCGCGCCGTAGAAACATTCATGGCTATGGATGTGCGAAACGATAGCGTGAATTGTATCGAGGGGACCGAATGCGGCGCTCCGGGCCGCGGTTAGGGGAGTTCGAGCAGGATGGCTTGGCCCTGACCGACGCCGACGCAGAGGCCGGCGATGCCGTATCGGGTATCGTAACGGCGCATGGAGAAGGCCAGGGTTCCGGCCAGTCGAGTTCCCGACATGCCCAGCGGATGGCCGATAGCGATCGCGCCGCCATGCGGGTTGACGCGGTCGATGACGGGATCGAGTTCGGCGATCACGGCGAGCATTTGCGCGGCGAAGGCTTCGTTGAGTTCCCACAGACCGATCTCGAATTTACTGCGGCCTGTGCGGGCGAGCAACTTCTCGACGGCCGGGACGGGGCCGACGCCCATGTAGCGCGGATCGACCCCGGCCGAGGCGGTGCCGAGCATCTTGCAGAGCGGCTTGAGGTTGTGCTCGCGGACGAACTGATCGGAGGCCAGCAGGCAGGCGGCCGCGCCGTCGTTCAGCGATGACGAGTTACCGGCGGTGACCGTGCCGTCCTTGCGAAAGGCCGGTCGCAGCGCGGCCAGTTGTGCCAGTGATGTATCGGAGCGCGGCTGCTCGTCTTTGTCGAGCACGGTCAGCTCGCCTTTTTTGCCCGGAATTTCGACGGGGATGATCTCGGCGTTGAAAAAGCCGGCCCGTTGTGCCGCGACGGCTTTTTCGTGCGACTCGAGCGCGAACTGATCCTGCTTATCACGGGAGATATTCCACTTCTGTGCGACATTTTCGGCGGTCTCGCCCATAGACTCCAGCGGGAACAGCTCTTTCATTCTGGCATTCGGGTATCTCCAGCCCAGCGTAGTGTCGTAGGCCGTGAGATTGCCGAATTGAAAGGCGTTTTCGAGTTTCGGTACCGAGAACGGTGCGCGCGTCATGGACTCGACGCCGCCGGCGAGTACACAGTGATTCTCGCCGCTCTTGATCGCGCGAAAGCCGCAGGCAATCGCCTCCATGCCGGACGCGCACAGGCGGTTGATCGTGACGGCGGGGACGCTGTGCGGCAGCCCGGCGAGCAGCACGGCCATGCGCGCGACGTTGCGATTGTCTTCGCCCGCCTGATTCGCGCAGCCGAGATAGACTTCGTCGATTCGTTCGGGATCGAGGGAATTGCGCTCGACCAGTCTCTTCAGTACCAGCGCCGCCATGTCGTCGGGCCGCACGGATTTGAGGATTCCGTTGTGCCGTCCGACCGGCGTGCGCGTCATATCGCAGAGGTAAACTTCAGGCATATCTACGCGTCGGTCGGTTGGCAATCGCGGTCCGACGCCCAAGTTGCCTTACCATTCAAGTCGTATGTGGCTGCGCGTACTCCGGTTTCGTGAACACCAATGGACGCTCGGGGATGACCATCGGAATCACACAATACGATTTGAAATCCTGCCTTATCAGAACGGATCATAACTCCCATGTTGCCCTTAGGACTCGAAATCATGATGGCCGGCTGGCCAGAAGCGTCACTTGTCGTGAAATGCACAGCTCCCCTCTTCCCAGTACCCAGCAGACTCATCGAAATCGACTCGTCCTCTTGGCTGAATGATAGCATGAACCGTGAATTACCTCGCTTATCGACGACACCGATTGAAGGTTGAGAGTCCACGCCCTCGAATCCAACGATCACTCCTGCTCCATTTGAATTCAGTAGACTTATGCAAGGCTGCGGCTCAGATTCAAGGACTATGCGAGGATTCTCTGCCGAATCGCGGACAGAGATATGGCGAGTCGACATTGAATCCGCAGTTGCAGTAGGAGTGACAGTGCCGTCCACCAAGAGCTCAGCCGAGTCGCTATCGTTCTCGACGGAGAAGCTTAAGCGCACTCTGCCCTGCTTGTCACTTGCGCTGACATAAGGTTGCGAAGACACTTCATCTAAACCAATCAATATGCCCGCACCTGTTTGATTGCGCAACCCAATAGTGGGGTGGCCACGTGAAGCATCCAAAGTAATGCGTGGTTGGCCAGATTCGTCAACAATTGCAAGGTAATCGGTAAAGACGGGTTCGGGCTTCATCTATTCCTTCACCTTGACCGTCTTTGGCTTGAGGTAGGCGTCGAAGAATTCGATCTGCTTTTCGTAGGTCTGGATCGTGTTCTCTTTCTTGGCGGAGCCGTGGCCTTCGTCGGCGAAGATCAGCGTATCGACGATGCCGCCATTGGCGCTGATGGCCGCGCACATTTGGCGGGCTTCGCCGATGGGGACGCGCGGATCGTTGGCGCCGTGGATCAGTAGCAGCGGCGTCTTGACGTCGCCGGCTTTGTGGATCGGCGAGATCGTCGCGAGGAAAGTCGAGTCCGACAGCGGGCCATATTCGGCTTCGCGCAGCGCACGGCGATAGGACGCGGTGTTGGTGAGGAAGGTCACGAAATTCGCAATCCCGACATCACAGACGGCGGCGGAGAACAGCGTCGGGTATTCGGTGATCATCCCGAGTGAAACATAGCCGCCATAGGAGCCGCCGCGAATGGCCATCATGCCCGGCGCGGAATAGCCCAGCTTGACCAACCAATCGGCCGCAGCCTTGTAATCTTTCAGCGAATCCTTGCGCTTCTTGTAATTGTCGAGGGCCATGAAGTCGCGGCCATAACCCGACGAGCCGCGCGGATTGACCGCCAGCACACCGTAGCCGTTCAACATCAGATACTGATAGTTGCGGATGAAGCCGGGGCGCGCCTGACCCTCGGGGCCGCCGTGCGCGTCGATCACGAACGGGACAGGTTGACCTTGCTTCCAGCTCGGCGGCAGATAGAGGAAGGCGGGAATCTGCAACTTGTCGAAACTCTCGAAGCGGACGAGCCGGGGTTCGATGAACATGCTGCGATCAATCCCGGCATAGATCGAGAACGTAAGCTGTTTGAGCTCTTTGGTCGTCGGGTTCCACTTCCAGACATCGGGTGCGCGAGTGGGGCCCGAAAAGGAGACGTAGATGTTGCCGTGCTTGTCGGAGCCGCCCGCGCCGAGCAGACCGTCGAGGGGCGGATTGGGCAGCGGCTGCTTCGTCGTGAAGTCACGCATGTACATCCGCGCGTAGCCATCTTCGTTCACTTCCGCGAACTGAATCCGTTTGTCGCGGGAGAAACCGCAGCCTTCGACTTCCCACTTGGTGTCGAACCAGCCATCGTTGACGTATTCGAGTTTCCTGGTGGTCAAGTCCAAGGTTGCGATCTTGGACATGCCGCTGGGATTATCATTGCAGGTCAGCCAGATTGTCTGTCCGTCAGGCATCAGCTCGATGCTGCCGTAAACTACATCGCCCGAATCGTTGTTCAACTGCTCGTGACGGCCGGTCTTGAGGTCAACGAGAAAGAGATCGTTGTTGACATTGGATGTGTAGCGCGCGACGATGATCCTCGAATCATCCTCGGACAGGTCGTTGATCGCCAGATTGCCGCGCACGCCGTTCGTGTCGCCAAAGACCTTGGCGTAGTTACCCGTCGCCATCTCGAACCGGTAGATGAAGAAGTCCTTCAGATTCTCCTCGTTGGAGCGGAAGAAGAAGGACTGGTCATCATGCGCCCACGCGACGTTGCCGAACTGAACGTTGGGCATGTCGATGAGCTGCTGCTGTCGTCCGGATTGCGGATCCATCCAGAACAGTTGCGAGTTCTCATTGCCGCCGACCGCCGCGGTCGTGATCGCCTGATCGCCCGCCCACGACAGCGAGAAGCCACTCACGCCATCGGTAAACGTGGTCAGCTGCATCGGCCAACCGGCCTCATTGACACGGTAAACCTGCGGCTCGCCGGACATGTTGGCGGTAAAATAGACGTCTTTGCCGTCCCAGCTCACGCCGGACGGTCCACAGCCTCCGATCTGGAGAAACGTGGCGATCTTCGGAACATAGGGGCGGTGCTTGAAGCTGGCCGATTGCTGCGCCTGCGCGGCGGACACTAAAGTCAGAACGAGCGCGGCGAAAATGGTGATCGGATTCTTGGTGTTCATGGTTGGATATCGCCTGCCGCGGGTCGCGGTGTTGAGGTTCCGCGCGCCTCCGGTTCCGCCGGGTACCGAACTGGAGGGTTCGTAACGATTACTTCTTCCAGCTGTGATAATGCGGCAGCAACGGGTGCGTGTCATCGATGCTGTTGGACATCACGGTCGCGACGCTGAACTCCGTGGCTTTGCCGTCGAACGAGATCAACGGCAGCTTGCCGCTCTCCCCGAGGTAGTTGCCGTTTGAGGACTCGAAAGTTTCCGAGCCGGTGTCGAGATAATAAAGTACCGGGCAGCAGTCACAGTTGGCCGCGCGCATGAAACCGGCGCTGTCCCACGAGGAGAAGGTGAACTTGATTTCGCCGACCAGCACGCCGCCTTCCTCGTAGAGTTTTTTCTCGGTGACGCGAAACGCAGCGTTCTCGTCTTCCCACTTCGTGCCTTCGACGTAGTCCGTCACGAGTTCGGCAAAGTCCTTGAACGAGACGTCCTTGTCATCGTCATCGCTCGACAGCAGATTGATGAAGCGAATCGAGCCCGTACCGCTGCCATCGGCGCTCACCTTGAAACGATACTCTTTCTTCTCGGCGACGATGCAACCGGACGCGAGCAGCGAGACCAGCGCCGCCAAGCAGAGCCGGGCGATCAGTCGTGAATGCGGGAATTTTGGCATGGGAGGAAGGGTTAGAGCAGACAAAAAACCGGAATCAGCGGTAGGTGTGAAAGCCCTGTCCGACGAGCACACCGGTGCGCCCGGCGCGAACTTGTCGTTTCAGGAGTGGCACGGGGCGGTAGCGCTCCTCTTTGAATTCCGCGAACAAACCATCCATCACGGCGACCACGCGGTCGAGGCCGATTTGATCGCCCCAGGCGAGCGGCCCGGCGGGATAGTTCACACCGAGTTTCATCGCGGAGTCGATTTCGGCGGCGGTGGCGATGCGCTCTTGCAGCGCCAACGCGGCCTCGTTGACGAGGCAACAGACGGCGCGGACGAGCACTCCCGCGGGCGCATCTTCCACGTGCACGGCGGTCATACCGAGGCTCTCGCAGAACCGGCGTGCCGTGTGGAGCGCTTCACGCGTCGTGTCCGGCGCCGTCATCAATTCGGCGACCTTGGTCTCCGCGAACGGCGGAAGCATGGAGACGCCGATCACACGTTCGGGCATGAGCATCTCGCGGACCAACTCGCCCGTAGAGATCGCCATGGTCAGCGTCAGGATCGGCACCTGCTCATTGAAAACGTCTTCGAGATAGAGCAGGGTTTCGGCCTTGGCTCCGAGATCCGTGCAATGTAGTTCGATGGCGAGATCGAAATCGTCCTCGCCAATAACCGACTCGGAATTCAGCACCGGGAAGTTCTGCGGCGCCTGCTCGACCTCTTCGTCAGGAATCAGCAGACTCACCTGGTGTCCCGCCGCGCGCGCGCGGGCGCCGATCGCAAGGGCATCGGTCAGCGGTCCGCAGACCAGCAGTCGTTCGATGGGATAGAATTCGCCGGTCAGATCGACGCTGTCACTTGCCATCGGCGTATTCGTAGAAGCCGCGGCCACTCTTGCGCCCGAGGTATCCGGCATCGAGCATTTTTTTCTGAATCGGATGCGGACGGTAGCGCGGATCCTCGAAGTAGGCTTCCCAGATCGAGCGCGTCGCCGTGAAGTTGATATCGATTCCGATCAGATCCATGAGTTCAAACGGACCCATCTTGAATCCGCCGGCCCTGAGGATTTCGTCGATGGTCTTCACGTCCGCGACGCCTTCGCCAAGGCAGCGCAAGGCTTCGCCGTAGAACGGGCGGGCGCACCGATTGACGATGAAACCGGGCGAATCTTGCACGAGCACCGGTTCCTTGCCGATGTCGCGCGCGAAACCCAGACAACGCTCGACGACATCGGGGGCGGTCTGGTGTGCCTTCACTACCTCAACCAGTTTCATCCGCGCGGGCGGATTAAAGAAATGCAAGCCGGCCACCCGGTGCGGAAATCGCGTTGGCGCGGCAATCGCGGTTACGGAAAGCGAGCTGGTATTGGTCGCCAGCACGGCATCGGGTGACACGAGGTCATCGCACTTGGCGAACAGCTCTTGCTTGAGTTCAAGGCGCTCCGGCACGGCTTCGATGACCAGTTCAACGCCCTCACAATCGCCGAGCATTTGCGTGTATTTCAACCGCGCATGGACCGCCCGTTCGGCCTCCCGGTCGAGTTTGCCCAGCTCGACGCCCTTTTTCAGATCCGTTTCGATGGATTTTTGCGCGCGCTTCTGGACATCGGGCGCAGGTTCGAACAATACGACATCGCATCCGGCCAGCGCGCAGACCTGCGCGATTCCGGCGCCCATCGTGCCGGCGCCGAGCACGGCGGTTTTGTTGAAACCCTGCGTGCTCACTTACTCAAGGGCTCCGCACTGTTTGAGCAATTGCATCATCTGCGCGGCTTTCGCGTAGGCGGCGACACGCAACGGTGTCCAGCCGTTTTCATTGTGATCATTGACATCCGCGCCGCCGGCGATCAGCACTTTTGCCACCGCCACGTTGTCGTTCAGGCCGCACAGATTGAGCGGTGTCTGTTTGTTGTTATCGCGTGTGTAGAGCAGCGCTCCGGCCTTGAGCAGCAGCGCCGCCGCACCGGAATCCCCGGACAGCGCACAGCAGTGCAGCGGTGTGAAGCCGTCGTTGTTGACGGCATTGACGTCCACCCCGCCGGCGACCAAATAGCGAATCACCGTGTCGGCGCCGCCCCAGGCGGCATAGTGCAAGACCGTGGAGTTATTGGCGTCGAAGTCATTCAGCGAGGAGCCGTTGGTCGTGAACAATTTGAGCAGTTCCAGATCCCCGTCGTGGGCGGCCTGCAAGATCGTCCCCGGCGCACTCTGCGCGGGCAGCAGCGTGTGCAGCGCGAGCATCGTGAGCAGGACGCTCGTCCAGCGGATCGTCGAATTCATCGCACCCGCCCTGGGGAGATCGTTGGCGGCATGGTTACTTCAACAACTCCTTGGTCTGCCACTCCAGTGACTCGCCGAGGCTGGGATCGTATCCCACGTGACGATAGGCGATTTTGCCGTTCTTGTCAATCACGACCAGCGTCGGAATTCCCTGCACGCCATAGTTGCGCGCGATTTCATCGGTACCCAGCAGAATCGGGAAGTGAATCCCGCGCTCTTCGACGAACGGCTTTACGCCGCCGGTGCCACCGCGCTCCCAGACGTTGACTCCAAAGACTTCCACGCCCGCGGGTCTGGACTCCGAATAGAACTTGTCGAGCAGCGGCATGGTCTTGCGGCACGGGCCGCACCAGGTCGCCCAGAAATCCAGAATTACGACCTTGCCCCGCAGGCTCGATAATTTGACGTCTTTGCCATCGAGCCCGTTCACGGTGAAATCCGGGGCCTCCGCGCCGAGGCGTTGTTCGATGGCCGCTTCGCGCCGTTGCGGGGCCGTCTTGGCCATCTCCTGCATGTAGGCCAGCAAGTCCTTCTGCTGGTTCGCCTCAATCCGATTCAGCAGGTCATCCCAACGCGGATCCGATTTGATTGGAATCAGGTCTTCATCCTGCTTGTACTGCTCAAGGTCATTATAACCGCCATCAGTCGCGGCAAACAGCGCGGTAAATGCCGAGTCAGTCATTCCGCTCAGCGTGAAGGCGCAAGCGAGGTTGTAGTAGTTTTCGCCGCGGGGTTCGGCGGCGACGGCCTTGCGCATGGACCGCACGTAGCCGGTCCAGTCCGCCTGCTCGCGTTGCGCCGCACCCAGCGTGTACAGCGCGTCAACGTGCGCGGGGTTCTGTTTGAGGAAGTCGGTGACGAGCTTGGTGGCCTTGTCGATGTCGCCGGCACAGAGCCGCAGTCGGAGTTGGATCGGTTCGAATCGCTCGGGCTGCATGCCGGCGAGTTTGGCATACACTTCGTCGGCGGACTTGGGATCGTCGCGTCGTTCGAAGATTTCGCCCAGCGCGGCCACCGCATAGGGTTGGGACGGATTCGCGTCGATCGCCTTGCGCAGCGCCTGTTCAGCTTTGACCAGTCCCTGATCCTGATCGAAGGTCATGGAGGTGCCGCGAAGCGCGTTGCCCCAGTAATTATCCGGTTCGACCTGCAGAATCTTATCCGCGTAATCCTGACGTTCGCGCGGCGAAGCGGACATCCGACCGGCCAGAAACAGCGCGGCGAGGTTTTGCGGGTTGGCTTCGGCGCGGTCCGCATAGAACTTGCGGGTAGCTTCGACGTTTTCCTGCGCGAGTTCCGTGGATACGAGTAGCTGCAACTCCACATCGTCCGGCGCGCGATCGCGAAAGGCGCGCGCCACGATCAGCCGTTGCGCGAACGTTTTCGTCGAGTCCAGCGCGGCGCGATAGTCGCTGATGCTGGCGGGAGTCTGGTACGGTCGAACGGATAGCTCAAGAGCGAAGGCGGCCAGGGAGGATGCGCCGGCGAGCAGGACGAGCAGGAGTTTGGTCATCGGGAAATGTCGGGAACAGGATCAGGATCGGGAGGGATAAGTTCGCCGCGGCCGGGGTGCTTGACCTTGACCAGCTCACGAACGTAGTCCGGTCCGCCGATCTGTTCTTTGACCAGACCGACACCGGGGGCAAACCAGCGCGAGACGACGAGCCGGGCTTGCTCGATTTGCAGCTGATAGTCCTGGACGGTCAGCGAGCCGTCATTTCGTCTCGACGTCAACGAATCGAACAGTTCGGGCGACGCTTCGGTCACGGTTCGATAGCAATGCTCGAAGGTTCCGGCCGGGACGGTGACCGATTCGAATCCCGCCATGACGGTGCGGGTTCCCGTGTCGGGATCATCCCAGCCTTCGCCGCGGGCGACGGATTCGTCAACCCAAACTTGCCGGAACTCGGGCACAATCCGCGGGGATTCGAGCATGGTCAGCGGCTTCGTCGTGGCAAAGGTGATAGCGGAATCACTCTGGATCAAAGTGCCGTCGCCCATGTCGATACCGTCGATCGTCAGCGAGAAGACCTTCACGCGTTTGCCGCCCAACCAGTTCTGCCGCCAACTATATTCGGTGGTGACGTCGCCCCGCCGCTGGCGGTAAACCATCGTTCTCCGGTCCAGCAGCGGGAAGTGGGCGGTTCCGGCAATCGGGTACTTTCGTTCCGGTCCGCCGCAACCGGACGCGAGCACGAACAGCAACAGCGCGCCAATCGCGACTCCCCGAAACTCCGCTCGACAAGACGAACGCTTCACACGACTCCCATCAAATGCATCAACCCGATTTGCCTACGGAGTGGGATCAATCGCCGTCACGCGAAACATTCGGATGGTGTCCACGGTCGCGGGGGCGACGTAGAACGTGTCCGTCACGGTGTCGATCGCGAGAAACGGGTCGAGCGCGTAGCGAGCGGCATAGATAACGTATCCGGGCACCGGCGGATCGAGCGCACATCCGATGGACGACACGTAGATTCCGCCCCAGACAACTTTGATGCTGTCCTCCAGTCCGATGATCACGACGCTGTCCGGTTCATCGGGCACGGAGAACTGCGTCACGGTCATCGGAAATTCAAAGTAATCGTTGACTGCGTTTGCCGCATTCGTTCGCATCCGCAGCGTATCCGCGAACGAGCCGTCGAGCCCGTCACCGAAACGCGGCAAGATCGAACACGAAGTGTACGCCCCGGGTGCCACGTAGAACGAATCGGCACACGTTTCCTGCGCGGAGAAGCCCGGCGTGGTCAGCGGCAGCGGTACGGAGACCAGCAAGGTATCGGTGCCAAAATTTTTGATGTGAAGTGCGCGTTGGCGGGCGGTCCCGCACTCGACCACACCGATATCCCACGAATAGATCGGGGTGGTCTGGTCGGGCAATTCGATGAAGGCGATTTGGCCGTTGCTGGATCGGACGGAGAAATCGATGTCTGATTCATCGCTACCGCCGACGGGCAGTTGTGTCACGCGAATCCGGCAGCTGTCCGATGGCGGCTGGCCGATGGCGACGACCTCGGCGCCGTCGTCCGGGGTACTGCCGGTCAGGATTTCCCACGGGCCATCGGGGTAATCGCGGTTCAGCTCGATTCTTACATTAGCGACGGGCGGGCTGCTGAACCATGAAACCGTGTACGGAAGCAACACGGTCCACTCCTCATAGCCGTTGGGCGCCAGCAGCGAGAGCGCGCCTTCGGCCCCGGTCTTGACCAAGTAGATATCCGCGTTTCCACTGAAGGAGAAGCTGTATCCACACATCACGATCCCGCCGTCACTCATCTGTTCGGCATCGAGACAGTAATCCTGTTGAGCGCCGCCGTAGTTGCGCGTCCACGTGACCACGCCGTCGGGCGTGTATCGGGAAAGGAAGTAATCGGTTGATCCAACGGCGAGGGAGTAACCGGCTAGATAGCATCCACCTTCCGCGGTAGGCATGACCGACCACGCGGGACCTCCGCCGACTCCCGCCGTCCGCGTCCAGGTGGTGTCACCGGTTCCGGTAATCTTCAGCAGGTAGGGATCGCCGGAGGGGAATCCGGTGGACGTGGTGTAGCCGCAAACGAAGTAGCCGCCGGTATTGTCCGGACGAATCGAGTAGCCGACGTCGGTCAGCGTGCCGCCGTAAGTACGGGTCCAGAGCGTGTCGCCGTTGGCATCCGTCCGCACGACATAGACGCCCTCGGCACCCGCGCCCGCCGATGATGAATACCCGGCAATCACGAAGCCACCGTCAGATTCAAGGATAATATCATGACCGACTTCTGATCCGGTGCCGCCGATGCGTCGCGTCCAGAGGGTATCGCCGACGGAGCTGAATCTCACGAGCCACAATTGCGATCCGCCGGAGTTGCGCGTGCCGCACATGATGTAGCCGCCGTCGTCCGTCTGTTGCACGCCGTAACCGCGTTCAATGGCGCCCGATGTTCCGACGTATTTCACCCACGACGTATCCCCCGCGGCGGTGAGCTTCACGAGCCAGGCATCGCCGGTGCTATTGATCTTTTTGGAGAAACCGGTGAGGATGTACCCGCCATCGCTGGTCTGTTGGATGTCGAATGCCTGATCGTCCGGCACACCTCCGACGGTCCGGGTCCATTCCAGTGTACCGGCGGCCGAGTATTTGAGCACGTAGCCGTCGATCCCGCCGGCGCCGAACGAGCGGGTCTCTCCGGCCAACACAAAGCCGCCATCGTCGGTTAGATCGAGGGCGTTGGCATAGTCAATGTTACCGCCTCCCGTGACGCGTGTCCAGAGGGTGTCCGGGTCGGGCTGGGCGATCGCACCAACGGTCATGCTGAGGCAAACGGTTAACATAATAAGTTTCAACATCTTGCACTCCTTTATCGTCGTCGCTCTATCCATGTTTCATCTATGCAATACCCCAATTGGCCAATATACCAAAATCACTCAGGATTGTCAAGCAACTCAAGGATTTTGAGTAGTTTGGGGTGGGTAATGGCTTGGCATTGCGCGTGGTTAGTCGCTGCGGCAGCGTTCGATACGCGGGAAATTCGATGCTTTCTCTCCGGCCCGGCTCTACTTCTTCAAGCGTGCGGAGAGCCGAGCGGCCAGTAGGGCATCCTCTTGGAGCGACTTGCGGAGCTGTTCCAGGCTCATGGTCCGGAATTCGGGATTTGGAACCTGCAACCGGGCATGGTCGAGGTTGGATTCGTTATACCAATCCGGGATGGCCGAGACGGTTAGCATGTTCTCAAACGGGAGCTGGAAGACGTACCCATCGCAGTAATCCTGCAGTTTGAACGCGTCGTATCCCGCCGCATAGACCGCCCCGGGCGCGGGCAGTGAGCCGAACGGAGTTCCTTTCGTGTCGAAGGCGACCGGGTATGCGGTCGGGCCGAGTTCAGCCATCAGCGCGTCCACCACGCCCTCTACCGGTCTGACCAATCCCTTGTCGTAGCCTCCGGCCTTGTACCACGGCGAATGCAGGAAGATCGTGATCGCGCGTTTGCCGACGGCGCGATAGACGAAGTTGCCCATGCGGTCCGTTTCGAAGCGGATGAACTTGCCGGTGGCACCATCCACGATCGGTTGCTGGAATTCGCTGAACGCGTGATGCATTCCGCTATAGACGCAGACTTTACGGCCCGCGTTGACCTGATTGAGAATGACATCAGCCCAAAACTTCTCGCCGCCGCCGCGCCAGACTTGGCGCTTGATCTCATCGTTGTCGCGATCCGCTTCGGTCTTGATCAGACTCCAGTCCGGGGAATCATTCACACCGAGAATCCGGAACCGCGGTGCCGTCGCGGGCAGGTCGTGGTTGAGCGTCCAGGCCGCCTTGTAGATATCCACGTACTCCTGAAATCCCCAGGGCACAAATTGCAAGAACACGATCTTGCGCGCGAGCATCTCATCGTAGGTCGGCGAGTTCAGCAGCGAATCGATCAGCGGCTGGTCCTCGCGTCGCGCGAACTCCGTGGCCAGAATTCGCACACTGTCAGCATAGAGTTTTGGAATTAGGTTCTGGACGAAATGCAGATCCTGCCCGAGCTTGTGAAATTCACCGATGAACACGACGTCATGATCCTTGAACTTGGTCAGCACGTACTCCACCGGCCGTTGACCGTGCTGTTGCAGGTACTCTGACAACGTGGATTTCAGTTGCGGCGTCAGTAGCGACGCCGTTCGTTTTTCAGTGCAACCGGACAAACCAACGACAAGCAGGACAAGCAGCATGAGTAACTGCATAGGACCTCCGTTTACTCGGAAAGTTGCAGAACAGAAAGCGCCCCGTTGCCGGGGCTTATGTTGCTGAGATCGTGGAGTTGCATACGCGGCGCTCGCCCGCTCACTTACCGGCGGGCCGGAAGAATGCAATCAGCCCGAAGCAGCCGGGCTCATTCTGGAAGACTCCGATCAGTCCCCGCAGCCCAGGCAAGCCCCGATAGCCCAGATCGCGACCCATGGATCTTCCACCTCCGTCCGGGTCATACTTCGCGTTGCGCATTTCGTATTGCCGTTTCCAGCTCCGCATCGCGGAACCGGAACCCCGCGAGCGTCAGTCGTCGCGGAATCGCTCGAATGCTGTCCGTAG
Source organism: candidate division KSB1 bacterium (assembly GCA_016214895.1). Classification (NCBI taxonomy): domain Bacteria; kingdom Pseudomonadati; species Candidatus Zhuqueibacterota bacterium. Next base: position 144,851 of record JACRMR010000020.1, read on the forward strand.
CCATCTCCTCCACCACCCTGCCGAACAGGAGGCGCAGCGCCAGTGGCGGTACCCGGAGGAGCGCCGGGCGATGCAGCACACGGCCCAGCGTCCGCGCAAATTCGTTCATCGTTACCGGGTTGGGCGAGCAGACATTTAGCGCGCCGGTGGCCGCTTCGTTCTCTATGGCGAACACGAAGGCGGCAGCGGTGTCTTCGAGGGCACACCATGGCAGGTATTGCCGCCCGTTGCCAATGGGTCCGCCGACGCCGAATTGAAATGCGGGGAGCATCTGTTTCAGGAGTCCGGCCTTGCGGGACAATACCGGTGCGATCCGCAGATTCACGACGCGGATTCCCGCTTGACGCGCGGGTTCACAAGCAGCCTCCCAGTCCCGCACGAGTTCCGCCAGAAAGCCGCTTCCCAGTCCTGCGGACTCGTCGAGCACGCGGTCGCCCTGATCGCCGTAGTAACCGATCCCTGAAGCACACACGATTACGCTGGGCGGCTTGGGCAGACCGGCGAGACTCATGCAGAGCGCGTGAGTCGCGTCAATCCGGCTTGCGCGAATCTGCTGCTTGATCGCAGCGGTGATTCGTCCGTGGCCGATGCTGCGTGCCGCCAGATGCACGACGGCATCGCCTGGCGGAAGGTCGGCGCCCGGCGACACACCCGTTCGCGGATTCCAGCCGATTTCACCGGCATCGGCGACGCCGCGCGTCAGCCTGACGGTCACGTGTCCCCGCGCCCGCAGCTGTCGTGTCACCGCGGAACCGATCAGGCCCGTCGCGCCGGCAATCCAGACGTTCACCGAAGCCTCAGGAAACTCCGCCGCCGCGCTTAAGTTCACGCCCCTTCACAATCACGTAAGCGATGAGCGCGAACACGAAGAACACCAGCAGCATCCACGCCACGGCCTGCAGCGTGCCGATGATGGTGCGGTAGAGTTCCAGTGACCAGCGCTCGGCTGTCAGTTCAAGAATGGTGCTGTTCTCGCCCTGCGGAAAGACGTAGCGCTCAAAATCCCACACCCGCACGCCGCCGGACAGACCTGTGACGAAAATCGCGAAGCCGAGGTACCGGGTCCAGGCCTTGTAGATTTCCTCGCCCACCAGTCGATGCAGGATCTCATTGACCGATTTCCGGAAGACACGTGCCACCACGACGCAGGTGATAAACGAAGCCGCGAAGGTAACCGCCAGCAATGTAAAGAACATACTTCCCTCTCTTAGAGATAGACAAACTGCAGGACGCAGAACTGATTGTCGTCGGGGTCAGAAAACCAGAAAAGCTGAAGTCCTTCGAGCTGCTGCAATTCCGTGACCTTGATCTGCTTGGCGACAAAGGCCTGGCGTTCGCGTTCGGGATTGTCGGATTGAAACACGACATAGGGCGCGGCGATGCCCGCGCGAGTCACCGGGCGTCCGGGGTGGTCCTGGCGGATCGAGAGGTCCGCGCCACAGGGCAGTCGCAGCGCGACGACGTTCCAGGCATGATCGCGCCGCACGACACCGGCGCCGAGTTTTTCCTCGTAGAACTGGATCGCGCGATCGAGATCGCTGACCCAGAGCATGGTCGTCAGACAACGCAGTCCACCCGGATGTGGTGCGATGGTATCAGGCATCATTCTGCTCGTCCTCCGTTGTGCTGATCGGATGTCGGATATAGCTTGTTCCGGCGATCACCATGACAAACTCGCCGCGGGGTTCCGTGCGCTCGAAGTGCCGGAGGTGATCGCTCAAGGACCCGCGCCGGATCTCTTCGTAAACTTTCGTCAGCTCTCTGGCCACGGCGGCGGGTCGGTCGCCGAGTCGCAGGAGCAGTTCACGCAGGGTCTTCACTAATCGATGCGGGCTTTCGTACAACACGATGGTGCGCGGCTCGTCGGCCAGCGTTTGCAAGCGGGTCTGTCTGCCTTTCTTATGCGGCAGGAAACCCTCGAACACGAAACGGTCGGTCGGTAGCCCGGCCAGTGACAGCGCCATGACAAGCGCGCTCGCACCCGGGACTGCCGTAATCCGTACGCCAGCCCGAACCGCCGCGTCCACCAGCACCGTTCCCGGATCGGAAATGCCGGGGGTACCGGCGTCGCTGACCAGCCCGATTCGCTTTCCCGCGTTAAGCTGCTCGATAATCCACGGGAGTTTGCTCCGCAGATTGTGGCTACCATAGGACGACGTGGGGATTTCGATCTGATAGTGTCCCAGCAGCCGGGCGGAGTGTCGCGTGTCCTCGCAGAGCAGCAGGTCCACGCCGCGCAGCAGTTCCACGGCCCGATAGGAGAGATCACCCAGATTGCCGATCGGGGTCGCCACCAGAATCAACTCGCCCTGATCCGTGCGTAGAGGTTGCATGGTAAACTTATGGCAGCGACTCGCCAGAGTACAGCGGGACTCCCTTAAGGGAGTCCCGCTGCCCTGACATGATGAGCGAAAACGGCCGCGAACGGAGGCAGACTCCGTTTGCAGCGGTGAAGCACACCGACCCGTGGGTCAGGCCACGGGCTGCCACTCCACCTCTTTGGTCATGCGGGCCAACGATTTTTGGAAGATGCTCAAGCCTTCTTGCACTTCGCTGGGACTGATGGTGAGCGGCGGACGGAATCGCACGGAGCGAATTCCGCACGGCAGGAGAACGACGCCTGCTTCGTAGAAATCCCGGCGCATATGATCGCGCACGGCCGGGGTCGGCAGATCAAACGCGCACATCAGGCCTTTCCCGCGCACGTTTGAGATGAGATGCGGGAACTCTTCTTCGAGCCTCTGCAAACCGTTGTGCAAGAGGTCGCCGGTCTTCGTCGCGTTCTCCAGCAGCTTCTCTTCCTGAATGATTTCCAGATAGAGCTTGAAGCGGTACATGTCGATCAGATTTCCGCCCCACGTGGAATTCAGACGACTCCCGACGTGGAAGCAGTTGTCCGGGATATCGTCGATTCGCGGTCCGCAGAGGAAGCCGCAGACCTGCGACTTTTTGCCGAACGCCAGCATGTCGGGCTGCACGTCCGCATGCTGATGGGACCACCACTTGCCGGTCAACCCGACGCCGGCCTGGACTTCGTCCACAATGAACATCGCGTCGTTTTCGTTGCAGAGTCGGCGCAATTCTTTCATGAACTCGGGCCGGAAGTGATTGTCGCCACCCTCACCCTGAATCGGTTCGATGATGATGGCACAGACTTCGTCACGGTTGTCGAGAAACGCCGTTTTGATTTGGGCGATGGCGATTTTTTCGCGGTTCTCAACATCTTCGAGATTGCCCTCCGTCAGCGGGAACTTGACTTTGGGGCTGATGATGCGCGGCCAGTCGAACTTCGCGAAGTACTTGTACTTGTTCGGATCGGCGGTGTTGGTCATCGACATCGTGTAGCCCGTCCGGCCGTGGAAGGCTTCCTCGAAGTGGATGACCTTGTTGCCGATCTCGCGGCGGTAACCCTTCGCGAGATTCTTGCGTACCTTCCAGTCCATCGCGGCCTTGATGGCGTTTTCGACACCCAGCGCGCCCCCCGCGACATAGAAGGAGTACTTCATGTACGGCGGCACGGCGCTGCGGTGAAACGTGTCAACGAATTCGGCCATCTCCACGGTGTAGAGATCGGAGTTCGTGATGTTGTTGACCGCGAGTCGGCCGAGTTTCTGAATCATCTCCGGCGTAGTCAGCTTCGGATGATTGAATCCGACCGGCGATGACGCGAAGAAGCTGAAGAAGTCAAGGTATTTGCGACCGGTGCGCAGATCGTAGAAGTAGGAACCCTGCGACTTCTCCAGATCGAAGACGAGCTCGAACCCATCGGCGAGCATATACTTGCCGAGGGTCGCATGAACATTATGTGGCGTGATGTGAGTCATGGTAAACTCTCCTCTATGGCTATGGTGATCCTGGCGATGACGTGTTGCACAAATTCGGACATAAGTCATCGCGGCGGGTCACAAGAGCCTGTCTGCCGTTGCGCAAACTGGTGGAGATTGGTCAGACTCAGCATGGTATCACTTTCTCCCCCGTCCGCCGGGGAGATCACGGAGGTTTCATCTATCTCAGGCGGTCAGGAATTTCTGGATAATCGCTCGGGTCTCCGCTTCGGCATCGAGCATCGGATATTCGCCGGCATCCACGCGATGCAGTTCGGCGGCGGTGCTCAATTCCGTGTCCGCCCCGGTTGCGAGTGCCGCGTCCCGGCTACCGATAATCGCGAGCTTGTGCCCCGGGAATTCACGCCACACGGCACGATGCGCGGCGGCACGATCGTCAAACGCGGCGCGGGCCCGCTTGATCTCGGATGGACCAGGGGCAGCACCCGAGCCCAATAGCAGCTCCTCAAAGAATGGCGTCCATGTGGCGGCGCACGTGGCGCTCATATTTTGCGCGACATACCGACTCAGTGCCGTGGCCGACCAGCGCCCACCGCCAAACCACGATGCAATTCGCGCGCCCAATGATCGGGGGACCGGTGTCCACGGTGATGGTTGAATCAGCGCAAGTCGCCTGACCCGACCAGGATGTCGTCCCATGAACTCGAGGCCGATGGCGGCTCCCATGCCGTGTCCAACCAGATCGAACTCGGCGACACGTTGCGTCGCCAGCATGTCGAACAACCACTGACGGCAACGCTCCGCTGACCACTCGAACGGTTGGCTCGCGAACGCTGACCGCGAACGCCCCCAGCCGGGCAAGTCGGGTGCGATCACCAACCGCTCGCGCGAGATTCCTGTGAGCAGCGGCCGCCACAGGAATGAGGCGCCGGGAATTCCGTGCAGGAAGACGGCGGGAAACGCATCCAACCGGCCTTCGATGATTGCGAATGTCCGCACCCCGCCCGCGGCAAATTCCTGATGGTCCAGTTCATCCGCTTCAAACCAGGCGCGGGGACGAACCGGATGGGACGAGCTTCCGGCAGGAAACGCTTCGCTCAATGCAAATTATGGCTGGTAATCGTAAATCATGACCGGCGCGATCCCCAGCATGCGCAGGTATGCCGTGAGCTGTCCGCGATGGTGCCAGTGCTCGTCGTACATGAAATTGGCGAACTGTGCGCCGGTGAATTTTTCACCCCACGCCGTGATCTCTTTATCCAGCTGGGCATCAGTCACGTTCGCCCAATCGGTCCAGAATTTCGCCTCGCAATCGGCCATGTACTTGAGCGCGTCAGCTTTGCTCTTCAGCGGCACATCATCGGAGAACTTCGATTCGCCCGCGACGAGCGTGGCAATCGTGTCCGGCAGCTGGCCGTACATATGCGATACGATTTCCGCGACACTGCGCGCACCCTCACCGGAACGAAAATCGAATTTCTCGGTCGGGAACTGCTCCACGATCCGGCGCGTCACGCCCAGGACCATCCGCAGATAACCGAACTTCGCATCTAACATTTGCTTGTTCATCTTGAACTCAATAGTTTAGGTATGAAATGGTTCAGCCAGTCCAACTCAATGGAACTCCGTCTTCACCGTCCCGGCACGGAGAACAGCAGGATGCCCCACACGACGAATACCGCTCCGGCAATGCCCGCGCCGAACAGCCGCATATTGCCCTCCCGCGAGTGCGAGTAGCGGCGCGACTGATTGAATTTCAGGAAAGCCGTCACCGCCGCCAGCGCCGGCAGCACCAGCAGCGCCGCTCCCAGCACGAGGATGATTGGCAAAGATAGTTCCGCGAGCTGGCGCATCGTCCGATAGACGGGATTCGCGGCGAAGAGAATTCCGGCGAAATAGGCTGACCAAAGGACTCCCGGAACCAGCAGCTCCCACCAGATTGCGCGCGTGCCGCTGTGTCTTTTCATTCAGGCGAACAACGCCTCGAAGGGATTTTCCACCGTCAGCTCGCGGATCGCCGCGAAGCCGTTGGAATTGGCGGTGACGATGGTCCGCACGCCGTGTTCGAGCAGCGTGGCGGCGATCTGCGATTCTATGAATCTGCCGCGCTGAACCGGGTACTTCTCCATCAATCGCAAGGCGCGTTTGTAGGTCAGCGCATCGGCTTCCAGCACCTGCGGCTGCGGATACCTGGTCAGCCGTTCCAGTGCTTTCGCGACCTGCGCGGGGGCCAGCGGTTTGCGCACCCGTCGCGGATCGGTCAGAATCTCCGCCAGTTCCAGGAGGCTTGTTTCGCACACGCAGGCCAACCATTTGCCGCCGATGGCTTGTTCCAGGACATCGACGGCGCGTCCATGCAGCGGCGCGGCGGTGTCCAGTGCGTACAGGAGCACAGAGGTATCGAGTCCTTTGACCATCGGCTATCCTCGCAGCGGGTCGATCACACCGATTTCCTGCGCGAGCTTGACGAACTCCTTCAGTCCATGACGGGGCTTTGCCGGCTCGTGGTTCGCCTCTTTCCGTTGTTTGCGTCGGGCGTTCTGCGCCTGCTTGGCGATCAGAATCTCTGCGCTTTGCCGCGGGAATCGCCACAGCCGGCCGACTTTGAGGGCGGACAGTTTGCCGTCGCGCGCCATTTTCGTGGCGGTACTCACGCTGATTTTGAGCGTCCGCGCGATCTCCGCCGTCGTGAGATAGTCGCTCACACCTTGATTCCCAGAGCCCGTTTCAGAATGGCGATCTGTCCGGCATGATACGTATCATGTTGCAGTACGCCGAGGTACAAATCCGCGCGCTTGAACTTGCGGGATGGCGCGGCCGGCTCGTCGAGCGTGTCGTCTGTGGCCGCCGCGAGCATCGCATCCCATTCCGACTGCGTGGCTTTCAGTTTCGCGACCGCGGCTTTCCACGCGCGTTCGGAAGAGTCCTTGATCCGCGGAAAATTCTCCGTCTTACTCACAGCCTTCCGGCTGCCGTGGATCCCGCGCAGCGGTCCGGCCTTCCAGGTTATCATGTGCAACACGAGTTCCCAGATCGAATGCGCGCCGTCAATCGGCTTGGCAATCGCATCCTTGGCTTTGACGTTTCGCAGCAGGGAAGCGACTCCCGGACCGTACCACGGACTGCCGGTAATTGTCTTGCGATAATAGGGTCGCAGTCGCTTGACTTGGGTGTGCTGTGCGGCCATTGCTGCCTCTTGCGAGTTAACCGGATGCGCCGAATTCTACAACTCGGCGCGCACGAAATAGAATCGACGGAGGTCTGTCGCGCCCGCGGCGATGACAAACTCGGTAGCGGTCACGCGGTCGAGAAACGTCCACAGGTCGGGATCCGCCAAGAGCTCCGTCGCGCTGAAGATCGCGTACGTTGCGGGGACGGTTGGCAACCCGGCGACATTGGTATCCGGCGGCAACCAGCGCAGTCGCAGGCCATTGTCAACGCGGTTGCTGACGGTCAATTGCTGCACGGGACCCGGAGCGAGCATGGTTTCGCCGGGTTGTGGCCAGGCGGCGAGCCGCTCGTAAACGGTGTCGCACAGCTGCGTGGACAGCGCGATCATGGCAGCGGAATCGGGCGCGTTTGCCGCGCGCCACTGATTCAAGAGCGGCAGCGTCTGTTCAAACACGTAGCTTTCGAGCGGGAACGTGGTGAGATGAATCCCCCCGCCGCGCCCGTCATTCAAGATGTACGTGTCGAGCGTGTCCTGCCAGCCGTCGAAGTGTTGCGCGAAAGTCCTGAGGCGCAGCCCCGCATCGGACAACGGCGCCGTCACAGGCCCGTTGACGAAGGACGGCGTGGAATGCGGCGCGAGCCAGAACGGAATCATGACGCCGTACTGCACAGCCATCGGGAATGCCCACATGGTCGTGAGCAGCGGATCTTCGTCCGGCAACACGCCTTCGATCACCAGCGCGGAAACACTGATGCGGCGGCAGATCGCTCCGGATGTGGAAATCCAACCGACCGGCAGTCCACCCTGCTGACCTTCGTATGGCAGCGGATAGGGATTGAAGGAACTCGTCGTGCGCAGATCGCGCATGACACCCGCGGCCATGAATTCGACGTCGAGCGTATCGGCGGCGGCAGCCGCTTCGATCAGTGCTTTCGCGCGATCGTGCCGATACACACCGATCCGACCCTGTGTGCTGCCCGCATACGACCAATTGGAGCGCACCAGCACTCCCGTCGGCGAGTCGGCGGCGTCGTAGCGAATATAGGAGTGCGTGTAGGTTTCGAACATCGCGGCGCCGCCCGCGGTGTCGATCACTCCATAGATCGCCGGAGCGGTGTAGCCACCGACATTCGCAGAATCCAGAATGGTCTGGAACTCAGCGACTACGCGGCAAGTTTGCAGTGCCAGCTTGATAATCCAGCCGTCGTCATCGTCGCCCGCGATGGTGTCGGGCGTATTCCAATTGTTGGCGTCTTCGATGGCGAAGCCCGCGCGGTTCACGCCGCCCCACGCCTGCGTGGAATCGCCCGCGTTGGTGATTGTAATATAATCCAGTGGCCCGTCATTGAAATAGACGATTTCCTGATCCTCGATGGAACGATCACGGTTCTTCCAGAGCAGCGGCCGGCCGGAAGCCGTCGCCGACCCCGCGATCACAGCCGTAGTGCAACCGCCCGGATCGATGAGATCGCTGTTTCGCTCGCGGAGCATTGCCTGCTGCCGGGACATGCCGAGACCGATCACCGCCGCCACGACCAGCGTGGCGCTGATGACGATCACTCGCGTCCGTAGTCTTGCACCGGGCAGTTGCATCGAATTACTTGCTTTCCCTGACGTGGTTGGTTACAGATGGCGCGGTTTCACGGAGAATTTCTGGCCCAAAGCATCCGCGACTAACGAACGGTGACAGGCTTCAGGCTTCGCTTCCACACAGCACAGGCAGATGGCGAGCGGTCCACCCTGAGCGCGCCGCTCCTCGATGAACTCGACAATGCGCTTCAGGTTGGCGGCGCGCAGCACGGTCCGCTTGAATTGCGCGACGAATTCCGGCGCCAGGGCTTCGCGCGAGCGTTGGCCGACGCCGCTGTACTTGTCCGCCTCATACTGCTGCGCGCGGAGCGCATCGGGCGTGGCCAACTCCAGCGCGTGATGGTACTCGATGCCCAGCTCCGCCAGCCGCTCCTGCAGATAGGTACTGTTTACGAAGCGGTACTCCGCGCCGCGCACTCCGCGTCGCGCCCTGATGTCCACGAAGACGTCGATTTTATGCTCGACAATCCGGTCGAAGAACTCGGCTTCGTTGCTCCCGTAAACTCCGATGGTGAACAAACGTAGCGTACCCGGAAGCTGAGCTTTCATCGTGGCCTCCTCACCCGTAATCGCAGCCGGCTATTTGTGCGTCTTGTTCGTGGAGGGCTTGTGCGCGACCGCTTTCACTTCGTGGCCCTTCTGATCGTGGATCAGCTTGATGAACTTGGACCAGGTGATCGTTTTCTTGGGCGCGGCATGATGTCCGTCGAACCAGCGCAGACCGCCGCGTCCGATTTTCAGCCTGCCGAGCAGAACCTTGCCTTTGTAAACATGAAAATCCGCCGGAACGGTTCCGAGATCATGCTCGGGAATGTCGAAAGTAACTTTGTTGGGCATCTGCTTATTTTAGTTGTTTCACTCTGCTTCTCGTCGCGGCGGTCGTCCTCGGTCACTCGGAATCGACATTCGGGTCTCCCCCCAGTCTCTGGGGGGACCAAGGGGGGTCGGAGAGAATCTGCTCCCCAGATATTTGCCCCGTACGGCAGTTCACACCGCCATACGGGAAGCCACATTCCATCGTGACTTAGTCGATCAGTCTGGCACCCGGCGCAGCCACCACGGGTCCAGCAACGATGCCGCTCAGTCGTCGATCTGCGCGCGCTGCATTTTGCCGGAGTAATCAACGTAGCAGGCTTTGGTCTCGGAATAGAATTCGTAGGCGCCCCAGCCGCCTTCGCGGTGGCCGTTGCCGGTGCCCTTCATGCCGCCGAACGGCATGTGAGCTTCCGCGCCGATGGTGGCGGCATTGACATAAGTCAAACCGGTTTCCAGATCGCGGAACGCGCGATAGGCCCGATTCACGTCCTGTGTGAACACGGCGCTGGACAGGCCGAACTCGATATCATTCGCGACTTCAATCGCCTGATCGAAATTCTTGACCTTGATCACCGACACGACGGGGCCGAAGATCTCTTCCTGCGACGTGCGCATCTTGGGCTTGCAGCCGGTGAAGATCGTGGGTTGCAGGAAATGGCCGTTCTTATGCTCGGGCGTCGTCAGCCGCTTGCCGCCGTACGCGAGCGTGGCACCATCCTGCTTGCCGATCTCAATGTAATCGAGGTCCGTTTTCAATTGCTCCGCCGACACCGCCGGCCCCATGGTCACGCCTTCGTCGTTGCCGTAGCCGATCTTCAGCTTCTTCGTCGCCTTGATAAATTTCTCGACGAACTCATCGTGAATGCCATCTTCGACGATCACGCGTGACGACGCCGTGCAGCGCTGCCCGGTCGTACCGAATCCCGCCCAGACACAGGCATCGACCGCCAGCTCGAGGTTGGCATCGTTGCAAATGAGCGTGCAGTTCTTGCCCCCCAGCTCCATGGCGAGTCGTTTCAGCCGCGGTCCGGCGAGTTCCGCGATCTTGCGGCCCACGCCGCACGAACCGGTGAATGACACGACCGGAGTGTCCGGGTGCTCGACGATGGCATTGCCGACTTTGGACCCGGAGCCGAACACGACGTTCACAACTTCCGGCGGGAAGCCGGCATCGAGCACGGCGTTGATGAGATTCCAGACCGACAGCGGAGTAATTTCGGCGGGCTTAATCACGACCGTGTTGCCGCACATCAGCGCGGGGAACATCTTCCAGGTCGGAATCGCCATCGGGAAATTCCACGGCGTCACCAGACCGCACACGCCGATCGGAAAGCGCATCGTCATGTTAAACTTATTGGGCAGTTCGCTCGGGACGGTCTTGCCGAATAACCGGTAACCTTCGCCGCAGGCGTACATAGCGGTATCGATCCCTTCCTGTACATCGCCGCGCGTTTCGAAGATCGGCTTGCCCATCTCACGCGTCATCTGCCAGGCATACAGCTCTTTCCGCTCCTGCATGATATCGACGAGGCGGTAGAACATCTTCGCCTTGTGCGGCGGAGGAACGAGTCTCCACCACTGAAACGCCTTCTTCGCCGATTTGACAGCCCTGTCAACGTCTTCCTTGGTCGAGCGCGGAAAGGTCCCGATCAGATCTTCGGTGTTCGCCGGGTTGCGATTTTCCGACACTTCGCCGCTGGAGCTATCGCACCACTTTCCCGCGATAAAGTTTTGGTAGGTCTTGGTGTCATGCTTAAACGGGTATTTGCCCTGCATTTTCCCGTTTGTCTTGGATTTGTCGGCTTTGGCAGCCGGTTTCTTGGTCACAGTCTCAGCCATGGGAAAGAATCTCCGATTTTGGGTCTATGTAAAGGACCTTGTTGGACTCGGTATCATCGCTTTCGCTCGCCGGGTCAGCGGCCGGAAACCCGGCCTCATGGCGGACCTTCCGAACCGACTTAGCGAAACTCTACAAGATACGAAACATAGGCGCAAACGTCAACCCCTTCCGTACTCGTTAAGAATTGTTTTAACAATATCTTATAACCTGACAGACACACGCCTCTCCGGGTTGCCTCGTCGCGGCGCTGGAGTAGTACTACCGGACCAGGCCGGTTCAGCCATCCCCGGCAGGAGCTGACGGAAGCGCCGCAGTCGGCTCCTGCTGCTGCCTTTTCCCCACCAGTAATGGAACCCGATTTGCACGCCAGTATCCGTCAGCCGTCCGCTCGCACGATCAGGTCCGGTGCGGTTCGGCCCATCGCCGCTATTCCTAACTATTTCAACTCCGATAGTGGAGCACTTACATGTTTCGACGAGTCCGTGACCAAATCTTGCTCTTACTGGCCCTGATCGCGTTAGCCTCGGTGGGAATCATCGTCGCCTATCGCAACGCGCAGTTGCGGCAGATGCACAGCCTGCTGCGCGATCGGACGGCGACGGAACGCGTGCGACTGCGGGAAGCCGTCAAGTTCCTTGGCGACGGTCCGGTGACGATGGTGGGCGAATGTTCGCAGTGGGACGGGATCAATGAATTCGTCGCGTCGCGCGACACCGCCTGGGTGGCGCGAAATCTCCGGCGGTCGCTGAGCGCAAATGAAGAGCAGGCCGCATGGATCCTCGATGCGCAAAAGGAACTCATCTACGCAACGAACCTACTGGGTGAGGCGGAGTTGAATGCGTTTCCGTTAACACCGCAAGAGTGCGCCCGCCTGCTGGACGGACGGCCGTTTGCCGACTTCTTCGGCCTGTCCGCGCTCGGTCTGGTCAAATATTGTGCGGCGCCGATTCAACCGGCTGCCGACACCGCGCGAACGAGTGCCCCGCGCGGGTATCTCATCATTGGCAGACTGTGGGACCGGGCGGTCCTCTCCGAACTGAATAGCCTGTCGTCCAGCGAAACGCGGCTGGTCCCGGTCGGCGAGGCGTGCCAGGACCAAGTGACGACCCATCGAATTCCCGCGTCGATCATCATTCAGGATACGCTCACGGGGTGGGACAGCCAGCCGCTGGTGGTGATCTGCTCGAGCAGCGAGTTTCCCGTGGGCGCCAGTTTCATGGGGTTCATGCGGTTGATGTATTGGGGCACGATCCTGCTATCGTTGGCGATGCTCGGCATCGTCGCACTTTTCATGTTGAATTCGGTGAGCAAGCCGCTGGCCATGATTTCGAGCGCGCTCCGGGACGGCGATCCGACAGCACTCACTGCGCTGCTGGATCGCCGGACCGAATTTGGCACGATCTCCCGTCTGATCCGCGAATTTTTCGCGCAACGGGACTCGTTGATCCAGGCGATGGTGCGGCAGGAACAGGCCGAGCTCGAGGGTCGGCGCTCGGTCTCGCTGCTGGAGGCGACGCTGGACTCGACCGCGGACGGTATTTTGGTGGTAGCCGCTGACGGCAGAGTCAGCAGCTACAACCGTCGGTTCATCGACATGTGGCAAATTCCGCCGGAGCTGATTTCGACGCGGGACGACCAGGCGCTGCTCAATCACGTTCTCGTTCAGCTGTCGTGCCCGGAGGAATTCCTCTCGCGGGTCAATGAGTTGTACAATCATCCTGAAGAGTCCAGCTTTGAAGTCGTCGCGTTTCTGGATGGCCGGGTCTTCGAGCGCTACTCGCAGCCGCAGCGCGTAGGCCGGGAGATCGTGGGCAGAGTCTGGAGCTTCCGGGATGTTTCCCGGCAGCGCAAATCCGAGGCCGAGCGGGATCAGTTTGAGCAGCAGTTGCGTCGGTCCCAAAAGCTCGAGACCATCGGCACGCTGGCGGGCGGCGTGGCGCACGACTTCAATAACATTTTGACGCCGATCCTGGGCTATGCGGACATGACGCTGTTGCAGTTGCCACCCGAGAATCCGACCCGCACGCACATCGAGAGTATCTCGCGTGCCGCGCTGCGCGCCAAGGATTTGGTCAAGCAAATTCTTACGTTCAGCCGGCAGACGGAACAGGAGCATCGCCCGATGCTGGTCCAGCTGATCGTCAAGGAAGCAACCAAACTGCTGCGGGCATCGATTCCTTCGACCATTGAAATTGTCGAGGACATCGACACCAACGTCCCTCCGGTGAACTGTGATCCGACGCAGATTCACCAGGTGTTAATGAATCTATGCACGAATGCCGCGCATGCCATGCGCGCGAACGGCGGCACGTTGTCAATCGAACTCATCAGATTCGAGCTCGACGCGACGACGGAGGCCGGAGCTCAGACGCTCCCCCCCGGCGCCTACGTTCGTCTGATCGTCGAGGACACGGGCGAGGGCATGGATCAGGCGACGCTTGACCGGGCGTTCGAGCCGTTCTTCACGACGAAGAAGCCCGGCGAAGGCACCGGACTGGGGTTGTCCGTTGTGCACGGAATCGTCAAGTCACACGGTGGCGTGATTTCGGCGAGTAGTGAACTTGGCCAAGGGACGCGCTTTGAGATTGAATTGCCCTGCACGGAGGCCTTCGTTGAAACCGACACTCCGCAGCCGGATGGGCCGATGGGCGGGCAGGGTGTGATTCTGCTGGTGGACGACGAACCGGACAATGTTGATATGGCAAAGGAGATGCTCGAATTCCTGGGCTACGAGGTCGTCGCCTGCTGTACGGCGGCTGATGCGTTGGCCAATTTCCGCGAGGATCCGGCGAAATTTGACGTCGTGATCACAGATCAGACCATGCCGCACATGACCGGCGCTCAGCTTGGGTCCGAGATTCTTCTGCTTCGTCCCGACACACCGATCATCCTCATGACCGGATTCAGTGAGACGGTGACGCAGAAGAACTATCGTCGATACGGTTTTCGCGAAATCGTGATGAAGCCGATTCTCGCGCGCGATTTGCACAACGCGGTCCAGCGCTGCATCACGGCGGCGGCGATCTCCTGATTGCACGACTCTTCTGAGGACAATTGAAACAGAGGCGACCCGCCGGTCGCCTCTGAGGTGCTGTGATCACTCTCCCGCTGGAGCTCCGCGTTACACGACGGAATTCGCCCCGGAAATCGATAGTGCTCCGTCGCGCTCGACAGGCATGCAGACCTCGGTCAACAGCTCATCTTCGTTCGTGCTTTGCGGATTGTTGAGGTAGAATTCGAGGCCTGCCGAGGAACGGAGGCGGTAGTTCGAATTCGGAATCCAGCGTCCGCACAGCTCTGTGTAGGTCTCACCCAGTTTGTTGTAGGAACCCTTGTGAACCGCGACGGCGAACTCGCCGCCGCCGACCGTTTGTACACCGACGACTCCCGCGGCGGTGACTTCGCGATCCACCACGAGACATGCATCATAGCGGATCTTCTCGGGCGGGGTTACCTCGGGGTCATCGTGGCAGATTCCGAGCATTTTGGGCACACCGTGGACGAGTCCCCGGGGAAACGCCCATTGAAACAACGTTTGCCATGCCGCGCCGATGGCCGGGCACCCGTAGGGGCCGGAGGCCCGCACAAAGATGACGGTGATCGGTTCAATCGTTTTGATCGCGACGTCCATTTCGGATTCTCCTTGCGGTAATCGGTCAAGTTCCACTTGTCCGCGCACACTGAACGGAATCCGATTCCGCGTCACAGCCGGCGGCGACTTCTGCTTGCGATATTCCGAAGGCGGATGTCCGAACATGGCGCCGAATGACCGCGAAAAGGCATCGAGTGTTTCGTACCCGGCCTGAAAGGCAATCTGGGTCACGGAATCCTGTTCCAGCTTCAGCATAACCGCGGCCCGCTCCAGACGCAATCGCCGCACATGGTCCATGACCGATTCGCCGGTCATGCCGCGAAATATGCGGTGAAAGTGATAGGGCGAGAAATTGGCGATGGCCGCGAGTTGATCCAGCTCGATCGCTTCGTCGAGATGGGTCTGGATGTGCACGAGTACGCGCAGCAGCCGTGTGCGGTAGTCCTGTTCGGTACTTTCCTTCATTGAATACCTGGCGCCTAATTTAGGGAGTTGTGCCGCGCAATACCCGACCGATTTTGCGCAAATGTGAATCCCCCCGGGTGTTCGGGGGGATTTTGCTCATTGGAAGGGAGACCGGTCATTTCAGCAGGACCAGCCGTTTGCCCCGCGAGACCCCGGCGCTCGTGACCTCCACCCAGTAGATTCCAGACGCCCACTTGTGTCCCTCAATGGTCACGCGATGCGGCCCTGCGGCAAACTCTCCGGAAGCGAGCGTGCCGATCGCGCGTCCCATCAGGTCAAACAGGGTCACGTTGACATGCGCTCGCGCACTCAACTCGAAGGGAATCGTTGCGCTTTGGTTAAACGGATTGGGATAGACGTCACCGACGTGCAGGTTGCCGGGCAATGGCGGCAGTGGGGGGTCCGCGGCGTTCCCGACTTCGAGTGTAAAATCGACGTTGTCCGGGAAATTGGTTTGTTCGACTTCGATGGGCGCGGGAGTGGCGCCGCCGAAGATATCTTGCGGTTCGCCCGGATCCGGAGTGAAGTTGTTATTCAGGTCCATGAACGCGCGGGCATAATAGGTTCCGAAGCTGTCCACGAACGCCGTGTAGTCGCCGTTGCCGGTGTCGGTCAACAGGAACCCGATGCCCGCCGGAACCGCGTCGAAGGTCGGAGTGTGAAAGGCTTGAATGAAAGTTCCACCGGTTTCGGCTCCGGCGTAGGTGATCGTGCCGCTAAACCCGCCGGTATTCGGGGGGCTCAGGGTGATGTCGATCCCGGCGGTATCTGATGTTAATTGCAGGACCGTTGGCACACCCGTGTCTCCGTAGAAGCCACGCGGTTCGTCCAGATCCGGCAGCAGGTTCGTATTCAGATCCTGATACGCCATGATCAGATACCCGCCCGCATCCAACCCGGCGAAGGAATACTCCAGATTGAACGGGTTCGCCACGGTGATGAAGAACGTGTCGAGCGTCGTGGGAACGGCGTAGATCCAGCGGAGCGGGAAGCCGTCACCGCCAATAACCTCTCCGGACAGTGTAAATGCCCGGGCGGAAACGGCCGGCATGGTCAATAGTAGAAGTGCACAAAAAAGTCGGCGCGGATGCATCTCGTTCCCCTTCCTTTGAGGACATATCTGATTATTCATATTGTACAAAAAACGAACCACAGAGTCAAACTGCCCCCCGGCTTCAGCAGTCGGCGGTGAGCAATTCGTGGCAATTTGGACTAATTTCAGATAGTGATCGGTGACTGTGCGGCTGCGGCTGGGAGGTTTAAGGCATGGGCCGGTGTGTGTGCTCAGCTTGAACGGGGCGCAGAATTGCCGTATATTATAGATTGCACTCAACTTGGCGAGCGGAAACGGACACGGGCGCAACCCGCTCGGACCGGGGCGCGACGTCAACAAGCGATTGGGACCAGGCGTTTAGTTCATGCACCCTATTCTATTCGAAATCGGGCCTTTTGCGCTGCATAGTTACGGCTTGGCGATGGCTGTCGCCTTCGGGCTGGGCATTTGGATTGCAATGCAGCGCAGTGGCGCGCGCGGGTTGGGCGACAAGTACGCGATGGATCTGTCGGTCATGATTCTGATCTTTTCGCTGTTGGGTGCGCGCATCAGCTACGTGTTTACTCATTTGGAGGAGTTCAGGCAATATCCGCTCGACGCGATCTCGCCGATTCAGCACAATGGCAAGATCGGAATCGCGGGACTCGTGTTATTGGGCGGAGTGGTCGCCGGGTTCGCGACCGCCTACGTTTTCGGCCGACGTCGCCAAGTGCCGTTCCTCGTGACGACGGACATCTTTGTCCCGTCGCTCGCGCTGGGCATTGCGATTGGGCGCATCGGATGTTTTTTCAACGGCTGTTGTTTCGGCCTGCCCACGGAGCTTCCGTGGTGCATGCACTTTCCCGCCGAGAGTATTGCGGGCGGGGTCTTTCCTGAGACTTGCCTGCATCCGACGCAACTATATGAATGCCTGTGGATGTTGCTGACCTTCGGTTTCCTGCTGGGGATAGATCGCAGACCGCGCGGGATCGGTCGCGTGACCGGCTGGTTTCTGCTGTTGAACGGCACCGGGCGGTTCTACGTTGAGAGCCTGCGCTGGTACGAGCAGAGCATGATCGTGTTTCAAGGTGCGTCCCTGCGAATCACGATCTCCCAACTCGTGTCGCTCGGGTTGGCGCTCACCGGGCTGGTTCTGCTGTTCCGCAGGTTGCCGCTGCCGAGACCGTCGGAGCAGCGCGCCGCTGAGCATGCCAAGGTTCGCATCTCATGATGCGATTCATCTGCGTAGCGACGAGCCTCTTGTTCTTGGCGGTGTCCGGTTTTGGTCTTGATCTCGCGGCGGTGGGCGCGCGCATGGGGATCGCTGTGCGGCAGATCGAGATCACAGCCGAACTTCCGCACGACACGGCGAGCTTCACGCAGGGACTGGAATTGTACGACGGTGTGCTGTATGAGAGTACGGGTCTCTATGGGCAATCTTCGTTGCGCGCGCTCGATCCGAAATCCGGTGTGGTGCTGCGGACGGTTGCACTGCCCGCCGGTTTCTTTGCCGAGGGGCTGACGGTGATGAATGACCGGTTGATCCAGCTCACGTGGCAGGAACATACGGCGTTTCTCTACGATTTGAAAACGCTGGAGCGCAGCGGCATGTGGGCATACTCGGAGGATGGCTGGGGGTTGACGCACGACGGGGCGTCGTTCATCATGAGCGACGGGACGACCAATTTGTTGTTTCGCGCGGCGTCTGATTTCACGTTGACGCGCATCCAGCCGGTACAATTCGGCCAGGGCCGGCTGAACAACCTGAATGAACTGGAGTACGCGAACGGCCGGGTCTATGCCAACGTGTTGGGCGTGGACTGCCTGTTGGAAATCGACCCGCAATCGGGCGAGACCACGGCAGTGATCGATTGTGCGCGGCTGCGCGCGGCGGTTCCGGGCGATGCGGAGCAATTACCCCTCAACGGCATCGCGATCGATCGCGCCACGGGCGAGTTTCTGCTGACAGGCAAGCACTGGCCGACCCTGTTTCGGGTCCGGCTTTCACCATAGCAACTCATGGGTCTATTTTTGACGTTCGAAGGGATTGACGGGTCGGGCAAATCGACGCAGATCGGACTGACCGAACGCTGGCTGAAAGACGAAGGCTATTCCGTGCTGGTGCGCCGCGAGCCGGGTGGAACGGATCTCGGCGAGGCCATTCGCGCGATCTTGTTGGATCCCCGGTGGACCGCCATGCATCCGCGGGCCGAGTATCTGCTCTATTCCGCCTCCCGCGCTCAGCTCGTGGAAGCGGTCGTGCGGCCTTACTTGTTGAACGAGCGTTCGGTGATGATCCTTGATCGTTACATGGATTCTTCGACGGCCTATCAGGGCGGCGGGCGCGAGATCGGCGCGGAGGTTATTGCGGCTATTCATCCGTTTGTCACGGGCGGACTGGTTCCCGACCTGACGATCTATCTCGATTTGGACTGGGCGACCTCGCAAACGCGGCGCGCACACGAACAACCGGATCGACTCGAACAGAATGCGCACGATTTCTTTGACCGCGTGCGCACTACGTATGTGAACATCAGCAAGAAGTTCCCGGAGCGCGTGGTCCGGATAGACGCGAGCGGCAGCGTGGAAGAGGTGTTCGCGCGGATTCAGCGGCGGATTCGGGGTAAGTTGTAAGTTACCCCAGGACCACCTCGAGCCGATTGCGGGGTGGCGGCAATTCTTATAGATACCGGAGACAATCATGCGACGCGTACTCTGGACGATCGTGGGACTCTTGAGTCTCATCAACAGTTCGGCCTATGCCGATACGACCTGGGTGACGAGCGGAGATGTCACGGGCCTGTGGATATCTCCGCAAAGCCCGTATGTGATTACGGGCGATGTCTCGGTGCCAAGTGGCGGCACGTTGATCATCGGACCGGGAGTCACGGTCTCCTTCGCCGGGCAATACCATTTCAATGTGCGCGGGGCCTTACGCGCGCTGGGGGTCGCGGAGGATTCAATCCGGTTTACGACGGACACGCTGGCCAACCCGGCGCGGTGGCAAGGCCTGCGCTTCGTGTCGGCGCATAATTCCAGCGAACTCAACTATTGCGTGATCGAAAACGGCAAGGCCATTCTGGAGGGCGCGGATCGCGCGGGCGGCGGCATTGACATGCAGACGACCACGATGACGATTCGACGCACGACGTTTCGGCGGTGTCAGGCGGCGGTCGATGGCGGGGCGATTCATGTCCGCGAAGGCAGCAATCCCCTGCTTGAGGACTGCGTAATCGAGCGCTGCACCGCGGGCCAGGGCGGGGGCGCGCTACTGATCCGCAATTCATCGGGCGTGATTCGCCGGACGGTGATGCGAGACAACCGCTCCGCACTGTACGGCGGAGCGCTGTTTGTGCGAAACGACTCCTATCTGGTATTGGAGGATTGTCGAATCGAGCGTAACATAGCCGTCTTCGACGGCGGTGCGGTGTGTGGCTCGCACAGTGGGTCGAACATCGTCGCCCGCAGGTGTTACGTGGCTAACAATCAGGCCGGTTCGCGCGGCGGCGGCGTTTTCGGCCGGGACTGGCGGATGACCTTTGAGAATTGCGTTTTTGATTCCAATAGCGCGGACTCCGGGGGCTGTTGCAACACGGTGGTGAGTGCCGGGCGCTACGCGCGCTTCTATCATTGCACGCTGTCTGGCAATGCAGCCGCCGTGGGTGGGGCCATTTGGTGCAACCGCGGACCGATCGAACTCATCAACAGCATCGTTGCCGGCACGACCGGGGGCGCAGCCCTGGAGATTAACCCGATCAGCCCGGATTCGGCCAGCGTGCGTGCGTGTGCATATTGGAACAACACGCTTGGTGATGTCGGCGGGATTCCGTTTTCGGAGCACTTCGGTGTGGTCGATTCTCTGAACGCGAATGATTATCCGTGTGACCGACTCGGAAATATCTTCGCCGATCCGCAATTCATGGACTCACTGACCGGCAACTATCGGTTACGCGACACCAGCCCGTGCATCGGCGCGGCGCTGGGCGGCATCCTCGCCGAGGATATTCAGCAGGTCGAGCGCCCGTTTCCGGAGTTCACGATGCCCGACATCGGCGCATTTGAGAGCGAGATCGGCGGCACGCACCATTTTCTTTGCGGACCGGTTGCCGGTCTGATCGGCCCCGGGGACGTTACGGCCGGCTGTGATCTGGTGATCAACGCGGGCGACTCGCTGACGATCGCTCCCGGCACGCGGATGCTCTTTCCCCCGGGAGCGAAGTTAAGCGTGCTGGGAACGCTGCTCGCCGAGGGTACGGAAACGGACTCGATCTATTTTACGCGCTCCCAGCCGACCGATACGAGTGGTTGGTTCGGTGTACGAATGTTGTCGCTCGACGGACTGCGGACGTCACGCATGCGCTACTGCGTAGTCGAGTACGGCGGAGCGTCCGGCAACCCGGCCTCGCGTGGAGGTGGTCTGGAGGTCGCGAATTCAGCCGCGCTGGAGATCAGCCACTGTGAGCTTCGGTACAATGCCGCGGTATTGTATGGCGGTGGCATGGCCATCGACGGCTCGGCCTCGGTAGTCATGCAATACTGTCGGTTCCTGCTCAATCGCGCGGCCAATCCGGGCGGTCAGGGCGGTGGGCTGTTCGTGGGCAGTTCAGATGCGCAGTTCGTCTCGGATTGTGTGTTTGACTCGAACATGTCGGCCTCGAACGGCGGCGGAGTGTACTTTCAATCCTCCGGTTCGGAGTTTCTCAACTGCCGAATCATCGGGAACAGCTCCCGTTCGGGCGCCGGACTGCACCTCGCCGCCGACGATTGTCGCGTGTACGGCTGCACGTTTCAGTTAAATCGTGCGAGCTCGGAGGGCGGCGGCATAGTGGCCTATTTCCGTTCGGAATTCGATTCGTGTTGGATCACGGAAAACGCCGCCGAAACCCGCGGGGGCGGTGTGGCGATGTACGGTGCGGGCGGTCATCCCGTGTTTTCGCGGTGCCTGATCGCGCATAATCAGAGCGGATTCGGCGGCGGCGTTTACGCGTGGCTTGGCGGAGATCTGGAACGGTGCACCGTGGTTGACAACACGGGCAGCTCCGGCGGGGGAATATATTCCACGGGCAGCGGCTTGGTAATGAACTCGACCGTGGTCAGCCGCTCCGTCGGCGTTGGTATTTACTTTGCCCCTGATGTGGACTCCGTTGAGTTCATGTACTGCGACACTTACGGAAACTCGGATTCTGATCTTGGTGGTCCAGGGAACCCCCCTGAGTTTCCACCGGACCTCGGCATGATCGCAACCCTGAATGCGCGGGGCGACTCCTGCGACATCTATTCCAACGTCAGCTTGGATCCGTGGTTCGAGGATGCTGAGAACCGCGACTATCATGTGCAGGCGCTATCGCCGTGTATCGACGCCGGTTCTCCGGAGCTGGCGCCTGATCCCGATGGCTCGCTTGCCGATATCGGCGCGTTCTTTACGACCTCGCCGTTCTCGACCCCGGAGCCGTTTGCGCTGACTGCACCGGGCGCCGGCGACACGCTGCGCGACAGCGTTGTATTTTCCTGGGAAGCGGCCGTGGATCCGGACACCGGCGAGTCTATCTGGTACGAGTTGGAATTCGCGGCGTTGGATACGTTTGCGCAGGCCTGGGAGGTTCTGGTCACCCACGATGCAGGACAGCTCACGCAGCGCGCGGTTAACATAGATTCACTTCCGCGACGCGAGCGGGCCGCATACTACTGGTATGTGTTGGCGCATTCGCACTATCCCCGCTACACCACGCGTAGCGCCGAGACGCGACGGTATTACCCGTGGAACTATGCCTCACCGCCGCCCTTCAATTTGCTGGCTCCGGATGCGGGAGATACGCTGCGCGGACTCACGGAGTTTTCTTGGGAAACAGCCGTTGATCCGGACACCGGCGAGGTCATTTGGTACGAAGTGGAATTCGCGGCACTCGATACAATCCAACAGACGTGGCAAACCCTGGCCACGTACTTCACCGGTCCATCCACCAGTCGTTGGATTGATATTGATTCTCTGCCGCGGGTTGACCACGCGACCACTCATTGGTACGCGCTGGCTCACACGCAACTTCCGGAAGCCACCACGCGCAGCGCGCAGATTCGGCAATTCTATCCCTGGCGCTACACACCGCCCGCACCGTTCAATCTAATCAGCCCCGCCGACGAGGACACACTTCAGCTGCCGGCGCAGCGGTTCTGCTGGCATTCGACCACGGATCGTGATCCGGGCGACACCGTGCGCTACCGACTCGTCGTTACCGTCGAGGACAGCGTGACGCATCAGGTGACGGAGCTGCGCTCGCTGGACACCGGCACGGACACCTGTGTGACGGCTACGTTTGATTCGCTGGAGCACGGCCGCTGGACTCACCTGGACTGGCACGCTACGGCGCGCAGTTCTCAACCGCAGGGCGAGGTTTTCAGCGCGGAGACTCGCCAGCTCGTTTGGATCATGGGACCGCCGCGCAGCCTTCCGCGGCCTTTCCATTTGACGGCGCCGCCCAGTGGCGCGACGCTCGGCGGCCTCGTGGAGTTTCGATGGCAGGCGACCGTCGATCCGGATTCGGGCGAGCACATCACGTTTGACTTGCAGTTCCTCAGCTACGACTCGTTGACGCAGGAACTGGATACGGTGGCCACACTTGCCGCCGGGCCGTTCACACACTTTACGACGAATGTCAATGTGCTCGACCAGCGTGAGCATGTTTCCTACTACTGGCATGTGCTGGCTAATTCGCTCTATCCTCCGCTTGCGGTGCGCAGTATCGAGCAAGATCCATTCGTTCTGGACACGACGCAGGCGACGGCGAACCGCACGACCGAGTTGCCGCGCGAGTTTGCCTTGCGGGCGATCTATCCCAATCCGTTTAACTCGTCGACGACGATTTCCTTTGACTTACCGCGCCCGAGCGCGGTATCGATGCGCGTCTACGATGTGACCGGTCGGGCCACCGCGACGTTGATCGAATCGCCACTGGAGGCCGGATCACACCGCCTGACTTTTGATGCCCACGGATTGGCCGCGGGAGTGTATTTTGTAAGCCTGCAGGCGGAGGGATATTCCGCCACGCGCAAGCTGTTGTTGTTGAAATGAAGGATATCTTTTCGAGGACTCCATGACGAAGCGTTTGTGGGTTACGCTGGCGGCGTTCTGGTTGGGCGCAAGCTCGGTCTGGGCCGGACGGCCTTCGGCGCAGGATACGCTGTACGAGCAGATTCGACACAACATCAATCTGTTCGGCGACGTGTACCGCGAAATCACCTTGAAGTATGTCGATACGATCGACCCGAACCAGTTTATTCAGGCGGGCATCGACGGCATGCTCTCGACACTCGATCCGTACACGGTGTTCATCGCCGAAGACGAGACGGACGATCTCGACGTGATCACGCAGGGCAAGTACGGCGGCGTGGGGTTGGAGATCGGCGTGCGCGGCACGGACAAAGTGCTGACCGTGATTTCGGCCATGGACGATTCGCCGGCGCAGCGCGTAGGTATTCGCAACGGTGACCGCGTATTGGCGATTGACGGCAAATCGACGCTGGGATTTTCGACCAACGACGCCGCGCATTTGCTGCGCGGCGAGCCGGGCACGGAGGTGAGTCTGACGATTGAGCGGACGGGCAGTTCCGAACCGATCGAATTCGTGATCACGCGCCGCGACATTGATATCAAAGATGTCCCGTACTCCGGTTTCGTGAAGCCGGGCGTGGGCTATCTCAAGCTTTCGCATTTTTCGCGGCGGGCGCCGGACGAGCTGGAAGCGGCGATCCGGGAACTCAAGGAAGGCGGCATGACGTCGCTGATTCTCGACTTGCGCGGCAATCCGGGTGGACTTCTGAGTTCGGCGATTGGTGTGTTGCAGCGGTTTTGCGGCAAGGGTGAAGAGGTGCTCGCCGTGCGCGGTCGCGGTGCGGAAGCGGGACAAGTCTTCCGCATGCCTGCCGATCCCGTGGCGGGCGACATACCGCTGGCCGTGCTCGTCGATGGCGGTTCCGCTTCGGCGGCGGAGATTGTGGCCGGGGCGGTGCAGGACCTCGATCGCGGCGTGATTATCGGCGAAACCACGTTCGGCAAGGGCCTGGTGCAATCCGTGATCGCGTTTGAAACGGGTGAAGCGCTGAAACTGACGACGGCGAAGTACTACACGCCGTCCGGCCGCCTGATTCAGCGCGTTGACTATTTCCACGACCAGGACAGCGTGATCGTCCTCCCCGCCTCGGAAAACCGCGCCGGCAGCTTCGTCACCCGTAACGGTCGGCCGGTCGAAGGCGGCGGCGGCATCGATCCTGATCTCGAGGTCGCGACTCCCAAACCCGGTCCGCTCGGCACGGAACTTTGGCGTCAGGGATTGTTCTTTGACTATGCGACAGAATACCGTGCCACTCATCCCACGCTGACATCCGAGAAGCTGGATGACGGTACGATGGCGAATTTTCGAGCCTGGCTGCTGGCACGCGGATTCAGTTACGATGTGGACGGGCACCAGGAAGTAATGGCGCTCAAGAAAATGCTGGAAGATGCCGGACTCGCGGACAGTTCGAGCGCGGATTTTGACCATCTTGAGCAGTTGTTGAGCAAACGCCGTGATCAGGATTTCGCCGCCGAGCGCGATTTTATTCGTCGCAGCATCGAACAGGAGATTGCGACGAGTTTATGGGGACCGCGCGGGCGCATCGAGGCGACGTTCGACGACGATTCGCAGATTCAGAAAGCGGTGGAGGTGCTCGAAAGTCGCGACGAGTACGGAAAAGTACTGGCGGTGGATGATTCAGCGGCAAAGAAGCAGTAAGCTGACGGCGGCGAATCCGATCTGGTGTCGATTGTTACTGGATGAAAAGGAATTTGCACATGATGAGCTTGAGTTTGAACCTGTTATTGATCCTGATGCTCGCCGGGGCGGCCTGGTCGCAGCCCGCCTCGTCGAGCCGCGTGGTCGTGCACCTGAAGGCCGAGGCCGCGCAAGAATTTCGCGCGGGTCTGCTCACGGCCGCCGAGCTGTCGCCGCTTGCGGGTGCGCTGACTCCCGTCTTTTACGCTCCCCGCATTCCGGAGCGATCGGCGCTATTTGACCGGCTCGGCATGGCGAACTGGTTCGTGGTCACGTCCCAGGACGGCGATGCCTCCGCCTTGGCAGGCGACCTTGCGGGTGATCGACGCGTGATCTCCGCTTACCCCGAGCAGCGTGTGGAGACGACGGTGCTGCCGAGCGACTTTGCGGTTTACAACATGTGGGGACTATCGAAGATGCAGTGCCCGGCGGCGTGGAATCTCGACCACGGCGATTCGGAGATTCTGATCACGACGATCGACACCGGCTGCAAGATTCAGCACCCGGACCTCGCGGCCAACATCCATGTGAATCCCGGCGAGGACCTGGACTCGAACGGCTTATGGGACGTTTCCGACAACAACGGCGTGGATGACGACAGCAACGGCTTCATCGATGATCTTGTCGGCTGGGACTTCGTGTCCGACACGATCAGTGCCGGCTCACAGGCGGTCGGCGAAGATTACGGTCCGCGCGACAACCTGATCTATCCCGATATTCATGGTCACGGCACTCACGTCATGGGAACCGCTGCGGCGGTGACCGGCAACGGAGTGGGCGTCCCCTCCGCCTCCTGGAATGGGAAGGCGTTCCCGCTGCGCGCCGGCTATGCTTGGATCGACGGCGGCGGCACGATGCGCGGTTCCGGAAACGAGACCGACTTTGCCGCGGCGATTCAGTATGCCGTGGACATGGACACGCGCATTATCAGCATTTCGTTCGGTGGCACCTACTACGACACGACGTTCGCGCTGGCCTGCCAGTATGCCCGCGGCAGCGGCGTGCTCGTGTTCGCTTCGGCGGGGAACAGCAACAATCAGACGATCCAATATCCGGCGGGATTCGCGGGGGTAATTTCCGTGGCAGCCACCGACTCCTTCGATGCCAAGGCGTCGTTTTCGACCTATGGCACCTGGGTGGATATCTCGGCGCCGGGCGTGTACATCTGGAGCACGATCTCGAACAGCAGCTATCGACCGGGAGATTACAGCGCGTTGAACGGAACGTCCATGGCCTGCCCGAATACGGCTTCCGTGGCGGCATTGTTGTACAATTTCTATCCGGCACTGAACGCGGATTCCGTGGAGTCGATTCTGTTGCGCACGGCGGACAATATTGACGCGCAAAATCCCACGCGGATCGGGCTGCTGGGCAGCGGACGAGTGAACGCTTACGCCGCGCTTAGCGAGGCATGCCTCACCAATCCGCTCCATACTCCGCGGATTGTGGTGCAGCAGATTGGGAGCGATGTAAAGGTAACATGGCCGAAGGTCCCGTGCGCAAGTTCGTACGAGGTCTCCTACGCGGACTCGCTGAGTGGCGGCTTTCAACAGCTTGCCGTCACGACGGACACAACCGCGATCGATCCCACCGCCGCGAACTTGAAGCGCTTCTACTCCGTGAAGGCCTATGAATAGTGCCTGCTGTGGCCGGTTGCGGGCGGCCTTGCTCCTGGTGCTGCTGCTGACTTCGCTCGGCTGCCGGGAAGACGAGTCCAGCGAAGAAACCCTTCCGCCGGTGATCGGGAGTGTGAAGGGGGTCTCGATTTCGCCGCGATCGTTCGGGCAGGCGGACTTCGAGCAGTTTCTGGGACTCGTGGCTGACGGTGGTGACTGGTTGACCTGGGCCGGCGATTGGATTCAGTTGGGTGATACGTCGGCCGGGCCGCATGCAGTGGAGACTTTCGAAGCGGACTATCACTTTTCCACGGTTCCGATTGCCACGCTGTTCGGCAGTGACTTGCAGCCGCTCCGGCCGCTGAGCGATTCCATGTTGACCGCGTACGCATCGCAGGCGGCGTTCTATGCGCGGCGCTACTATCCTGAATTCATGGGCCTTGGGATCGAGGTCAACCGCATCTATGACTCCGCCGCGCCGGACGCCTATCAGGCGTTTGTCGAGTTCTTTCCGCGCGCGGCCGATTCGGTCAAGGCGGCCTCACCCGATACGAGAGTATTTACCGTGTTTCAGTTGGAGTGGCTGAAGGGTCTGCGCGGCGGGCTGTATGGTGGCGTGAACGATACGACGCGGAATCAGTGGCAGCTCGCCGCGGATTTTCCTGCCGCGGACTTCATCGCGCTCACCACTTACCCCGGACTGATTTACCGCGATCCCACGGAGATTCCGGCGGACTACTACGCGGGACTTGCGGCGCGCCTCGGCAAACCGATTGCCTTCACGGAAGTGGGCTGGCACAGTGCGGCATCGCCCGCGGGCTGGGAGAGTAGCGAAGGCGAGCAGGCAGAGTTCTTGACGCGGTGGATCAGTCTGATCGCACCGCTCGATCCGGTACTCGTGATCTGGCCGTTCCTGTTCGATCCGGCCGCTCAAGAGCCGTTCAATACGATGGGATTGTGGAGGACGTCCGATGGGCAGGCGAAAGCCGCCTGGCTTGTCTGGTCGAGCGCTAACCTGTGACCGCGATTCCGCTATTTCTGCTGGGGCTTGTGACAGGCGTCTTGGGCGGTTTTCTGGGCGTCGGTGGTGGGCTGGTGATCACCGTTGTCTTGCTGGAAGTGCTGAAAGCGCAGGGGATGCCGGACGATGTGCGCTATCACGTGGCGTTCGGCACGACGCTGGTGGGGATTATCGGCACCGCGCTCTCGTCGAGCTTCACGTATGCGCGGATGGGTCGCGTGATCTGGCGCGTCGTGGCAATTGTCAGCGTGAGCGCCGTGTTATTCTCATTGATCGGCTCGAAACTGGCGGCGGAGTCTTCCGCGAATCTGCTGCACACTGTGTTCATCGCATTTTGCTTCGTGATGGTCGTGTTGCTGCTTACGCGCAAGGCACGACAGCAAGCCGATGGTCATGTGCACTCGGCCTGGAAGCTGCTGACGATTGGTGCGGGCGCGGGGCTGCTCTCCGCGTATCTCGGAGTGGCGGGCGGCGCGGTGATGGTCCCGACGATGATCTTGTGGGCGCATGTCGCCGCGGAATACGCTCCCGGGACGAGCAATGCGGTGGGTGTGTTGACGAGTCTGGTCGGCGCGGTCGGTTACATGATTCACGGCGCGGGCGCGGCGAATTTGCCGGCGGGTTCGTGGGGGTTCATTGTTCCGGCCTACGCGATTCCGCTCTTCTTCGGCACCCTGATCGGCGGACCGTTCGGCAGTCAGTTAAATAAGCGCTACGGCCGCGATTCGTTCCGCTATGTGTTCGCGGCGTTTCTGCTGGTGGTGGCGGTGAAGATGTGGTTCGAACATTAAGCGGGTGCCAAGTGGTAGCCTGTTGCCGCTCGTCTCTAATTGGCAAAGTCGATGGTGGACGGTTCGGCTGAAAGAAGTATCAGGAGTGTCTCATGATCCAGTGCCTTGTAGAAGGCTGCAAGACTCCGGTGGCCAAAGAAGGTCACGACATATGTTTCGACCATTGGAAGGCCAATCGTGATGGCAAATTGAAGAAGTGCGAGAAGTGCGGAAGGCTGATGGAAAAGGACAAACCCCTCTGTCTTGACTGCTACAACAAGGGACGAGAGGGGCAGGCAACGGGTCGAGCACTCACGGCGACTGCGATTGGTGAAAAGGTGGCATTGACGGCTAACAGAGTCAATGCAATTCTGGTTGAGTTGGCGTGGATTACGAAGGGGCCTGGGGATCACGGCTGGATCAGCACTCCACAAGGGCGGAAGAACGGCGCAGTTGATCGAGAGTTTGGTACGGATAAGACGCCGTTCGTTCAATGGAGTGAGGGCATCCTGCGCAATCGCGCTTTCACGGATGCGGTTCGAGACTTTAAGGGAGAAAAGCCGGTCATTCCGGAAACGTCGTCTGGCGCCAAGTCTGACGAATTGGGATTCCGCGAGAAGTTCCCGGCAACACATCGCGCTACGGACGGACACATGGTTCGATCACGGGGAGAGATGCTTATCGACAACTGGCTCTACGCGGCACAAGTAATTCATGCTTATGAGCGGAAGGTACCCATTGAAGAGGAGTTGTACTGCGACTTCTATCTCCCGACGGGGAAAGTGTATCTCGAGTTCTGGGGAATGGAGAATGATCCGGCCTACGCGGCACGAAAGCGGGCAAAGTTGGAGTTGTATAAGAAAAACGGACTCAATCTGATTGAGTTGAAGGACGCCGACCTCTTGAAACTCGATGATGTCATGCCCGCCAAACTTCGCCCATTCGATATCAAGGTATCTTGATGCGTGTACGTGATGCGTCGCTGCGCGCCAATGCGCAGATGGCGGCGAAGAAGTTCGTGGTACTGAGGTAGCCTTCTTCTCCGCCCCGACGCAAATTAGTCGCCTCGACCAGCCCTCCCGATGCCTCCATTTTGAGTGCTTGTATGTTCAAGTAACTGTTTTTTATATGGGTCGCGGATTTGCGTTTTTGGCTTTTTCTTATTATATTTAGGTCATTATGTCCTGTGCCTGCTTGCCCCTCCTTGCGCTGTGTTTCCCTTGCTCTTGACCCCGTTTCGCGACATCCCTGATACGCGTCTAATTCTTTTTATCAAAAGAAGTTAGGCGGTTTTGTTTGGTCAAATAATATTTTGTCGCCATCCTCGGAATTCACCATTTATCTCCATTGTAGCTGGATTAGATTTCCGCCGAGCGGGCCCCCTCACCCCGCCGGAGCTGCAATCCTACCCGCCGAGCCGGGTTAAGTCTTCGCAACCCGGCCGGAATCGGACTCTGTACGCACGCAGTGCCGCACTGCTTACAGCCATATCTCCGTCATGCCCCCCACTCCCCGCTTTCTCCGCCGCGGCAAGGTCCGCGATATTTATGAACTCGATGCCGATCATCTGCTGATCGTCACGACCGACCGGCTGTCGGCGTTTGATGTGGTGCTGCCCGATCCGATTCCGGGGAAGGGCAAAGTGCTGGCATCGATTACACGCTTCTGGATGCGGAAGTTTGCAGGGATTGTGGGGAATCATCTGACGGACATTACCCCCCCCAGCCCCCCCAACCGAGTTGGGGGGGAGACGTACTCTTCCGAGCAGCTTGATGTGGTGAAGAAATGCGAGGTGATTCCGGTGGAGTGCATCGTTCGCGGGTTCATCACCGGCTCAGGGTGGAAGGACTATCTGAAGACTGGCGAGGTGTGCGGGTACAAGCTGCCGGCCGGACTCAAGCAGTGCGCGGAACTGCCCGAGCCGCTGTTCACACCGTCCACGAAAGCGGAAGCGGGGCACGATCAGAACATCTCACCGGCTGAGGCGGCCAGGCTGATCGGAGCAGAGACGGCAAAGCGGATTGAAGAACTCGCAGTGAAGATTTACACGGCGGGTCGTGAGCATGCCCGGCAGCGGGGGATCTTGATCGCCGATACGAAGTTCGAGTTCGGCATTCGTGACGGCGAAATCCTCCTGATCGACGAAGTGCTGACGCCGGATTCCTCACGCTTCTGGCCCGAGGACAAATATGAACCGGGCCACGATCAGCCAAGCTTCGACAAACAGATCATCCGCAATTATCTCGAAACGCTGGACTGGGACAAAGCCGATCCAGGCCCGAAGTTGCCGCCGGAGATCATCGCCAGGACGCAGCGGGCGTATGCGGAGATCTTGCAGCGGCTGACGACGTAAGATGGCGGCCGGGTTGCGGCCTCAACCCGGCTCGGCGAGCACAACAATGAACAAAATCAATCTCACGCAATCCATCGAATACAATCCGGATGCCGTGGTGAGCAAGACGCTGGTGAAGCAGCCCCACGGAACGGTGACGCTGTTTGCCTTTGACAAAGGGCAGGAGCTGTCCGAGCATTCGGCGCCGTTCGATGCGCTGGTGCATGTGCTCGACGGCGAGGCGGAGCTGATCATCGGCGGTGAACCGGTGCGCGCAAATGCCGGGGAGTTCGTGAACATGCCCGCGAATATTCCGCACGCGGTGAAGGCGGTCACGCGATTCAAGATGTTGCTGACGATGATCAAGGGTTGAATATGACTCGGCGAGTCCAAATATAGCAAGCAGAGTTGCGGATAAGGGCAGAATCGCGTATATTAGAGCAGTCAGGCGCACCGATGCGCAGTTTTTGGGCGGCTAATTGTGAAATTATTCACAATTTACGATGGTTTGCCGCCGCCAATGTCACCCTCCCTCCCACCCCCACCAACGTTCAAACCTGTGGAGTCAGTCCTCATGTCGAACAAGCAAGCCGACCTCGCCGGCCCCGGAATCGGCACCTACGAAGAAGTTGAAAAGATCCTCCCGACGGCCTATCAGTCGCTGCTCACGCCGAAGGAGACGCAGATCGCGCTGGCCAAGCTGAAGCGGTTCATCGAGGACGGGATGTGCAAGTCGCTGAACCTGTTCCGCGTGGAGTGCCCGCTGATTGTGGATACGACCAGCGGCGTGAACGACTACCTGGACCGTGACGGCTCGCGTACGCCGATCGACTTCCATATCAACAACGACTACAACAAGAATCCGATTGACGCACAGGTGGTGCAGGCAGCGACGAAGTGGAAGCGCGTCGCTCTGAAGCAGTTCGACTGCCACGTCGGCGAAGGCATCATGACCGATATGCGCGCCGTGCGCAAAGACTACTTTCTCGATCACGATCACAGCGCGTATGTGGACCAGTGGGACTGGGAGCGCGTGATCACGATGGCCGACCGCAATCTGGACTTCCTGAAGCGGATCGTCACGAATATCTGGAAGGTCCTGACGGACAGCGAGGATTTCATTCAGAGCGAGTTCCCCAAACTGAAGAGCTCGAAGTGGCCCAACCTGCCGAAGGAGCTGGTGTTCCTGCATGCGGAAGAGATTTTGGATATGTATCCGGATCTGCCGCGCAAGCAGCGGGAGACGAAAATCCTGTCGGAGAAGTATCCGGCGGTGTTCATCATTGGCATCGGCTGGACGCTGAAAGACGGCTACCCGCACGAGATGCGCGCGGCCGACTATGACGACTGGGTGACGCCGAGCGTCGTAAAGAACGGGCAGCAGATGCACGGCTTGAACGGCGACATTCTGGTGTGGAATCACGTGACGAAGCGCCGTCATGAGCTGACGTCGATGGGAATCCGCGTGACGAAAGAGACGCTGAAGCAGCAGCTCGAAGCGACGAAGCAGTTGCACTTCCTCGACATGCCGTATCATCAGGCGATCATGAAGGACGAGATTCCGCTGTCGATCGGCGGCGGGATAGGTCAGGCGCGGACGTGCATGTCGATCTTGAAGAAGGCGCATCTCGGCGAGGTCAGCGTGACCGTGTGGCCGAAGGTGCTGAAGGAGATGTGCGCGCAACGACAGATTCACGTGTTGAACTGATTTTTGCGGAGAACACCGGGGCAGACAAGCAGCGCGAGACCCGAGGGTCTCGCGCTGCGCATGTGGGGTGTCGGGAGAGTTACTTCGGCTGGATCGTGATCGTGCGGCTCTTGGCCTCTTCAGCCTTGGGCAGCTTGATCACAAGGACGCCGTCTTCGAACCGGGCCGTCACCGCGTCAGCCTTGACGGTGCGCGGCAGGGAAAAGCTGCGTTCGAACCGGCCATAGGTGCGCTCGACGCGGAGCAAGTCGTGCTTGCCCTCGCGGACGTCCTGCTTGCGGTCCCCGGAAACGGTGAGCACATTGTTGTTCAGCGTGAGATTGACGTCTTCGAGTTTGACACCGGGCAGCTCCGCCAGAATCTCGTAGCTGTCGGTGTGCTCGACGATGTCAACGTTGGGCCCCCAGAACATGGAGTCGGAATTCTCGCGAGTGGTGTTGAAAAACTCATCGAGCACGCGCGAGATGGGGGCCATCTCCCGGTGCCAGCACGGGGCCAGTTCAGGCTGGCCGGGTTTGAAACGGATGACAGACATGGTCGTGTTCCTCGGAATTGTGTTGCAGTTCATTTTGCGCTTTGGTTAGTGTCGTTTGGTCGTAGAATTGGGCTTCCGGCATCAGCAATTACAAGCCTCGTGCCAAAGACATAATATTTTGGTTATTATTAGTTTATGAGGATATGATGTTATGTCGCGACGGATGGCACGTGCCGGAACGGCAGTATGTCGTGCCAAGATGTCACGGTTGAGTATCGAAATGGCAGGCCTGATGTCCTTGGCTCACAGGAGTTGTCGCTCGTCGCGGGTGACAGACGGAGCTTGCAAGTATCGGCGTAATGGTTAAATTATGTCACATACGCAAACGACTGATTCTCAACTGCAACAAATAGAGCGGTTCGTGAATCTGACCGATGGAGGCCGGAAATGCGGCTTTTGCACGACGCAAGCGAAGCAGCATTCCGGAGGGCGAGGCAATCGGGTCCGTAACTCCTTGCATGCTCTGTGAGAACAGTGTATATTCGGCTTTCTGTGGACACTGCACAAAGTACATCCGTCTCCGCCCATGTCACCGAAACGCTGCATACATTGCCAGAAGCCGATTCCGTTACGAAAGCGCTTCAGCCGTCGTTGCCCCTTCTGCTTCAAGGCCTTTCGCCGTCGCAGCGGAATCAGCGAGCGTGGAACCGCGGGGCAATGGATGGAGGACCGCGGCAAATCCTTCTGGTTCTTGCTGCTCAGTGCGGTTCTGGTGATTGGCGGTGCCATGGGGCAGATTCTGGGCCAGCCGGACCTCATCAATTTCATCGACGCGCGACCTGTCTGGTTCTTCGTGTCGGTATTCTGGCTGGCGATGTTCGCCTCGGTGATCGGCCGTATCTTCTTTCCCTTGCTCCTGGGCGCGCCGACCATCTTGCGCAAAGAGCGGCACATGATCAGGCAGTACAAGACTCTGACCGCTATCGGTTTTGTGCTGGGCGTGGTTTTGGCCGTGTTGATGATCGGAGCGGATCGACTGTGGCAGGTCTTTCCGGGAACGGCTTTTTTGGTGACGGTTCCGATCGCCCTCATGTGGGGTTATCTGGCGTTAGTGCTGCAGGAGGGTGACTACGACGATGATCGGGTGTGGAGTTTTCTGTCGGAGATCGGCGCATCGGATCGCCTGGAACACCGGCAGAACGGCTACTTTGCATTGATCGGGCTGCCCCTGGCGGGACTGCTGTTCTTCTACTTCATGACGCATCCCTGGATGGCTTGGGCGATTCGCAATTCCACGCTGCTGGCAATGTTCCGCGAACTTTGGCGCAGGGCGACGGATCGTTCCACACTGGGCGGCGGATTAGGATAGTCGCCCGGCCTGACGGTCGGCGGGCGCGCATTGCAGCGGGCTGGTGAAGTCCGCGGGTCTAAACCAATATTTGGCTACAGAATGGCAAAGCAGAGAGTTGACAAGCGCCTTGTTTCGGCGACGGATTTTGCGGAGTTGAAGCATCCGCGCGCCTTGGCGTTGAGCCCGGACGGCGAATTGCTGGCATACACTCAGTGGTGGTGTGACCTGGCAAAGCAGAAGTACTTTGCCAATTTGCATATCTTGGAGACGCGCACCGGCGACAGCCATCAGTGGACGTTCGGTGAACACAGCGATCGCGCTCCCGTGTGGTCGCCCGACGGCACGAAGCTGGCGTTCTTACGGGTAGAGCAGGGCGCGGACTGCATCTTCGTGGTCGCGCGCTCGGGCGGCGCTCCGCAGCGGCTATTTAAGCGGCGCGGGAGCTTGGATTCCGTAAAGTGGGCGCAGGGCGGAGAATGCTTAATTCTCAGATTCCGTCCGGCCGATCCCGACGAAGCGGCGGACACCGCGGTTGCACAGGACAAGCAGCCTGAGGAGAAGCAGCCCGCGGTGCGCAAACTCAGCCGGCTGTATTACCGGTTGGACGGCGACGGGTTCTTCCCGCAGGAGCGCTATCAGCTCTACAAGCTTAGCCTCGCTGACGGCAAGCTCACGCAGTTGACCAAAGGGTTGGAAGATGTCGGCGGGTTCGATGTTGCGCCCGACGGCGCGCACGTCTGTTACATCGCGAATATTCAGCGCGATCCGGACACGAAGCCGTATCACCAGCAGTTATTCGTGCTCAACCTCAAGTCGCGCAAAAGCCAAGCGCTGAGGGTGGGTTTCGGCGAAAAGCATTCGCCGACTTACAGTCCGGACGGCCGGCACCTGGTCTATTTCGGTCACCACAACCTGAAAGACGCGTGGAGTGTCGAACCGGTTCACCCGTGGCTGGTTGACTTGAAGAGCGGCAAGGAGCGGAATCTGACGCCGAACTTCGATCGGATGGCCGGCGATCAATCGATCGGTGATCTTGGATTCGGTTCCGATTCGCCCGTGGTGGTTTGGAGCGGCGACGGCAAGTCGTTCTACTATCAGGTCTCCGACGAAGGCGACGTTTACCTCGTGCGCAAGGACCTGCGGGTGGGCGATCCGGAGCGGATCTGGCACGTGAAAGGCTGTGTTCCGCTATGGGACCTGGCGGCGGACAAGCTCGTGCTGCATCACCTGGACTTTCACGATCTGGGGACGCTGCACATCTGCCGCAAGGCCGGCGCGGCGCGTCCGGTATTCCACGTGCTCCGAAAGTTCAATGCGGAGTACGAAGCGCAGCGGGAACTCGGCCGGGTGCGCGAAGTGCACTTCAAGTCAGCGGACGGCGCGCGCGTGCATGGCTGGCTGTTGACGCCGCCCGACTTCAATCCAAAGCGGAAGTACCCTTCGATTCTGGAAGTACACGGCGGGCCGCGGGCACAGTACGCGCGGGTGTTTTTCCACGAGATGCAATATCTTGCGGCGCAGGGTTATGTGGTGATGTTCACGAATCCGCGCGGTTCACAGGGCTACGGGCGGGACTTCGCCGGCGCCATTATCGCGGCCTGGGGCACGAAGGATTACGATGATGTGATGGCTGCCGCGGACTGGCTGGAAGCGCAGCCATACATCGACAAGCGGCGGATCGGGATCACCGGCGGTTCGTACGGCGGCTATATGACGAATATCGTGGTCGGTCGCACGCGCCGGTTTCGCGCGGCGGTTACCCAGCGCTCGGTCTTTGATCTCGAGTCGTTCTGCGGCACGTCGGACATTGGCCACCTCGACAGCTATGAGTTCGGCGGGTTCCCGTGGGAGAATCCGGATGGCTATCGAGTCCAGAATCCGCTCACCTATGTCGGCAATATCCATACGCCGCTCTTGATCGAACATCAGGAAGCGGATTTTCGCTGTCCAATTGAGCAGGCGGAGCAGCTGTACGGCCAACTGAAGCTCAGGGGCAGAATCGTCGAGCTGCACCGCTATCCGGAAGAGAGCCACGGCATGTCGCGCGGCGGCCGGCCGGACCGCCGCGTGATCCGACTGGAGGCGATGGCGGGCTGGTTCAAGAAATACATGAAGTAAGGCGCGGCGTACGTTGCAGGTCAATCGTGTAGGAGCGATCATGCCTCGAGTTATGCAACGGAAAGGCCAGGAGTGTTGGTCAGGACACGCGGGGGCGTCGAACCCCCGCGTGTCCAGTAATGCATGGGTTTAGCGCAGGAGGCAAGGGCAATGATTCCGGGAGTTCGGGTTAGGATCTTGAAATGGATCGTGCGGTTGTTGATAACAGTGGTAGCCGTGATCGCGGTTGCGGCCGGCTACATCTACTGGGCATCAAGCGCAGTCCTAAACAAGGACTACAGCCACATTGCGAAGGGACAGCCGATTTATGCGCCGGGCGACAGTGCGGCCCTGGTGTGGGGGACGCACTTGGCGAAATCGATCGCGATGTGCGAGGAGTGTCACGGCGAAGGCATGACGGGGTTTACGTTAGTGGACGATCCGATGTTTGGCCGGCTCGCGACACCCAACGTGACGCGTGGCGGCAAAGGCAGCGAAGTCCCGGCGAGCTTTGATATTGCGGATTTTGAGCGCTTGATTCGGCACGGTGTCACACCGAAGAATAGGGGTGTGATCCTGATGCCGTCTTTTCACTACTGCTACATCTCGGACGAGGATATTGCCGCGTTGTGGACTTGGTACACTTCGTTGAAGCCGGTGGACAAAGAAGTTGAAGGGCCTCGTTACGGCCCGATTGCACGGATGCTGATCGCACAGGACAAGTTCACGAAGTTATCACCGGAAATGGTGAATCATACGGCGAAGCGTCCTGCGAAGCCCGTGGCGGGAGAGTCGTGGGAGTATGGTGAATACCTCGCGCACGTGGGCTGTACGGGCTGTCACGGCATGGACCTGTCGGGAGGTCCGATCGAGGGCGGGCCACCGGAATGGCCGTTGGCCGCGAATTTGACGCGCGGCGGCATTGGCGCGACGTACACGGAAGCGGATTTCTTTCGCGCGCTGCGCGAGGGCATCCGCCCGGGGGGCAAGCCGCTGTCGGCGGTGATGCCGTTCAAGCGCACGACGAACTTGACAGATTCGGAGATTCGCGCGTTGTGGCTTTACGTTCAGCACGTTCCGGCCAAGCCGGTGGGCAGCTTTGTATGGAAGGATGAGCAGCGGCCGTAGGCGGAGCAGGGACAGGATCACAAGAAGAGAGATATATTCGGAGCGCGGAGCAACTGCAATGCTACGAATCGCGACGATCGCAGGCTCACTGCGAATGGGGTCGTACAATCGGATGCTGATTGAATTGGCCGAGGGCTATCTCGAACAGACGGATGTTGAGATCGATCGGCTCGACTTGCGTGACTTTCCGCTTCCGGTGTATGACGGGGATATTGAGGAGAAGCACGGGCTGCCGCAGGCCGCGTGGACGCTGAAGGCGCGACTCGCGGCAGCCCATGGCGTGCTGATCGCCGCCCCCGAGTACAATCACGGCATGTCGGGCATGTTCAAGAACATGATCGACTGGACCAGCCGGGGCAATTCTAACCCGTGGGAAAGCAAGGTGATAAGTCTGATGGGCGCGACGGATGGGCCATGGGGCACGTTGCGCGCCATGCCGCAGTACCGGCAGACCTTTCTTTCCCTGGGAGCGCTACTCCATCCGCAATTTCTCAGCGTTCCATATGCGAACAAGGTCTGGCAGGCTGACGGGGAAATGGTCGATCAGACAGTGGCTCCCCGAGTCGAGAAACATGTTCGACGGTTTGTGGATTTGACCAGACGATTGAGAATCGCTTAGCTCTGGTCCCATAAGGAGTTAGTCGAAAGACCCGGTTCACAGACCGGGTCTTCTGCATTGATGAAATGCACCTGTGCGCAGCGCGTCGCATAAGTGGGCCACGAGAGTAGTCGCCCGAAATTTTCGTGCTTTCCCAGCAGCCCCTTGACATCGCGGTCTGTATTGCTTACCTTTTTGGTAAGATTCACGAAGCTGTACAACAATAAACAGGAGTAGTAGTCCGTGAAAAGATTCACTTGTATTACCTTGTTTGTGGTTACTCTGATGTTGGATGCCTCGTTCGCAAACGCGCCGCAGTACGTCAATTATCAGGGGACCCTTGCAAGCCCCGACGGCACGCCGCTCGATACGACGGTAGCTGTCACAGTCTCGATCTACAATTCCCCTTCCGGCGGTGGGCCGCTTTGGTCGTCGACCTTTGAAGCGGTGACGGTCACGGATGGACAGTTCACGGTCCTCTTGGGAAGTCAGGAGCCGCTGTTGGGCCTCTTTTTGGCGCCGACTCGGTGGCTCGGCGTGACCATCGGGAACAACACGGAGATGACCCCGCGGCAAGTGATGGTTTCGGTACCGTATGCCTACCGCGTCGGCTCGATTGATACAACGAGCGGCGGCACAGTGTTCGGGAACGTGACGGTTTCAGGCGGCAACCTGCAGGTCAGCGGCAAGCTGAACGTGGGAAGCGGCAACACAAACACAGGGAGTTTCGCCAATGTGTTGGGGCAGGACAATCTCTCGTCGGGTCTGAATGCGGTGGTGGGCGGTGGGCGCAATAGCAAGGCGCGAGGAAGCTATTCTGTGGTTGCGGGCGGCGGCGGGGCGGCGCCAGACGATTCCAACTCGGCCAGTGGTGATTATTCCGCCATTGGCGGCGGCGCGCGCAATTTTGCTTCCGGCGCGGGTTCCACCGTTCCCGGCGGTCTCAATAACACAGCGCAGGGGACCAATTCCTTCGCGTCCGGGCGCAGCGCGTATGCTTTCCACGACGGGTGCTTCGTCTGGGGCGATAACAACTCAGCCGTGGTTCAGTCCTATGATCTCAATATGTTTATGGCCCGGGCTACCGGGGGTTTTCACCTCTTCACCAACACCGCGCTGAATGCCGGCGCTCTTCTCCTGCCGGGCGGTGGAGCGTGGAGCACGTTCTCGGACAGCACAAAGAAGCGTAATGCGCGTGTTGTGGACACCAAGTCTATTTTGGAGAAGGTAAGGTCCCTGCCGATCAAGCAGTGGAGCTACAACTCTCAGAATCCATCCTTTGAACATGTTGGCCCGATGGCGCAGGATTTCTACGCGGCCTTCGGGCTGGGCGAGTGTGACACGCTGATTTCCACGATTGATCCGGATGGGATTGCGCTGGCGGCGATTCAGGAGCTGGCAAAGCGGTTGGAAGCAGTCGAAGCCGAGAACATGACCCTGCGTTCGCGGCTTCAAACTTTAGAGGCAAGTGACAAGCAGTCCTTGAACAAACCCACGGAGTAGATGGCCATGAAGCGGTTCGTACTCTCGGTTCTATTGCTGGCGACTCAAGCTTCTGCCATTCCGCTGCTGGTCAATTACCAGGGTCAGCTCACCAGCTCCGGCGGAACGCCGTTGGACACAACCGTGAGCATAGCCGTTCGCATGTACACGGGTGCGGTCGGCGGTGCGCAATTGTGGGCGGAGACACACTCCGCTGTGCCGGTCGCCGACGGTCAGTTCCAGGTTAGCCTGGGCGAACTCTCCAGCTTGACCGATGTCATTTTCAATCAGCCGCAAGTATGGCTCGGAGTGACCATCGGGAGCGACAGTGAACTGAGCCCGCGGACGCAACTGACATCTGTTGCCTATTCCTACTACACGGGAACGGTACACGCGGCAACCGGGGGAACGGTGACCGGTGATGTCACGATTCTCGGCAAAGGCAACATCGGGACCGGCAATGCCAATACCGGCAGCGGTGCGTTTGTCGCGGGCAGCAATAATTTCGCCACGGGCCAGAATTCGACGGTCGGCGGCGGAACGGGAAACATCGCGGAGAATTTGGCGGCCGTCGTAAGCGGCGGCGCTTCCAACTTCGCTCGCGGCGCATATTCCACGGTTGCAGGCGGCGGCGGAACGACGCTCGCGGATTCCAATCTGGCCTCCGGTGACTATTCGGTCGTCAGCGGCGGGGCGGGGAATGCCGCCGATGGTTTTGTTGCCACGATCGCCGGCGGGTCGCGAAACATTGCTTCGGGATCGCGCGCCGCCATCGGCGGCGGCCGCGTGAATCGCGCCCGCGGAGATTTCTCCGTCGTGGCGGGCGGCGGCGGAACGGCTCTCGCCGATTCCAATTCCGCGAATTTCCCCTACGGCACGATTGGCGGCGGACAGGGCAATCACATTCTCGCGGACTATGGCACGATCTCCGGCGGTCTGGGAAATGAAGTCGGCTGGAGTTCGGCGGTCGTTGGCGGAGAGCACAACGCGGCACAGGGAAATGCCGCCTTTATCGGCGGCGGTGTGAATAATTATGCGCGCGGCCCGTACTCGGTCATTTGCGGGGGAGGAAATGCCGTCGCCTCGGATTCCAATGCCATCGGCACCAACGGCTGGTACAGCTTTATCGGCGGGGGCCATCACAATACTGTCAGTAACCCCGAGGCGGTGGTCGTGGGGGGTGTCTTAAATCACGCCGAGGGCCACGCGTTTGTCGGGGGCGGGTATGGCAACGATGCGGCGGGCAATTACTCGGCGATCGGAGCCGGAGCTTCCAATACTGCATCCGGCGCCTACTCAACCATCGGCGCGGGCCGCGATAATGCAACCGACGATACAGCTTCGACGGTCGCCGGAGGACGATACTGTCGCGCGCGCGGCCGCTATTCATCAGTGCTTGGTGGCGGAGGTTATAATGCCGCTGACTCCAACTCCGCAACGGGCGATTGGTCCACGGTGCTCGGTGGGCGCGCGTCGCGGGCCACCGCGGACTATGCCATTGCTCTGGGCCGCAAGGCCGTCGCCATGCATACCGGCAGCATTGTCATCACCGACGGGAATGACATCGCGTTTAACTCAACCGCCGACAATCAGTGTATCATTCGGGCCAGCGGCGGAACCACGATCTACTCGGCCGCGTTGCCATTTTCCGGAGTATCCCTTGCCGCCGGAGGAAATGCATGGGTTGGCGTCTCCGACAGCACCAGAAAACGCGACATCCGTCTGACAGACACCAGATCCGTGCTCGCGAAGGTTTCATCACTTCCCGTTAAGGACTGGGAGTACAAATCCGAAGCTATAGGCGTCGAGCACATGGGTCCGATGGCGCAGGATTTTTGGAATGCGTTTCATCTGGGCAGTGATTCGCTCGGGATTGCCACGAATGACGCGGATGGGGTGTTGTTCGCGGCAGTGCGGGAGTTGGCACAAAGGAATGCTGAATTAAGCACGGCTGTGAGGCACCACGAGGCCAGGCTGCTGGAGCTCGAGGCAAGGTTGGACAAAATCGCGTCCGCGACGGCGGGTGGCTTGACAGACATAGCTACAGGCGTTACATTGGTGAACGGAAAGCGAGGACAGTAGAATGAAGCGCATATCACGGGTGCTGAACATTGGCTTAGTGCTTTGCCTGACAGCGGTTCCGCTGTCGGCGGTGGCCCAGCCGCAACAGAGCGAAAACTTCCGGATCACGAAGTCGGTCCTCGACGCGGGCGGGGGTGCCTCCTCCTCAGCAAATTTCCAGCTCCATAGCGCGTTCGGCCAACCCACCCCGATTGGGGTCCAGACCAGCGAGAACTTCATCCTCTACGCCGGGTACCTGACTCCGACTCTGGCACCCGGGGTTCTGAACCCGATTGACGACCTCGTGGTGGCGCGGGTAGTAGGACCGGCCAACGATGTCCGGCTCAACTG
Organism: candidate division KSB1 bacterium; assembly: GCA_016214895.1. Classification (NCBI taxonomy): domain Bacteria; kingdom Pseudomonadati; species Candidatus Zhuqueibacterota bacterium. The sequence continues at coordinate 186,938 of JACRMR010000020.1, forward strand.
GGGGAGAATTCCCGCCGCAGCTCAGTACAAGGTCTATCGCTCCAACGACCCGAATTTCGTACCCGGCGGTGGCAATTTCCTCGTGGCGGCGACGGACACGTTCTACCTCGACCCGGGAGTCCTGTCCGGCCCGGAAGTCAAGTATTACTATATTGTAACGGCCACGGACGGGGCCGGGCTGCTGCTCACTCCGATCACGGCGCCCGCACGACCGGCGAGGGTGGCCTTGCAGCCGTCGCCGCTGGAGGCTGTTCCCGATGGGAGCACCACACCTGTCCCGAGTGTTCAGCCGTTGGATCCCAACCAGAAACCGTCGCCGGAGCCTAAGCGGCGGTCAGACATCCGATAACAGTCTTCCATAGCGCCGAAATGTGCGAAAGAGGCTGCTTCGGCGGCCTCTTTTGTTTTGGTGCGAAATGGCGGGCAAAGTGGGTCGGGGTTGGTTCTTGACATTAATCCTCAAAATCCCTATACTTGTGATTCACGGTCAGACACGAGTCGGGTGCAGTAAGGGCCTGGAAACGTGCGGTTTGCGCCCGTAGCTCAACTGGATAGAGCGTCTGGCTACGGACCAGAAGGTTTGGGGTTCGAATCCCTACGGGCGTACGAAGACAGATAGTCCCACTCCGCGGTAGTCCCCCAGCGAGGCGGGAGAGCAAGAGTTCAACCCCGCACGTGCGGGGTTTTGCATGGATCGAAACCGAACAAACTCCCACCAATTTCCCATTGGCTCGGATACGAGGTTGCTAATACAGTGAAGAAGCGGATTTGGGACGAGCAGTATTGGGTAAACGGTGTTCTCGCCAAAACCCAGATTCAGGCGCTTCAGGAAGCAGGTGAAATCAACACCGAGAGCGGGAGCTTATCGATTGGTGAGTCTTCGTTTGACCTGACCATCACCAATATGGCGTGGAAACTCAAACCGGGTCGCGGAACCATCAAGCCTTTCGGAGGAGTGTACCGGAATGTTCTGAATGACGTTTCCTTGTTCGAGAAGATGATCCCCGAAGAGGATAATTCATTTGCCTTGGAGGATGGGCATACTTACGTATTTGGGGTCAACGAGCGCCTTCTTGTCGGTGGCGGTCCATTCAACGGTCATGCAACAGCCAAGAGTTCCGTCGGAAGGGTGGACGTGATTGTTCGCTTGATCGTTGATGGAGAGGACGAGTACGACATCTATCACGCGGAGAATAGTCGACTCGGGCACAACGAAATGTTCATCGAAGTATCGCCAATTACGTTCTCAGTCCAGGTTCAGGTAGGCACTCCTTTGACCCAACTTCGGTTGTTTTATGGCCCCATCGAGGACGCAGAAATCGACAGCGCGTTCGTCAGATCACTTTGTATTGTCAGGGGTTGTGGGTCGGCATCCGACGGGATCTTACGCGTTGATCTCACTTCCGAGCATATTGGCGGTCTACCGGTTTGCGCATTCCAAGCCAACACCGACGAGGACCAACATCTTGATCCCATCAAGCTGTTCAAGTCCGCGAATTTACCCGATCCGTGCAACTACTGGCGTTTCTGGACGGCGGACCAAGCGCAACGCTTGACGGTCGTCAAGAACAGGTTCTATATATTGCGCTCAAAGGAGCTGCTTGCGGTACCTCCGGGAGTCGCTGTTTATTGCAGGGCGATGGATGAAGCATTGGGGGAAATGCGGATCCACTATGCCGGGTTTGTCCACCCGTACTTCGGATATGATCGTGAAGATCAGACAATCGGAACCCCGTTGATTTTCGAGCTTCGGGGACATGATCTCAATGTTACACTCCGCGACGGGGAAAAGCTAGCCAAGCTCGTGTTCTACCGTATGTCCACGGAATACGATCCGACCAAGGACGAGGACAGGCAAACCAGACCGAAGTCGGATGACTACACTAATCAGAGACTGAAGCTATCCAACTATTTCGCCAAGTTCCCAGATAGACTCGAACTATACGACCGTAACAGAGTTCGTGAGGCCCCTGCTCGTTCCACTGAATCGCGCCTAGAGAAGACAGATGCCTGACCTCCTTCACACTACAAGCAAACTGGGGATTGCCTGCGTTAACGGTCGGGACGTATTAGGCGAGAGCGACAAGTATATCCACCTGAAGCGCTTGATTGCCGATCACGATGACATGTATCCCGGTATCGATCGCTGGTTTGATCGCAAGGTCAAGCCGGGGCTACAAACCGGTGAGCGGATTGCCTTCATCGGGTATGACGCGGCAGTCCCAATCGTGTCATCCGTGGTGAAGATTGATGGCGATTCTAAGTTCTGCCACCTTCATATCGATGAGCGTTACCGTGAAATGCAATTGGGCGAAGTGTTCTTCTCGATGATGTCCCTCGCAGTGAGTAGAAGCGCAACCCGAGTCCACTTTACACTGCCGGAGGGACTGTGGTCAGAACAGAAGGAGTTCTTCAAGAGCTTCGGCTTCGCGACCGCCCGAAATGCGCATGTCAACTATCGTCCGGGTCAGGACGAACTCCTTTGTACCTCAAACTTCCAAGCCGTTTGGCAATCTGTCATCGCCAAGATCCCGAAGTTGATTGAGCGCTTTTCCACTGATGAGTCAACGTCAAATGGGCTGTTGATGAGCATCAAATCCGACCATGCAAACAAGATTCTGTACGGGAACAAGCGTGTTGAGATTAGGAAGAAGTTCAGCCGCGAGTGGATCGGGCGCACCATTGTAATCTACTCGAGCGACAAACAGCAGAAACTAGCAGGGCAAGTGAGGATTGCCAATGTGGTAAGCGGCACGCCCGAGTCAGTTTGGGAGCGATTCAATACGGAGATCGGTTGTTCGGCTGCGGAGTACTTCTCTTACGCGGGTAATCATCATCAGGTATTCGCCTTGTTACTCGATTCGGTGGTACCATACGAGCGCAGTTTGACACTTACAGAGGCCAGAAAGTACAGCTCGCAAAGAATTACACCGCCACAATCATATTGTCGACTGACCGAGAACAAAGGATGGGCTGAAATCGTCACCCTGAACGAGATACTTGCAGGTCAATTTACAGCGAAGATAGATGTCGGTTAACGCTGATAGTTGATTTTGAATCTCTTTGAAACATTCGGCCACCCCGATCACTCGCGCTGGATGGGTGAGGCGTTGCGCGAGGCGGCGTTGGCCGAAGCCAAGGACGAGGTGCCGATTGGCTGCGTGATTGTTCACAACGGGCTGGTGATCGGTCGCGGGCACAATCAGCTTGAGAGTCTGCAGGACCCGACGGCGCACGCCGAGATGATCGCGATCACCTCGGCGGCAGCAACCCTTGGTTCACGGCGATTGCTGGATTGCATTCTATACGTAACGCTGGAGCCGTGCGCGATGTGCGCCGGAGCGATTGTGCTGGCGCGGATTCCACTGGTTGTATATGGAGCGGCTGATCCGAAGGCTGGCGCCGTGGATACGCATTACACGCTGTTGCAGGATTCGCGTTTGAATCACACCTGTTCAGTGGTGCGGGGCGTGCGAGGGGAGGAATGCGGGGCGGTGCTATCGACGTACTTCCGGAGTTTGCGTGCGCGGAAGAAGAGTGGCGGACCGGAACAGGACACCTAATCTGGGGAGATTGCCATGAAACCACTGCTGATATTCCTGGTCTGGGCGATTGCGCTGGCGCTGGCCCCGAACGGTTACGCGCAGGACCCCGAATGCGCGAAGCTGGTCTCCCGGGTGCAGGCACAGTGCGATCGCTTCATGGCGGAAGTCTTCGACATGACGGTCGTGCAGACGCTGAGTTCGCTGGACACGGAGACCCAGCAGCGGGTGTTGCGCAAAGGCACTAAGTCCCGGGTGGAAACCATCGTCTCGTCGCACTCACAAGATCTCGGCACGATTTCGAAGGTTCCCGAGGCCCGCAACAGCGTGTGGATCTTCGACGGGACGGACGGCTGGATAATCGAGGGCGGGAAGGCGAAGACGAAGATTGCGTCCACGGACTTGAAGGCCTACACGACGACAAATAGCTGCTGGGGTTTTCACGCCTCGAGCGCGGAGGTCGATCAAGCGCACAAGATTCCCGACAAGAATTGTTGCATAGTGGGATTGCAGGACGGCGACACTCGCTATGAATTGTTTTTGTGCACGGAGCGGCTGATCATTCTTGAGGGCAGCACCACCGACAAGGCGGGGCGCAGCCTGCACTGGGTGCATTCGGATTTCCGTAAATTGGGCGGCGATTTTTCGTTTCCGTTCAAGACCGAAGTGTACATCGATCGCGAGTTGCAGTCCACCACAATCGTAAAATCAATTGAGGTCAATTCCGGTCTGACGGACGACCTGTTCGATGCCGATCACGAGGTACAGATGAAGAACGGGGTTCCCGATCAGCCGATTCAGGGCTCGCTGGAGCGGAATTGAAACCTGCGGAATTTCTACACAGCATGCTGGCCATGTCGTGCGGTTTGACGCGGGGCATAGCGCGGTTCGGCAGTTTCCTGGCCGCGGGGCTGATGCTCTTGAGCCGCCCGACCGGTGCCGCGGCGGCGGAGTTGCCTTCGGTACTGGTAGAGACGCAGAGCCGGTGTGAGCAGTTTCTCGCGTCGGCCAGGGACATGACGGTCGTTCAGGAGATGACGATGGCCGAGGCGGGCGACACCATTGTATCAGTGCAGACGATCTATCGCCGCGGTGCGGACAACCGGACGGACGTGCGGTTGCAGGGACCGGATGGCTTGCCGGCCGGGATGCCGACCACGGTTATCACGCGCGGCGGCAAGACCACGCTGTTAACGCCCATGGGGGCGGAGGAGCTGGGTCCCGAGGCGGCGGCGGAGTACGAACCGGAGCGTATCTGTTGGGACTTTACGAATCATGAGGCGACGATTATAGGCGAGGCAACCGTTGACGGTCATGAGTGCGACGTGGTGGAGATGGTCGAGGATGATCAGCGCTTCAGGCTGAACGTGGATCGGGCGCGCTTTCTGGTTTTGGGCGGCGAGCTGGTTTCCGCGGACGGTGAGCAGCTGCACTGGCGGTTTTCGGAATTCGCCCCGGCCTCCTATGATTTTGAGCTGCCACGCTTGATCGAGATGTACGCGGGGGACGTGCGGGTTTCGTTATTGCGCGTGACCGCTGTCGCGGTGAACTCTGGCTTATCCGACGCCATCTTTGACCCGGCGCAAGTGGAGATGCCCACCGCGGATGAACTGCTCCAGCAGATGATGGGCGGACAGGAGCAGAAGTGACCGGGGGGACGTTGGGTTTGGGTCGAGTGCAGCGGCCGCGCTCGAAGGCTGAGGCCAATGCGCCGGGGCATTAAGCGGCGCTCGCGGAAGGCCGGTCTGCCGCCGGGGACGCTGGTGCATATCGGCGAGCGGACGGGCGACCGGACGCGCGTGCGGGTACTGGCCTACGATGAGAATAGCTGCACGGACCGCGAGTTGGATTCGATCGCGGATGCGGCGGGGCTGCTGGGTCAGTCGCGCATGCTCTGGATGAACATCGACGCGGTGCATGACGTGGCGTTGATGGAGCAGGTCGGCAAGTTGTTTAACCTGCATCCGCTGGTGCTGGAGGATCTGGTCAACACCGATCAGCGTCCGAAAGTCGAGGATTACGGTGACTATGCCTTCGTGGTGTTGAAGCAGCTCAGCTATGATGACGCGGCCGGGGAAGTCGTCAGCGAGCAGGTCAGTCTGATACTGGGGCGGAATTTTGTGTTGTCGGTCGGGGAGCGCGAGGGGGATGTCTTCGATCAGGTGCGCGACCGTCTGCGCAACGCGAAGGGGCGGATTCGCGGGCAGAGTTCGGACTATCTGGTTTACCGTTTGCTCGACGCGGTGGTGGACCACTATTTTCTGGTACTGGAGAAACTGGGGGACCGGATTGAAGTGCTCGAGGATCGAGTGATCGGTGAAACCAGTGCGGAGATCTTGCGCGAGATCGACCGGATCAAGCGCGAGATGTTGTTTGTCCGCAGATCAGTCTGGCCGTTGCGGGAAGTGCTGACGGAACTCGAGCACGAGGAATACGAGTTGATCGACCCGCGGACGGAAATCTACTTCCGCGACGTGTACGATCATACGATTCAGGTCATCGACACGGTCGAGACGTATCGCGATCTGCTGGCGGGGATGATGGACCTATATCAGTCGAACGTGAATCTGCGGCTGAATACGGTGATGAAAGTGTTGACCGTCATTTCCACGATCTTCCTGCCGTTGACGTTTTTGGCGGGCGTGTGGGGGATGAACTTCGTGAACATGCCGGAGCTGTATCAAGCAAATGGCTACTTTGTCGCTCTGGGGTTTATGGCGGTGCTGGCTGTCAGCATGGTCTGGTTTTTCAAGCACAAGGGTTGGATGTAATCGGATGAAACGGATACCAAAGCGGAGCACGATGTTGACGAAGCGTCTTGTACTTGCCCTATTCGCGGCCCTGATGGCCGGGCTGACGATTGACGCCGCTGCGATGGACATGGCGACTTTGATTGCGCAGGCCGAGGCCCAGCGGGAAGCGAACCGCGAACTGATTCAGGATCTGACGGTGACACGCCAGAATACCATGAATACGCCGCGGGGTCCGCAGCAGATGACGGTGGTGACCGTGACGATGGGCGAAAAGATGCTCACGACCACGACCATGCCGGTGCCCCCGAAGCCCGGGGTCCCCGCGGGGCTGACCTCGATGACAAACATCACGCTGTTTGACGGGACGGACCATTGGGCGATTAATTCCGCGGGCCGGCAGAAGTTGCCGAATGCGGACGGGCGCCAGGCAGACGGCGATCGAACATTGGACTTCCTCTCCGGCGCGACGTTGGCGGGTGAAGAGACCGTGGACGGTCACGATTGCTGGGTGGTCATTCCGAGCACGGAACTCAAGAAGACGAAGTTTACGAAGGTCTGGCTGGCGAAGCACGATCTGACGTTGGTCCGCGGCGAAGGGGAAGAGAAGGGCCACACGATGCGGATGGCGAACAGCGATTTTCGCACGGTGGTCGGGCAGTATCAGATCGCCCATCACACGGAGCTGTTCCGGGGCGACGTTTCCGCGGGGACGATGGTTGTCAAGGATGTGAAGGTGAATCAAGGCTTGACGGATGCCGATTTTGTGGCTGACAATATCCCACTTCCCGAAGGGCCGAGCCTGAAGGAGATGCAGGAGATGATGCAGCGGACCGCGCCCCAACAGCCGCCGAAATGATGGCAGCCTGCGGACCTTCGTCGCGGGTCGGCCTCGAGCACCATCGTCTCGCACACGCTTTTGCACGATGAGTGCGACACTGCTCTGCAAGCAGTTTGATTTCAATCAGCTGCTGATTACGCGGGGGATCGCAGACCTCTCGAATTCCGACAGTTTGCGGGGCCCACAGCCGGCGGGGAACTGCATCAATTGGGTGCTGGGGCATATTCTGCTGACACGGTCGCAACTCGAGCTGATGCTCGGTGCTCAACCCTTGTTGTCGGGACCACGCTGGGAGTGTTATGAATCCGGGCAAGACGATCTCGACCGACAATGTGCGATCGGCTTGGAAGAGCTCGAGCAAGTAACCGCCGAGTCGCTCTCGCACATGCAGGATGTGATCCGGGCAAGCGAACCGCGGATGGGCGAAGCAATTGGAACGCGCGGGCGAAACATCGCGGAGACGATCGGCACGTTTGTCAGTCACGAGGCGTACCATGCCGGTCAAATTCACCTGATCCGGCGCACCATCGGGAAAGCGGGTGTATTTAAGTAAGCGGACGTTGATGGCTGTCCTGATCGCCGTGCTGGCGGATGGGCTGCCGGTGTTTGGAATCGAGCAGTCCGCCGTATTGGATTCGATTCGCGTGCGCAAAGCACGTCTTGATGCTTCCGTGCGGAGTCTGGAAATCAGCCGCGAGTTGGTGGTCGAAACGGCCGCTACCGCAGCGGCTGCCAACACGATACAGACCCTCTATTTGCAGGGGCCGAGCGCGCGACTTGAATCCGCGCGAGCGGGAGAGAAGTACGCGTTCGCCGTCGTGATCCATCACGCCGGCCGTACCACGGAAGTGCTGCCACCGGCAAAGCAGCGGCGCGGGAACCGCAAGGACTTTGAGTTGCAGCGCGTGCGGTGGGATTGGTGGTCGGTCATGTCGGACAGTTCGACGATTATCGGTCTTGATGTGGTTGACGGAGTGAGCTGTTGGCAGGTCAGTTGCGGCGACCGGAAGCCGTGGAAGTCCGTCCGCTACTGGCTTGATCAACGCACTCTGGACTGTCTCAAAGGGGAGTGCAGCGACGGCAAGGGGGGGCGATTGCGCTGGAAGCACGGCGACTTCCGGGAGCTTGTCACGGGAGTGGCCATTCCCTACCTGACACAAACGTATGCCGGTGGCTCGCTCACATCATCGGCGCGCATACGAAGTCTCGAGCGGAATCCGGAGTTCAAACCGGAGTTATTCGATGTTGAAAAGGTGAAATTGCGGTCACAGCGGCAGTCACGGGAACGTCGGCGGTCTTCCGAGTAGTGGAATTGGTGAGGTGGCAGAGTGGTCGAATGCGGCGGTCTCGAAAGCCGTTGTACTCCTTGTGGGTACCGTGGGTTCGAATCCCACCCTCACCGCAGCGCGGCAGGTCGCGAACGGACACGGTCTGCGGCCCGCGGTGCAACCGCGCGGGCATGTCGAATGACGAAGGTTCTCCCATACTTCAAGGGACGGCAAACAGGACAACCCAATAGCACTTTCTCCGGGGGCGAAGATTCCGGAGCGCGAGATCACCGTGATCTTGTCGGCGGCGATCTCAGCTCGGCTGCGAATCCTCGATCGCAGGCCTTGACACCAACCCAGACGGTCGGTCAACGACAACTGACTCCGGTTGGACCTTAGCAAGGAGGAGGTACCATGACCACGGGATTGACATCCGAACAGAAAGCGCAGTTGCTGCAGCGGCTGGCTGACGAAATGTTCTCTCGGGGCAACATGGGGATTGCCGACGAGATTACGACGGAGGACATGATCTACGAGAGTCCGACGGTGTACTGCAGCGGACGCGAGGAGTGCAAGCGGTACATCGCGACGTTGCGAACAGTGTGGTCTGGTCTGATCGTGGATGTCCGCGATGTCCGCGTGGAGGGCAACGAGGTTTCGGCCGGAATGACGTTCAGCGGCTTGCACGTGCGGGACTTCCTGGGCGTGCCGGCAAGTAACAAGCCGTTTGCGGTGAGCGGGAACGTGGTCGCGGAGTTGAACGGCAATCGGATCTGTCGTGTGGATGTCACCTACTTGATCAACGATTTTTTCCGGCAAGTTGACGGCGACTGATCTCCATGGCTAAGCAAGAAATCAATCGCTGCGGGTGGCCGCTCACGGATCCGCTGCTGATCGAGTACCACGATCTCGAGTGGGGTGTTCCCGTGCACGATGACTCGTTGCACTACGAGTATCTCGTGCTGGACGCGGCGCAGGCCGGGTTGAGCTGGCGCACGGTGTTGTACAAGCGCGAGAACTACCGCAAGGCCTTCCACAAGTTCGACTATCATCGGATCGCGCGTTACGGCGCGAAAGATGTTGACCGCCTGCTGGCGAATGTGGGGATCATCCGGAATCGGCAGAAGATCATGTCCGCCATCGGGAATGCGCGCTGCTTCCTCCGCGTGCAGGAGGAGTTCGGCAGCTTTGACAAATATGTCTGGCGGTTTGTGAACGGGAAGTCGATTCGCAATCGCTGGAAGTCGCTGAACGAGCTGCCGGCAAAGACCTCAGAGAGCGAAGCGATGAGCAGGGACTTAGCGGGTCGTGGCTTCAAGTTTGTGGGACCGACAATCTGTTATGCCTATATGCAGGCCGCCGGACTGGTGAACGACCATACGGTGGACTGCTTTCGACACAAGCAATTGTGATTGGGTAGCATCTCGGACTCCATCACGGGAGGTACCATGCGTTGGACTTGGGTGTTGCTGATGGCCGGGTTTGGGATCGTGATCGGACTCTTGAATTTGACCGGCTGGACGGAAGGCCGCGAGTGGTATTTGTGGATTGTCGTGGCGTTGATTTCCTCGCTGGTTCTGGCGCTGAAGGTCGGCGGCAAGTACTTTAAGCACGGCTTGGTTTCGGCGCTGATCGCCGCGGCGGTCAACACGCTGCTCATTTATGTGTTTTTTGATGAGTACCTGGCCAATAGTGCGAAGCTGCAAGAGGCGGTGAAGCAGGTCCCCGAGGGTTTCGACATGCGCAATCTGATGCTGATCAGCGCGCCGTTTACGATTGCCATCAGTGGCGTGGTCCAGGGCGCGCTGACCCTGTTAATGGGCAAGCTGTTGGGCGAGAAGCCTGCGCCGCCGGTGCCCCCGCCTGACAATCCTGCTCCACCCGTACCCTGACAGACGGGCGGCGGCACGGTCGTGGTGCTGTAGCCGCGGATCCCGGACGTTGGTTGATTGACCTGTTGCAAGAACTTGAAGGCAAAGGTTCACATTCATGCAAGGAGACACGAATGGGAAGTAGTCCCGCGCGGTGAGATGCAGGGCGCGGGGCGCGGAATTGAAGAAGTCGAAATGTCAGTGCGAGCACTTTCGGGGAAGATGATTGACCGAGTGAGAGGTTCGGCTCAACCGACCGGAGGTTTACGATGGAACTCGATCCCAGAGTTGCGCTGGCGAGACGGCTGGTGGAGAATGTGATTCAGGAGCAGCGACACGAGGTGGCCGAGGAAATTCTGGCCGAAAACGTGGAGTATCATGGCCCGACAACCTCGACGACGGGCCGGCGGGAGTTTCTGCATTGGTGCGACACGGTGCATCGGGCGTGGAAGGACTTCACGATCAAGCCGCACCGGCACACGCTGACGACGCATACGGTAGCGCTCGATTATGTGATGTCGGGGTTTCACACATCCGACTTTCTGGGGATTCCGCCGAGCAACCGGCACTTCTCCGTGAAAGGCCGGATGACGATCCGGATCCGCAACGGGCGGATCATTTCGATTGAATCGGTGTACGACACTCAGTCCTTGTTGAAGCAGGTCGGCGTCCTGGAGCCGGTTGCGCACGGGGCGCGACACCGACATTCGCGAACATAGGGAGTCCTGCGGCCATTGGCCGCACGCATGGAGAGATGGCCGAGTGGTTTAAGGCACACGCTTGGAAGGCGTGCGTGGGACTTATCATCTCACCGGGGGTTCGAATCCCCCTCTCTCCGCAACGAAGCGAGACATTAGCTGATCGGTACGATGGCACATGCATTAGGCCAGCTGGCGGTCTCCCGGATATTGCTGTAGGCGGCGAAGCGCACAGGTGCCCTGTGCGCTTTTTGCGTGCTTCGTTGACGGACATCGTTCCCGCGTTTCCCCGTGCAGTCTCTGAACACCATTCTCCTTACGGATACTCCCCCCCATGATTGGAATCACCGGATCCTCGACTGCGGTGCGTAAGCCCCGTTCCAAGCTACCTCAGAGTTTCTGGGTGGCGAACACGATGGAGATTTTTGAGCGGCTGGCCTGGTATGGCTTCTTCGCCGTTTCGTCGCTGTACATCACAGGCTCGCGGGCCGAGGGCGCGCTGGGGTTCACGTCCGAGCAGCGCGGCATGCTGCAAGGTGTCGTGCCGTTCATTCTGTATCTGCTGCCGGTGGTGTTCGGCGCGTTGGGGGACCGGTTTGGATATAAGAAGACGTTTCTGGTCGCGTACACCTTGCTGGTCCCGGCATATTACCTGTTGGGCCAGTTTAGCGCGTTCGGCACGTTCTTCATGGCGTTTCTGTTTGTAGCAGTGGGCGCGGCGATCTTCAAACCGGTGGTCGTGGGCACGGTCGCGCGCACCACGGATGAGACGAACTCGTCCATGGGGTTCGGCATCTTCTACATGATGGTGAATGTCGGAGGCTTTGTGGGGCCGATCGTGGCCGGCATCGTGCGTGTGCGCTACGGTTGGGATTGGGTCTTCATCGCCTCTTCGTTCTGGATCGCCTGCAACTTCATTTGGCTGCTGCTGTTCTATAAGGAGCCCACCACGGAGGCGGGCAGCGCGCAGAAGCGTTCGATCAAGCAGGTGCTCTCGGGCATCGTGGAAGTACTGGGCAATGGCCGCTTCTTCCTGATGATCTTCGTATTGCTGACGCTCTTGGCAATCTCGGGCCGTTACATCTCGTGGAATCAGATGCTGATCGTAGCTGCGGTCTGGGTGGTGCTAAACGTGCTGCTGGACATTCCGCTGCGCGCACGGGCAACGGGTAAGCCGGGCGGCTTCTGGCTGACGCAGCCACTGAAGCTCGGCAATTGGAAGTTTGCGCTCTACTTGCTCATTCTGTCAGGGTTCTGGACTTCGTTCAATCAGATTTTTCTGACGATGCCCGAGTACATTCGCGATTTCGTGGAAACCCGGGATATGGTGAACACGGCGCGGAACTGGGTCGGCGAGGATTTCGCGCGGGAATTCGCCGCGGTGAATGAAGACCTGCTGGCCGCGGAGATTCACAAGTTTGCGGCGGAGCAGCCGGCCGTACGAGCTACCGAACCGGAGAGTCCGGGAGTGATATTCGTCTCGGACGATCAGGCCACGAAATTCCGGCGGACGATGTTCGACTTCAAGGTTCGCGTACCCGAATCCGACATCAAGTCCTCCGTGTCGAATCTGAACCCGCATCCGGTGGGCGGCGGCAAATGGGGCGAGGACTCCACGCAGGTGCGTGCATTGGCGCACACTTGGGCGGAGAGTTATCGCCAGGTAAACCCGGAGTATATCATCAATATTGACGCGGGCGCGATCGTCATTTTCCAGGTCTTGGTCTCATTCCTGATTGGCTTCTTCCCGCCGCTTTCCGTCATGGTGGTCGGCATTCTGGTCTCCGCGGTCGGCATCGGCATGAGCGCATGGCTGGCGACGGGCTGGCTGGTGACGCTTGCCATCACTATCTTTGCGTTCGGTGAAATGATTGCGTCGCCCAAGAGTCAGGAGTATGTCGGCCGCATCGCGCCGCAACAGAAAGTGGCCATGTACATGGGCTTCTATTTCTGGACGGTCGCGCTCGGCAATATCTTCGGTGGGCGGTTGTCGGGCGAACTCTACGGTTCCCTGGCGCGCGATCAGGGCCGTCCCGATCTGATGTGGATGATTTTCGGCGGACTGGCGGTATTGACCGCAATTGTCCTCGTCATCTATGACCGCCTGATCTTGCGCAGAGGCAATCCCGAATAATCCGGTGCTTCGCATATGAGCAAGTCTGCTGCATCAGTAAGCGTCGTGGATCTGACGCTGGAGAATATTCCTGAGTTGGGGTTGTTCTGCGTGACCAATCCGAAACACGAAGGCTATCAGGCCAAGCTCAAGTGGCTAGAGCAGCGCTTCGCTGAAGGCTTGAAGCTCAAGCTCGTCGTCCCCGCGGGCGGCGGCAAGCCGCTGGGTTTCATTGAATACGTGCCCGGTGAATTCGCGTGGCGCGCGGTTGCGGCAAGTGATTACCTGTTCATTCATTGCATCTGGGTCTATCCGCGAATCCATCTCGGCAAGGGCTACGGCTCGCTGCTCGTCAAGACCTGCATCGAGGACGCCCGGGCGCGGAACCGCGCGGGAGTTGCCGTGATTGCGGGTGACACCCCGTGGCTGCCGGACCGCCGGTTGTTTCAGAAGAATGGGTTTGCGCTCGTGGAAACATCGGAGCACTACGAGCTGTGGGCGCTCGCGCTGAAGCACGCCAAGCCACCGCGGATTCTGGATTGGAAATCCGCGCGGGACCAGACCGGAGCCTTGACGCTGGCTTGCGCAAATCAATGTCCGTACAGCGCCAAGGCGATGCTCGATCTGCGGGCCACCGCTGAGTCCACCGGAGCTGCACTGCGCGTGAAGGAGCTTAAGTCCGCGGCGGCGGCCCAAGCCGCGCCGTCAGGATACGGCGTCTTTTCACTTACATGCGAGGGCCGGCTATTGGCGGATCATTACATCAGTGGCACGCGCTTTCGGAATATCTTGCGACAGGGACTTAAGTAGAACTTAGCGGGGCAAATCGCCCGGGAGACGAACTACAGATTGGGCTCTTCACTGATCATCGCGCGCGGTGAGCGCGACTTGGAACTGGTTCCGAAGCGGGCGAACCGCCACGGCTTGATCGCCGGCGCGACGGGGACGGGCAAAACGGTTACGTTGCAGGTGATGGCGGAGCGGTTCAGTCATCACGGCGTGCCCGTATTCGTCTCGGATGTCAAGGGCGACGTCTCCGGCGTAAGCCGGGCGGGCGGCGGAAATCCTAAAGTCGCAAGCCGCATTCAGCAACTGGGACTGCAAGGGTTCAGCCATTCCGCGTGCCCGGTAACATTCTGGGACTTGTTCGGCGAGCAGGGACATCCGGTGCGCACGACGATCTCCGACATGGGGCCGCTGTTGCTGAGTCGCCTGCTCAATCTCAATGAAACGCAATCCGGCGTGCTGAATATTGTGTTTCAGGCGGCGGACGACAACGGCCTGCTATTGCTCGATCTGAAGGATTTGCGGGCGATGCTTGATGACGTCAGCCGGAACGCGAAGACGCTGTCGTCGCAGTACGGCCATGTCTCGGCCGCGAGCGTCGGCGCCATTCAGCGCGGACTCTTAACGCTCGATCAACAGGGCGGCGAGCAGTTCTTCGGCGAACCCGCGCTCGATCTCGACGACCTGCTGCAGACGGATGCCGGCGGCAAGGGCGTGGTAAACGTGCTCGCGGCGGACAAGCTGATGCAGTCGCCGCAGCTGTATGCCACCTTTCTGCTATGGCTGCTGTCGGAGTTGTTTGAGCGGTTGCCGGAAGTCGGTGATCCGGAACGGCCGAAGCTCGTGTTCTTCTTCGACGAAGCGCATTTGCTTTTTGATGATGCGCCCGACGCCTTACAGGAGAAGATTGAGCAAGTGGTCAGGCTGATCCGCTCCAAGGGCGTCGGCGTGTATTTCGTTACGCAGAATCCACTGGACTTGCCGGACAAGGTACTTGGGCAATTGGGTAATCGCGTGCAGCATGCCTTGCGGGCATTCACGCCGGCGGATCAGAAGGCGGTTAGAGCGGCGGCGCAGACGTTTCGCGCGAATCCGAAGCTCGACACGGAGAAAGCGATTCTCGAACTGGGGATCGGGGAGGGCCTCGTCTCTTTTCTCGATGAGAGCGGAACGCCGGGCATCGTGGAGCGGGCGTTGATCTACCCACCCATGAGTCACATCGGTCCCATCACTCCAGAGGAGCGGAAGCAGCACATGGCTTCGTCCCTGGTGGCCGGGCAATATGAAAAGCAGGTGGATCGCGAGTCTGCGTACGAGCTGCTGAAACAGCGCGGCGAGCAGACGGTTCAGGCTCAGTCAATGAAGTCACCGACCGCGAGACCCGTGTCGCAATCGAGCGGCGAAGTCCTCGAAGCGATGGTAAAGAGCGCGGCGCGCGCGATGGGCAGCACGGTGGGCAGGCAGATCATTCGCGGCGTGTTGGGCTCGCTTTTGGGCGGCGGCGGTACGCGACGGCGGTAGGCGGCGATCAAGTACAAATGCGGCGAGGGCACGCAATGATGCGTGCCCTCGTTAGTTCTGCGCTGCCGGCGGTTCCGCTTCCGGCTGGGTTGCGCGGACTTAACCCGGCTCGGCGGGATTCAGCGTAGATCGGCTCTGGGCGCTGCGCGCTCCTCGTCGGGAGTGGTATAGAACTTTTCCGGCTGGAAGGCGAACCAGCGCGCGATCAGATTCGACGGAAAGGTCTCGGTGCGATTATTCAGATCCATGACCGTCTGGTTGTAATTGCTGCGCATGTTGGCGATCATGTTTTCGGTATTGGCCAGTTCCTCCTGCAAGCGGGAGACATTCTGATTTGCCTTGAGATCCGGATAGCTCTCGGCCACGGCAAATAGTGAGCGGAGCGCGCCGCTCAACTGGTTCTCGGCCATTGCTTTCTCCGGAATTCCCTGAGTGGACATCGCTTTGCCGCGAGCCTCCACGACCTTGCTCAGCGTCTCCTGCTCGTAACCCATATAGTCCTTGACGACCTCCACCAGATTGGGAATGAGGTCGTAGCGGCGTTTGAGCTGAACCTCAATCTGCGCCCAGAGCGTTCGTACCTGATTGCGCAGCTTGACCAGTCCGTTGTAGATTCCGACGCCCCACAGGAGCAGGGCAACGATGATACCGAGATAGATGAGCAGAATCATGGTGAAGATAGTGAGCCTATTCGCCGTGGTTGAAGACGCGTTGCAGCGCGGGCTCATGCAGCAGCGTGTGCAGCAGAAACCCGTCTTCCGCGCAGATCGTAACATGACCGATTTTGCGGTTGGGCCGCGAAGACTTGCCATAGAGGTGCAGATGCACGTCCGGCAATTTCAGAATATCGGAAGTCTCGGGCGGCGAACCGATGATATTGAGCATGGCCGCAGCTCCGCGCAGCCGGCAGGAACCGAGCGGCCAACCGAGGATCGCGCGCAGATGATTTTCGAACTGACTGGTCTCCGCGCCTTCGATCGTCCAGTGCCCTGAATTGTGTACGCGCGGCGCGACCTCATTGGCATAGAGCCGGCCATCCCACTCGAACAACTCGAGACAGATCACGCCGACGTAGTCAAGTGCGCGCATCACCAGCGTTGCGTAGTGCGCCGCTCGCCTCGCAACCTCAGCCGGGGTATCGGGCGCGGGTGCGATGGTTCGACGCAGTATTCCGTCACGGTGCAAGTTCTCCACCGGCGGATACGCGTCAGCTTCGCCGGAGCGAGAGCGCACCGCGAGGATCGAGAGTTCCCGCTGAAACGGGATGAACTGCTCGACCAGGCAGGGCGCGGATTCGAGGAGTCGGGCAGCGGTTGTGTGATCTTCAGCGGACCGCACGATGACCTGTCCCTTGCCGTCATAGCCGAGCCGGCGGGTCTTCACCACTGCCGGATAGCCGACCGTTTCACAGGCGGCGGGCAGTTGTTCAGGAGTCTCGATCGCAACATACTTTGGAGTGGGAATCTCCAAACTCTCGAAGAGCTGCTTCTCTTGCAGGCGATCCTGCGCGACGGTCAGCGCATTGGTCGCCGGGTACACCGGCCGGTGCGCGGCGACGAGCTTCGCGGCGGCATCGGGAACGTTTTCAAACTCATACGTGACAACTTCAAGCCCGCGGCCGAATTCCGCTAACGCCGATTCGTCCGAGTACGCCGCGCAGACGAACTCACCAACGGCCTGCGCGGGTGAGTCGGCTATCGGATCGAAGAATCGGAATTGCAGACCCAGCGGCAGTCCCGCCAGACCAATCATTCTTCCCAGTTGGCCGCCGCCCAGCACGCCAAGCTTCATGCGCCGGTCCGCGGATCAGGATTGTCCAGCACATTCTGAGTCTGGCGCGCGCGAAACTGATCGAGCGCGACGGCGATCTCGGGGTGGTCCGCGGCTAAGATGCTCGCCGCGAACAGGGCGGCATTGATCGCTCCCGCTCTGCCGATCGCAAAGGTAGCGACGGGAATCCCCGCCGGCATTTGGACAATCGAGAGTAGTGAATCCACACCTTTCAGCGTCTTGGACTCCACCGGAACACCGAGCACCGGCAGGCGGGTCTTAGCGGCAGCCATACCCGGCAGATGCGCCGCGCCCCCGGCTCCGGCGATGATGACGCGCAGGCCACGCTCGCACGCCGCGCCGGCGAACGAGAACAGCAGGTCAGGAGTCCGGTGAGCCGAGATCACTTTGACCTCGTGCGGGATACGCAGCTCTTCCAGTGTTGCGGCGGTGTGCGACATGGTTTCCCAGTCGGAGCGGGAACCCATGATGATCGCGACAAGTGGGGACATGGATGAGTCGGAAGTTTCGGGGAATGTACAGGGCCAACACCTAATGTAAGGTCGATTTGGGCAGAAGTCAACTCCGGGCTGTCATTGCCCCAGCCGAGTTGCTCATCAAAATGTCATGCAAATTATGGTCTCGCTTCACAATGTCGCGTCTTAGTTGACGGGCCACTTGTCCCGGAATTGCGGCGGCAACCCGTCGCCGCTGTGGCGTAGGTTCATTGCAATTCTGACGAAATCCGTGTAGATTTTAGCGTGGAGGCATGGCCACCGTTCAACATGACTAAGGGAATATTAAACAATATCTTGGATGAATAGGGCGAACATAAAGTCAGCACTCGACAACTTAGTCCGGATGGCCATCGCGGTCCTCGGGCTTGGTTTGTTTGTATTCGTGTTCATCTTTTACGCACGCGAGGCGACGAAAGTTCAGAGCTGGCGGCGGTCAGGGACAACACTTTCCGAGGTCCGCAACGGGAACGGACCCCGGCCGGTCTTTGCGGTGGTGGATTCCACGGATTTCGCGGCTGCCCCATACCCGTCTTGGGGCGACACGGTCGTGACGATCGGGGACTCGGTCGCGACACCCGATCGCTGGGCGCGTTACTTTGGATCTCCGGGCCGGGCGGGCGAGCGCACGGAGATTTCCTGGCGCACGGCTCGCGGCGACACGCTGCGGAATGTGGTGATCGAGCAGTTGCCGCAGACGCACCAGTTGCGCGACATGATCATCCTTCAGGTCTTGCGCTTTCTGGTATCGTTCTTGTTTGTCGGGGTCGGACTCTGGGCGTTCTTTGCGCGGCCGCAGGCCGCTGACGTGCGGGTGTTCACGTTGTTTTGCCTGTCGATGGCCGCGTTCATGATCGCGGGCGTGAACGCGCTCGGGAAGGCGTTCGCGGCGTTCGATATCATCTACCTGAATACGATTATCGCGGTGCTCTCAACGCTCGGCTCGCTGTTCGCACCGTTCTGGCTGCACCTCAATCTGGTGTTTCCCCGGCCGCTTAAGTTCATCGAACGGCGACCCTGGCTGACCTATGTGATCTGCTATTCGATCAGTGCCGCGATCCTGATTTGGAACGGTCTCTTCGTTGACGGACAACAGGGTCGCACGGTCATCAATGTGTTCTTTGGGGCGCTCGCGGTGGAGATCGCGGTCGGCTTCCTGATTCTTGTCTATCGCAAAAAACGCGCGACGGATATCTTGGAACGGCGACAGGCGAACCTGGTTTCCTGGGGAGCGGGTGTCAGTCTGGGGCTGTTGCTGGTGCTGGTGTTGGCGGTGAATCTGTTCTCGGTGTGGTTTCAACGGCATCCGCAGTTGACGATTCTCGCGATCAACTTCGCCTTTCTCGGAATGCTGTCTGCGCCGCTTTCGTTTGCCTACGCCTTCGGACGCTGGCGGCTGCTGGATGTTGAGGCGCGGATTCGTCGCGGCACCCGCTACCTCTTGATAACGGGACTGGCGTTTGTCGTGCTCAGCCTGTTGGCGATGGGCTTGGGCTACTTGGTGGGAACGAATTTCACACCCCGCAATCAGATCGTTGTGGTGGCGGTCGCGATCGCGTTGACAGCCCCGTTACAAAGGCGCCTGCGGAACCGGATTGAGCGGCGGGTGTACCCGGAGCGAGAGCGCCTCCGCCAGCTGATCCGTGATTTCTTGCAGCGGGCGCTCCTGCTGTCGGACAAGGAGTCGTTTTGGACGCAGCTCGAAGAGCGGTTGCGCGCGGGTCTCTTGGTCGAGACGGTGTACCCGGTGGTACTTTCCGGCGAGGATGGCCGGTTCATCGGCTTTCGCGGCGCGCTGACGCCGTTCTGTCTTGGGACTGATTTTGTGTTGGCGTTGGAGCGCGAGTCCCGGCCGGTTTTGATTGACGAGGTGATCGCCAGCTCGCGCGTGCGGATGCGCGCGGATGAATCCTCGTGGTTGACCCAGCACGGCGTGGCACTCGTGCTGCCGTTGGTGGCCCAACAACGCTTGGTCGGTTTTCTCGGACTGGGCCGCAAACTCGAGCGCGAGGACTTCTCGGCGGAAGAGCTGCGCATTCTGGATTCGCTGGCTCCGCAGATTGCGTTGGCCAGTGAGAACATGCGGCTCATCGAGGAGAACGTTGAGAAGCAGCGGCTGGAAGAGCAGATGAAGATTGCCCGGCAGATTCAACAGGGTCTGCTCCCGCATGATCTGCCGGACACGCCGGGGCTTGAAATCGCGACCTGCTCGCACTTTTCTCTGGACGTCGCGGGCGACTATTTTGACGTCATTCCGCTGGCGAACGGCGAAACGGTGCTCTCGGTGGGGGATGTTTCCGGAAAGGGCGCCGGGGCGGCACTGTTGATGGCGAACTTGCAAGCCTCGCTGCGCACGGCGATCGACATCGGGGTCCCGCTGACGAAGACGGTGTCCCGCGTCAATGAGCTGATTCTGCGGAACACACCGCCGGAACAGTATATCACTTTCTTTGTCGGCATCTATGAACCCCGCGGTCAGGTCTTCACGTATGTGAACGCCGGACACAACGCTCCGATCCTGATTCGCGCGTCAGGGGAAACGCATGCCTTGGACACCGGTGGGCTGATTCTGGGCTGCGTCGAGGGTGTCGTGTACGAACAGGAATCCGTCAGGCTGGAAGATGGTGACGTGATCGTGCTGTACACGGACGGCGTCAGTGAGGCCATGAATCCGGACGAAGAGGAGTTTGGCGAGCAGCGTATTCTTGACCACGTCGTGCAAAACCGGCATCGCGGTCCGCGCGAACTTGTGCGCGGACTGGAGTCGGATGTGGTTCGGTTCCACGGTCAGGATCAGTTTGACGACGACTTCACGTTGATGATCGTACGCGGAATGAAGGGTACGGCCCGATTGGCCGGGAGGAGCGTGGATGGAACAGACCAGGCGTGAGTTCTTGCGCACGTGCGCGATCGCCGGCGCGGCGGGGCTATTGGCCGCCGGCGGGATCGGTTGCAAACAGGACGACGGGGACGATGACGCCGGAAGCGGCTGTCCGTTCACGATCGACGAGAACAACAACGTTCGGCTTGACCTTAATGACTGCGGCGAGTTGCTCGCGGATAACACCGCGATTCGACTTGACAACACGCCGCTGGGCCGACCCTTGCTCGTTACCCACACCAGTGGCGAGAGCTATTTCGCGCTGGATAGCCGCTGCACTCACCAGGGGTGCACCGTCGCCGCATCCACTCCGACTCTGAACTGCCCGTGTCACGGCTCGAAATTCAATCTCACCGGAACCGTCAATCAAGGACCGGCAGCATCCCCGCTGCGCGAGATACCGCTGACCAAACAGGGATCGGTACTGATCATCGAGCTGTAACGGGCGTTATGCCCAAATGCGCAAGGGGTGCCCAATCGCACCCCTTTTTCATTGGACGGCGCGTGCGAGGGACCTCTCGCTGGGCAACGACCCACGGCAGTTAATCTTGTCAGTGCTGTGAAAACAATGCATGGTCGCATTGACTTCGCTTGTCATTTTGGTTATCTTTGTGGGAACAATCTCGTTCGCCGCTCAGCCATCCGAGTCCTTCAACTGGCGGGCGAGAATTGCTGACCCAGTGTCTTCATGATTATTGAGGAGTGACAATGTACATTTCGCGTGATTTCATGCAAAAGAGTGCTCGCAATCGAATGATATCGCAAGTCGTCTGCATTAGTGCAGCAATCTTGATGGTATTGACCGCCGCGCACGCGCAGGTTAGTGCGGGTGGTTCGCCGCTTTCGTTTCAGCAAGGCCTGACTGACGTCATACCTACGGTTAGCATGGCCGGCGTGGACGTCAACGCCTACCTCGCGGAGGACGCGTTGGCGGACAAGGACGAGCCGTATCGGTTTGGTGCCAGTCTCGACGTGCACCTGACGCTGGACAACTCCGGGAAGTGGACCGCGCTCCCCGACGGCAGCCGTCTCTGGCGGCTTCGCCTTGCCTCACCGGGTGCGTATTCGATCAGCGTGCTCTATGACCGCTGGTTCATTCCCGAAGGCTGCGACCTGTTTATCTACAACGATGAGCGCGACCGGGTGATCGGCGCGTTCACGTCATTCAACAACTGGATTGACGGAACGAACATCACGGCGCCGGTCGCCGGCGATGCGGTCACACTGGAATACCATGAATCGGCGGAGCAATTCGGACAGGGCGTGCTGTCGATTTCCAATGTTGTGCACGCCTATCGCAATCTGTTCGGTCGGCCGGCGGACCACGCGATCGATGCCTTTGGCTCCTCCGGTTCGTGCAACAACAACGTGAATTGTCCCGAAGGCGCGACCTGGCAGACCAACAAGCGTGGCGTGACCATGATCCTGACGTCCGGCGGCTCGCGCATCTGCACGGGTTCGCTGATCAACAATACGGCACAGGATCAGACCCCGTACTTCCTGACGGCCAATCACTGCCTCGGCGGCAATAACACCTGGCAGTTCATGTTCAACTATGAATCGCCGGGCTGCCCGAATGTCGACGGTCCGACGAACCAAACGGTCTCGAATTCGACGCTGCGCGCGAACTGGTCCGGCTCGGATTTCGCCTTGCTGCAATTGTCATCCACGCCGCCCGCGGGTTACAGTCCGTACTATAACGGCTGGAATCGTGTCGATGCGGCGGCGACGAATTCCGTTTGCATTCATCATCCGAGCGGGGACATCAAGAAGATCTCCTTCGACAATAATGCTCCCACCAGCGATACGTGGTCTGGCACTCCGGCGAACTCGCACTGGCGCATTTTAGCGTGGGATGACGGCACGACCGAGCCCGGTTCGTCAGGGTCTCCGCTGTTCGATCAGAACCATCGCATCACGGGCCAGCTTCACGGCGGCACCGCCTCCTGCTCCAACAACATCGACGATTACTTCGGCAAATTCGCCCTGTCCTGGGCGGGCAACGGCACCAATGCCACGCGGCTGAGCAATTGGCTTGATCCCTCAAGCTCCGGCGTCAGCACGCTTGACGGGCTGGAAGGCTCGTCCGCCGCGTCGATTACCGTTACCGCGCCGAACGGCGGTGAGACCTGGGTTGAGGGATCGACGGTCACGGTCACGTGGACTTCGGTGAATGTGACCGGCAACGTGAACATTGACCTGAATCGCAGCTACTCCGGCGGAACCTGGGAGTCGATCGCCGCGAACACGGCAAACGACGGGACGCAGACGTGGACCGTGACGCTGCCCGCGTCAGCGGCGCTCGCGCGGGTCCGCATCACCAGCGTGTCGGCGCCGACGGTCAGTGATGTTTCCAACGCCAATTTTACCATCGCGGCGCGGTCGATCACCGTGTCGGTGCCCAACGGTGGTGAAACATGGATCGACGGCGTGTCGCAGAACATTACGTGGACTTCGGTAGGGTTGACGGGCAACGTGAACATCGAGTTGAATCGTACCTACCCCAGCGTGACATGGGAGAGCCTTGCCGCCAACACGGCGAATGATGGGACTCAGGTCTGGACCGTTACCCTCCCCGCGAGCACGACCGCGCGCGTACGGATTTCCAGCATTGCCTACCCCACGGTGGTGGACACGTCCAACGCGAATTTCACGATTGCCGCACGTGTGATTACCGTGACGGTTCCCAACGGCGGTGAATCCTGGGTCGAAGGAACCGCGCAGAATATCACCTGGACATCGGCCAATGTGACGGGTACGGTGAACATCGACTTGAATCGCAGTTACTCGGGCGGCGCATGGGAGCCGATCGTAGCGGGCACGACCAACGATGGAACGCACCCGTGGACGGTCTCACTTCCCGCGAGCTCGCTGGCGCGTGTGCGGGTAACCAGCGTCAGCTTTCCCGCCGTGTCGGACGTGTCCAACGCCGATTTCACGATCGCGGCCCGGACCATCACCGTGACGTCGCCGAATGGCGGCGAAACGTGGGTTGACGGCTCAAGTCACAATCTGACGTGGACCTCCTCCAACGTTACGGGGAACGTGAATATCGAGTTGAATCGCAGCTATGCCGGCGGCGCGTGGGAACCGGTGGCCATGAATGTGGCAAATGACGGCAGCGAGCCGTGGACCGTAACGTCTCCCGTTTCCACGCTCTGCCGCATGCGCGTCACCAGCGTTTCATATCCGACGGCGACCGACGAGTCGAACGCCAACTTCACGATTCAGGCGGGCAACACGCCGCCGGTCATCGCTCACGACCGGCTGGATGATCAACTCCCGGCCCCGTTCACGGCGACCGCAATCGTCACGGATAACGCCGGTGGTTTTGTGACTCGACTTATCTACTGGCCCGCCTCCGGTGGACCGAGCGATTCCGCATTGTTCAGCTCGACCGGAAATCCGGATGAATACGCGACGTCGATGCCGACGCTTGCGGAAGGCGGCTTCCGCTATTTCATTCGTTCAACCGACATCGCGGCATTGCAGTCGCTGACGGACACCCTGGAGTTTGAGGTGCGTTCGACCTGCGGCAGCGAATTGGGCTACGATGATGGCGTTGCCGAGGCCAGTCACTATTCGACGAACGTCGGCTATCGCTGGGCCGTCAAGTTCACGCCGGGTGCGACCTTCGCGTTGTGCTTTGCGCGGGTAGGAATCTCGGCGGTGAATCCGGATTCAACCCATTCGCCGATCGAGGTTTCTGTGTATCTCGCCGACGGACTCGGCGGCTTGCCGGGGACGCTGCTATCGAGTAAGCTCGTAGGCAGTGTCGGTAATCAGATTGGTGGCTTGCCGGCGGATCCGGCCAGCTACGCCGATGTCGCGCTGCGCGACGTGCTCGGCGATCCGTTGGGCGTCGCGAGTGATTTCTACATCGCGGTTTCAAACCCGGAATCCGGCAAGTACGAGGCTTTCTTGCATGATACGTCGGGCGTCGCCGCCGGGCACTCCTTCGTTTATGATCCGTGCGATTCGCTCTGGATCGACGAAACGGCGGTGCATGTGTCGGCTCGCCGCGGCAATCGCATGATTCGCGCGGTTGGCTATTCGCTGGTCCCGCCGGTTGTGGTCGTCTCGCGATCCGGCAATGACATTCGTCTGGATTGGTCCGCCACCGGCGCGGCTCAATATCACATCTACTCCGACACGATAGCAGATGGCGCCTTCGCCACATTTGAAGGCAGCAGCGCGACGAACTCGTTTATTGACATCGGCGTACTGCCGATCGATGCCCGCCGTTTCTACCGCGTGGTCTCGTCAACAACTCCCTGAGTGATATTGGCAAGTGGTGGTCGCAGACCGCCTTTATAGACGCGAAGCGGCGGCCGATTGGCCGCCGCTTTTACATGATCGACGATTCCTGGTGACCGATCAGCGCGCGGCTTGCTCGCCCGCCAGATAGAATTCCGTGCGGCGCTCATGCATCAGGTCGTTATAAATGTTGATGTGCTTGTCATCCGCCTGCGCCGGATCAATCTCCGCGGTAATGACTCCGGAACTCGAGCGCGGGGCCGAGGCGAGGACATCCCCGCGCGCCCCGACGATTTGCGAGACCCCCGTGAAATGGACGACACGTCCGTCCCGGTCCTCGGTACCGATGCGATTGGCGGTCATCGCAAAGACGTGGTTTTCCAGCGTGCGCGTGATCATAGCCTTCTGCGCGTAGGGCAGGACGAGATTGGACGGGTGTGCGATGATTTGCGCACCGAGCAGCGTAAGCGTCCGCGCGACTTCCGGGAATCGCCAGTCGAAACAGATCATCACGCCGATCCGCGCGTGGCCGATATCCTGTACGGAGAGCGGAATGTTGCCGCGATCAAAGCGCTCCGTCTCCTTGTCGAACAGATGCAATTTGCGATAACGGGAGATCACTCCTTTGGGGCTCATGAACATCGATGAGTTATAGAGTCCCTGTCCTTCGCGCTCGGGCAAGCCGATAATCGCATGACAATTGCGGTCATTGCAGAACCGCCGCAGCCACGTCGCGGTCTTGCCGTTGGGGACTTCCTCGGCCAGCTCGTCAACTTCCTGACGGCCTTGGAACTCATAACCGGTCAGGGCCAGTTCGGACATGACCCAGAGGTCGGCATGGGTACTGCCGACAATCTCCTCCAGTTGTTTCTGATTGCTTTCGACGTCGCCGAAGACGGGATGATTCTGAACAATGCCAATGATCATGGAGTCGGAATGGTGTGAGAGTGCAGAGGGGGCGAAATTGTGAAATCAGTGCGCGACGTACCCGGCGGGCCGCGCGTTCCAGAGTGAGAACATCAGCAAGGCTCCGAGCGCGCTGAAGCCGATAATCCCCCAGGTCCAGCTGCCCCAGCCGAAGGTGTCGAGAAACCAGCCCAGGCCCCATCCGACGACGCCGCCGGCGAGGTATTGACAGCCGTCGAACATCCCTGCCGCCGATGCCGCCGCGCGTTTGCCGCCGAAGTCCATGGATGCGACGCCGGAAAGCAGGCTATGGGTCGCTTGAATGCACACGGAAACCAGCATGAACATCCAGATCGAATACAGCGGCCCCCAGCCCTGACTGAAGTGCAAACCGAGCAGTGCGACCCCCTGTCCGACAAAGAAGATGGCAGCCACCGGCGGACGACGCGAACCAAACACCTTGTCGCTCACAGTCCCGGCGACCAGCCCACCGACAATTGCTCCGACCGGCATTCCGACGGCGGTCAGCAGGAATTCTTTGGAATTGAATCCGACCTGATGAACTTCGCGCATGAAACTCGGAAACCATTGGTCGATTCCGTGGCGGACAAAACCGGTGCAGAACTCGGCCAACGCAATGGTCAACATGGTCTTATTGGTGAAGACCTTTTTGATAATCCACGCGTAATTGACTTTGATACCCTTCTCCGCTTCAGAGCCATCACCCGGGTCGAGGTGCTTGAAGCCAACCTCATCCGGCCCGTTGGCGATCATCTTGTAGCCAAGCAGGACAATCAAGAGCAGCAGGGCCGCCGGAATGAAGAAGACGTATTGCCAGGCCATGTAGGTAACGATCAGTCCGCCCACCGCCATGATCCCCAGTCGTCCGGCCTGGATCATGATGCCGAAGATGCCGCCAAACACGCCGCGTTCACGAACATGGAACCAGCCGGCGTTGACTTTTACGATTGAAAGCGCGCCGAAGGATTGGAAATAGCTGTTCGCCATCCAGATCAGGATCATGACCGTCATGAGCACCGACGTGGACTGGGTAAACGCTCCCACGGCCGTTGCCGCGACGCCGAACAACAAGCTGAAGGCCACCACAAAGGATCCGCCGATCAGAATCGCTTTTCGCCCGCCGATGCGATCGGCCATCGGCCCGTTTAAGAACACGGCCAGCGCATAGGTCCAGAAACCGGCCGATACGATCATTCCCATCTGCTCCTTCGACCAGCCGAAGGTCTCACGCAGAATAGGATTGGCAATTGTGATATTGTAGCGGCACATGTAATACGCCGCATAGAGCAGTCCCAGAGACACCCAGTTTTGAGCGCGTCGCTTGCGAAAGCCCGGCTGGTCGAGGTAGGAGCGATCGAATCCGCCATTTGAGGAAGGCGGTGCGGGAGCGCGGGGCGGACTGGGCGGCGAAGCGACGGTCATAGGTACGACTCCTTCAGCTCATCGTGTCAGGCAGCGAGGGGGCAGGTCGTTATTTTGCGCGGGCATTCCAAAGCAGACTCATGAGAATTCCTCCGACGAGGGCGAATCCGGCCAGACTAAGTGTCCAGCCTTCCCATCCGTAACGGTCGATCACACCGCCCACGACCGGCTGCACGAGCCCGGCGCCGACGTATTGAGCAGCGTCGATCATCCCTGCGGCACTGCCCGCGGCCTTGCGGCCGCCGAAGTCCATGGCCGCGGCGCCGCCGAGCAGGCTGTGCGGGCCATTGACGAAGAAGGAAATCAGGATAAGGTAGATCGCCACGCCAGTCGCGTCACCGGGCAGATAGCGAAACATCAGCAGCAGCACAAACTGCATGAAGTACATGATAGCCGTCGGTGGCCCGCGTCGCGACCCAAAAAGTTTGTCGGACGCCACCCCGGCCGCGAACGCCCCGAGCGTGGCAGCCACGGGGAGGGCCAATGCCTTGAGCTGGAAGGCGACGGAGTTCGTCGGTAGTTTCATCACTTCCTGCAGATAGGCCGGGAACCACTGCTCGAAGCCGTGGCGCACCCAGCCGGTGCAGAAGTAGGCGGCGGAAATGATCCAGAGCGTTCGACTGCTGACGACACGTTTCAGCGTCCAGAGAATTCCCATCGGCTCCGTGCTGCCATGGTCGTCATGGCTGGAACCGGGTGGCGCGTCGAAGCCAAGCTCTTCCGGGTGATCTCGAATGGTGTACCACGCTATGACGGCGAACCCGGCGGTAATCAGTGCCGGAACCGTGAACAGCGCGGGCCACTCATAATTTGCAATCAGCCAACCGCCCAGCAGGGTGATGCCGAAGCGACCGAGCTGAATCATCATGCCGAAAATTCCGGTGAACGTGCCGCGTTCGCTGAGCGCGAACCAGTTGCCGTTCACGCTGACAATCGAGGGCGCGCCGAAGGCCTGAAAGTACCCGTTCGCGCCCCACATGATCGCGAAGTAGGTGAGAGTGCCAAAATCGCCGCCGGCCGACATCAGCAGGTTCAAGCTGACCGTCCCCACGGCCCCGAACACAATCGCACGACGTCCACCCCAGCGGTCGGTAATCAGTCCGTTCACGAACTGCCCGAGCGCGTACATCCAGAAGAACGAAGCGCTGATCCATCCCCACTGTTCGTTGGTCCACCCGAACTGCTCCGTCATCGTCGTCTTGCCGAACGACAGGTTATAGCGCGTCATGTAGTAAGACGCGTACATGAACCCCAACGGCAACCAGACGGTCGAGCGCACGCGACGATAGATCGGTGACTTGTGGTCCGTCATCTAACCCTTGTCCGCCGTCGCCATCAGATCGGCAATGTACTCGTGCATTTCTTCCTTGCGCGGAAGTCTCCAGACCCGCGGGGATTGCGGCTGGAGTTTGGTAAACGCGAAGGGATAGCGGTCCGTGCCGACCGGCTGCGCCACGAGAATACTAATCTCGCCGGGTCTAACGATCACGGAATCGAGCGCGCCCCCGGACGTTGGATTCAGTTTTCGCACCCAGGCCACGGCCGTGACCCGGTACACTCCGGACGGAACATTGAGCACCAGTGTCGATTGCAGGTCGGCCATCGGCACGCGGGGCAGCGCGCGGGTGTCCACTCCGCCTTCGAGTTGAATCTGCGACATCCAGCTTTCGCGGTCAAAATCCGCGAGTTTCGGGAAGCGCACGAGTACGGCGCCCGTTTGCGCGTCGAGCATCACGCTGCTCGGCGGGCCGGAGTCCTCCGCGTGCTTGCCCTTGCAGCCGGCGAGGACGGCAATGACAAGGATTGCGCTCAACGTGAGTTGCCGCTTACTTCGCACCGAGCGACCCCAGATATTCGACGACTTCCTTGCTTCCCATCTCTTGAGCCAGCAGCAGCGCGGTTTCGCCGTGGTCCGCCTGGGCGTTGATGTTGGCGCCTTTGCCGATCAGAAATTTGACCATGCCAATCTGATTCCGGCGCGCGGCCCACAGCAGCGGTGTCTTCCCGTGTATATCACCAAACTCGATATCTGCCTTGTGATTCAGCAGCAGCTCGGCCATGCGAAGTTTGCCGCCGTATGCCGCACGATTAAGGGGAGTCAATCCCGCTTCATCGCGGGAATCCACGAGCGCGCCGGATTGCAACAGAAACTCCGTGATCTCGTAGCGGTCGTAGGCCACCGCGATGTGCATCGCCGTCGCCCCGTGGTCCGTGGGAGTCTCGAGCTTCCAGCCGTGGTCGATGAATCGCTTGACATCTTCGAAGTTATTGTTGCGGATCGCCGCAAAAATGTCATGGGATACCGGCGTCGGCCCCTTGCAGGCGCCGACAAGCATGGTCACTACCAGCAGCGTTGACAAAAGCCGGGCGAAGGAACGCATCATCTTGGATCATCGGGTTAGTTAATACGGGTAGGGGTATCGCCCGCGGGAACCGCCGTATCCGGGCGGCGCGATGCCATAGGAGATGCCGAACGACAGCGACCGCGTTCGGTAGAAGTGATCGGGGAATGGTCGGTCTTGGTTTTCGTCGAAGTCCAGATTGATCGACAACTTGTCCTCGACAAAGTAGCGCAGATCCGCGGAGAATCCGACGCTCCAGGTGTCGTAGGTGCCGCTGTACGGGCTGGATGGCTCGGAGATCCGGCGATTCGTGAAGATTCCGGCCGCGGCTTGCCAACGGCCGGCAATAACGTATTCGGCGGATAGTTCTGAATTGGTCTCGAACCCGTCCACCGTGTCGTTCAATGCGAAGACAGCTTCCGCCGCAGCGCCTAACTGCCAGCGCATGCCGATGGGCAGGAAATACTCCCCGCGCAGACCCGCCAGCACGTCGTCGTCGAAACTCTGGGAGCGTTGGTATTCCGCCCGCGCGGAATCATACGTAATGACACCGTTGGCCGCATCGATCTGCTGCCAGTAGGTGGTCGATCTGTCAATGGAATTCCGGTGCCGCGCACTCAGCACGGGGCCGACGAAATAGCCGCGCTGGCGCAAGAAGGATCGGAACGCTTCGCTGCCGAGCGGCTCGTCAATGCGATACAGGTTGTAGGCATCGAGGCCGCGGCCGCGAACGGCCGGATCGTCGCGCAGTAGTTTTTCGATATCAGACCAGAAAAAGCGATCCGGCCGATTGTGCAAGCTCTTGTAATCGCTTCGTTGAAACAGCAGCGCGGCGACCTTGCGGCGAGTCTCGGCGGTCAGTCCGCTTTCGATATAACCGGACTCGAGTAAGCGCTCCTCGAATATTCGCGTCAGATAGACGGCATTCACGTCGCGGACGCGGCCGTAGCCCACACTCAGATCGGCATTCCCGGAGTAGTGGTAATCCCAACTCTCGCGGCGATCCTCGTGCAGCGAATACAGGGTGTCGCCGACAAGTTGACTACCGGACGAGTTCCAATACTGGTAATAGGATGCGGCGCCGCCAAGGCTCACTTCGCCGCCCACCGCCATCGCCCACGGGTACAATCGCGCATCGGCGTTGCCGCTGACGGATTCGTTGAGCTGACGAGTGCGCGAGTCCTGGTCGTGTTCGCCACTCGTCACGATCTGATCATGGTGGGACCAACTGCGTCGCCCATCGCCGCTGCCGCGCAGACTGAAGGACAATCGTCGCGGGTCCGAATCGAACAGCCGGGAATAGTAGCCGCTCGCCCCGCCCGTGTAGTTCTCCGCCTTGTCGCCGTAGTCGATCCCCGACGAGTGACGCTGGGCATAGCTGCCATCCATCGCGAGATACCACTTCTGCACGTGATGCGCAGGAATCCGAAAGTCCTTGAAGTCGTCAGCCCGCGCTCCCGTGCAGTAACTGAAGATCAAGATCAAGGAAACCAGCCTGACATGAACCATGACAAGCCTCGATGTGTGAAGATATGTGCATGCCCGTTACCCCCATGGTGACGGGACCGTCAGTCGTTTCGCGCTCACGGATCCGCGACCGCCACCACCCCGGTACCCGTGAATTTGCTATGCTTCAATGCGAGTAAGTGTTCGTTCAAGTGCTCGAAGTCAAAGACGGTAATGTCCGGACGCAAGCGCATTCGCGCGGCGATCTCGAGCAGTTCGCGAACATCGGCGCGCGTGGAATTGGCCACGCTGCGGATGCTGCGCTCGCCCCACAGTGGCTCATAGGGAAAGGCGGGAATATCGGACATGTGAATCCCGGCGCAAACTACCGAACCGCCCTTCACCAGCTGCGTGAGCGCGCGTGGCACCAATTCTCCTGCGGCAGCAAAAATGATCACACTGTCGAGTGGAACGGGCGGCTGGTCGTCCGGTCCGCCCGCCCATTTCGCACCTATCTTTCGTGCGTGTTCCTGCCCGGCCTCGCCGCGTGTG
Organism: candidate division KSB1 bacterium; assembly: GCA_016214895.1. NCBI lineage: Bacteria > Pseudomonadati > Candidatus Zhuqueibacterota bacterium. The sequence continues at coordinate 218,440 of JACRMR010000020.1, forward strand.
ATGACATAGCACTCCGCGCCGCAGTCATGGGCGACCTGCAGTGTGAGATGAGCCGACGAGCCGAATCCGTACAAACCGAGTCGTCCTCCGCGCGGGACATGGGCGAGCTTCAAAGCACGGTAGCCGATGACACCGGAGCACAACAGCGGCGCTTGCAATACCGGCTCAACATGCGGCGACAACGGATAGACGAAAGTCGCCCGCGCCGTCATGTACTCGGCAAAGCCGCCGTCGGTGTGCTGTCCCGTATAGCGGCCATGATCACAGAGATTCTCGCGATCGCTCCGGCAATAGGCGCACACGCCGCACGTCCCGGCGAGCCACGGCACACCTACGCGCTCGCCCGTTCGCAGGTAGTTGACGCCTTCACCGAGTTTGTCCACGACTCCGACGATCTGATGACCCGGCGTGATCGGCAGCTTCGGCAGCGGGATCTCGCCCTCGATGGTATGCAGATCCGTCCGGCACAACGCGCAGCACAGGACGCGAATCCGCACGTCACCCGTTCCCGGCTCCGGCAGCGGTCGCTCAACGAGCCTTAAGGGTCGCGTCTCAATGCTTGCGGGTAGGTCCAGGATCCAGGCACGCATAAATTAACCGCGCAGACTCCGTTGGTAGTCGTCCCAGTCGGCCTGCGTTTCGACGATTCGCTGTGGCGCGACTTCGGTCCAGGCGGAATTCCGGGCGCGCAGCAGATCGCGAACATCATCCATGAAGAAACGCGAATCCCAATTCACTTGTTCAAACACGTCGGATAACGGAGCCGAAAGCCCCAGCAGATAGAGTCCGCCGTTCGACGCCGGGCCGAGCACGAGGTCCGCGCCCTTGAGGGCGAGGAACGCCTGTATTAGATGCAGTTTCGTCAGCCACGGACACTCGGCAACGGTAATCACCAGACGCGACACGCCGCGGACGAGCATCTCACGGGACATTGCGCGGATCCGCTCGCCGACGTCGGCATGAGCAGTCGTCAATGCCGTCACGCGCGGCCCGAAAAACCGTCGCAATTCCGGCTCGTCCACCGCGCGATCGACGGAAACATGGATAGCCGTAGTGACAGGCAGGCTGTTCAACAGTCGATCGGCGATGACCAACAGCGACTCCGCGGCAATCAAGGCTTGCTCTTCGCCCGCGGTTTCGGCGAACATCGGCAACACCGCTCCGCGTTCCGGCCAGTGGATGATGCAGGCGACGGCGTCCTTCGCCGTTGCCACAGCATCGCCGGCGCTATTCGCCATTCAGCGACCAATCGAATTCAGTGTATTCCAATCTCGGTTCGGGGGGGGCGCCGGGAAAATAGGTGCGGACAAAGGTCAGGATTCCGGCACGCTTGCCGAAGTCCATACTATACCAATCGAAGATCGGGGAGAGGGTCAGCGTTCCGTCGGCGAAGCGATTGCAGTCGGGGCGCTCGGTCATGAACGCGCGGACCTGATCGTCAAGCTGTGCATCGACGTGCTCCGGGAGGTAGGGGTCGCCGCGCAGTCGCGGACTGCCAACCGCGGCATTGCAGATGGCGAAATGCGTGCGTGGATCTTTGAAGGACGGCCGCAGCACGTCGTGCTCGAGATTGCCGAGCGAAACCGTGTGACCAAACAGGGGGATGAACTCGACGTTCCAGGGGGAGGTGAAGAAGCCAAGGTCTTTGACGGAGGTCAGCGGCCAGTGATTCAGGACGAGCTGAATCACCGCCGCATTATAGAGGTTCAATACGAAGGCGAGTCGCTCTGACCGGGTCCAGCGTTCGAACTCGGCGTAAGGTACCCGATCGGCCTCCGCGACAAAGCCGTCGAGTAGGGCACGGTCTTTGGCCAGCTCACCATACTGGACCTGGCCCTGATGCACGTGATTCGACAGGACCGCGCTCCAGCCGACATAGGAGTGGTCGAAGGCGTACGCCGAACCCAAGACTTGTAGCAGCACAGCGCAACGGAGCACGCAGCGACTCAGCAAGCGGCTCTCCCGTCTGTCAGGCGGGCGGTCTTGCGCGGGCCGACCCGGACGAATCCGAGCCAAATGCTATCAGCGAACAACGTATCGCCTCGGGCTTGCACATCTGACCAAAACTGCTATATTGACAGGAAAATATAGCGAACTTTCGGCGAAGTCGCAACGCAGTTTGCAGAGCGGAAACCTTCAACTATTCGTCTGCAATTCATCACGATTCGGGATGAGTCACGGACCTCCAGGCATCATGGGCACTGGCCAACAAGATAGTTCTCCCTTTCATTTGATCGTGATCGGAAGCGGACCCGCGGGCTGGGGTGCCGCTGTCGCCGCGGCGGGGCTTGGCGCGCGTGTCGCGCTGATCGAGCGCGGGACCGTCGGCGGCGATGGATTCCTCTCGTGCGCCGTCGCCTACCAGTGGTTCCGTGCCGCGTTGCTGAAGCCGTGGCCCGCGCCGAACGCCGGGCCGTCGGCCACGCCGCGCCACACCGACTTTGCGCGGATTTGCCGGGAGTCCCGGCAGGCGCAAGCACAAATTGCGAGTCGGCATCGACCGGACCAGCTTAGCGCGACGCAGGTCGAGTTGATCCGCGGTGAAGCGCGGTTTGTGGATGAACGGACGCTGGTTGTCGCCAACCGGAGCCTTCAGATTTCTCGCGCGGTAATTGCCAGCGGATCCCGGAACCGGATCCCGGAGCTTTCCGGCCTGCGCGCCGAACACTACATTTTTCCGGAGCAGATTGTCGAACTCGATTCGCTCCCCGAACGAGTCGGTGTCGTTGGCGCAGGTTCACGGGGCGTGGAGGTCGCGCAATGTTTCGCGCGTCTGGGCAGCAAGGTCACGCTTTACGAGCGAAACCCGCGAATCCTCGCGGGTTTCCCGGACGAGGTCGCTTCGCTGCTTCGTCGGCAGTTGCTTTCCGAAGGTGTTGAACTCCGCGAAGATTGTCGCGATGAAGCGGTGTGCGATGCCAACGCGGGAGTATGGATCGCCGGGGAGTGTGCGACCGGACGTTATCGCGATGCGGCTCTGAAGATCGTCGTCACCTGCGGTCGAATCGCGAATACCGAGCGCCTGGATCTTGCGCGCGCGGGCATCGAGTGTGCGGACGGCATCGTGGACGTCGGCGATCGCCTGCGAACGACCAATCGCCGCGTATTCGCGGCCGGCGATGTCTGCGCGCTCGATCGCTCTGTGCACGGCGCCCGGGCGCAGGCCCGGTTGGTCGTGGCGAATGCGCTGTTTTTCGGACGGGAGCGATTATCGAATCTGCACGTGCCACGATGCATCCACACGGATCCGGGCGTCGCCCTGCTCGGGTGGAGTCAGGCGGAGTCGGCGCGGCGGAGCACAACGTCGCTTTCGCTGAGCGAAGTCGATGCGGATTTGCACGGGGAGCATCCGGACGGTTACGTTTCGCTGGCCTGCGATCAAGCCGGCTACGTCCGGGGCGGGGTGGTCGTTTCTCGTTTCGCCGAGACGCTCATCGGCGAACTGGAACTGGCGGTTCATCATCGCCTCCGGCTCTCCTCTCTGACCTCTACGCTGCATCCCTATGGCTCTTCTGCCGAGGCCTTTCGGGTGGCGGCGGATCGTTTCCGTCGTTCGCTGCTCACGCCGTTTACCGCCGCCATCCTGAAGCGCGTGGCAAAGCTCAAAAGATGATCGGCCGCGGCCATCACAATTATGGAAGAGGCGAACCATCGGGTTCGCCTCTTCCATAACAGCCTCACACATCATCGCCGTCGTCATCCGAATCTCCGCCGCCACCCCCGCTGAAGCCACCGGGAGTGTAGTTTTCGTCCGGCGATTTACGCTGAGCCAGCTTTCGCTTGAGACAATTGAAACAGTACTTCTCAACCGACAGCCAACCAAACATCTGGCCGCACCCCTCGCATTTCAGCAACCTGCGCTCGCCTCGCGGGGCTTTGGGCTTCGGTCGGGGCGGAAGTGCCGCCCGCGGGACCTCGACCAGTTCAGGATCCAGCAATTCCAGCGGCACGTCGAGCGGATCGATATCGATGGCATCGGGGCTGATGACGTCCTCGTCATCGACGGGGAGGTCGTCCTCCAGTTCTTCCAGAAAATCACTGTCCGCATCAAACGCTCGCGGCGCTCGCGAACCGCGGGAGCTGCCACGAGTTCGCTTTGGCTCGAAGAACTCATCAGAGGCGTCATCGGTCCCTGCTTCGCTGTCCGAATCGGAATCGGCCCCACCGTCCTGACTCCCGTTGAAGAGCCGATTGTTCGGCGCCTCCACACTGAGGGCTGGCAGGTCCGTGCCGGGCTCAGCCGCCGCGGACTTGACGGCTTTCCGACTGGGCTTCGCGGTCTTTTCGACCGGAACCGGGACGATCGATGTAGTCTCAGCTAAGTCAGGGCTATCCAGCTTTGCGGACTTGCTGGGCCGGCCTCGCTTTGTCGGTTTCTCCGGCAACGGAGTCGCGGCAACCGTGGGCAGTTCCGCGGGAGATCGAGGAGCGATTTTCGGCGGCGGCACCGCACCGCTCGCTTTGGGAACGCTCGGTGCCTCGACCGCTGTTTTCAGTTTGTCGCGCTTTGCAGTTGGCTCCGCGGCTTCGACACGACGCTTCTTATTCTCGACAGGCATAGGCTGTGGTTTCTGGGCAGGCAGTGGGGGAGCAGCCTTCGCCTTTGCGGGCTTGGGGAGCACTTTCTGTGCCGACGGTTTGACCGGCTTCGGCTTCACGGCCTTAGGCCGCGAAGTCTGTTTAACCGCTTTCGTCGGCTTTGGGTTTCGCGTTGCCACGGCCTTTTTGGCGGGGGGCATAGCCTTCTTCTTGGCTGGCGCCGGCCGCTTGGAAACCTTGGATCGGGTCGAGCCGGAGTTGCGAGTCGCGGAAGGCGACATGTGGACTCCTGAGGTGGAACGGTACTGCCGACCGAACGCAGAGGCGACAAGAACCAGAGGACGCTCGGCTACATTCTGGCAAGCTAATATAGGCGGCAGCAGTGCTGAAAATCAAGTGATTCCTCCGCGCCGGCGGCTCAGCTTAGTTCCGTACGCAGCGCAAGTAACATTATTATAAACAATGTAGTAGAAAGCGCATCTGGCTCAGCTAATCAAAACAGTCGTACACGCGCATCACATTTTGTACACATGCCTCTCCTGCGTCAACGGGGGTAGAGGTTTTCCGCCCGACAGAGACGACCAGGGAAGCAACCTCTGGCGAAGAGTATGCAGCGCTGCACAGCCCGCCGAGGATTTGCGATTCCAAATCAAATATTGTAAATTCGGCCATGTCTGGTTTTGCGGCAAGGCTTGCTTGTTGGATCGGTTTGGTCGGCCTCTGTGCCGCCTCGTGCTCAGGGTCCTCATCGTCGCCGGGCCCTTATCGCCGCATGGAGTTCGCCGTTGACTCGACGCGTTTGGGCGTCGGCGTCACCGAGGGACAGGTCACATTGCTTGCGCCGGCAGGTTGGCCGCTCGCCGACAGCGCCACGACGGGTCGAATTCGTAGCGCCGTAGCGGGGGACACGAGCCGGTTTCGGTTCGAAGTGTCGTCCGCCTACATTGACGGTGTGGGCGGAGCGGCCTTGATTGTCAAACGATTCGCTGAAGTTCCGAACTTCCTTCCCTGGGCGCGCGACTTGGTTGCCGAGCTGAGGTCAGTGCGCAGCGGTCAGGACATCCGGGAAGAATGGCTGCTATTTGGCGATCTCGCCGGTGTCCAAGTATACGCAGCGGATTCGACACGCGTGCAGTTCTCGATTTTATTGGACACGCGTCCGATCACCGGACTTGACTACATCGTTCCTCGAGCTCACTGGGAGCATCAGGTTCGTTCCGTCGAGTCATCGCTTGGGACGATTCGCCGTCGCTGATCCGCGCCTTCGCGCGGACTCGCGAGTATGCTCCGCTTGATTGATCGAAATCCCCTTCCAACATACACATCCACATTTCCAGACGGAGGAAACTTCCCATGAAGAAGCTGGTTGCATTGCTGTTGATCGTCTCCCTGAGCTTCGCGTTCGTTGGCTGTTACACGTTTGAGCATCAGGTCGGCAAGGGTGCCCAAACCGGCATGAAGGTCGAAAAGAAGCAGTGGTTCATTCTGTGGGGCCTGGTTCCGCTGAGCGCGGTCGATTCGCAGGCGATGGCCAAGGGCGCCGCGGACTACACAATTAAGACCGAGATGAGCCCGGTTGACGTGGTGGTGAGCATCGTCACGAGCTGGCTGACGGTCTATCCCCAGACGGTCACGGTGACGAAATAGACTGGGAGGCGGCAGAGTTTGCAGGGGCACGGGCGACCGGGCCCCTTTTTTTGTGCTGTGCCGCAACAGAATTTCTGGCACTGGGCTTGCAACACGGAGAGGGTATGGCCTTCAGTGCAATCGACCCCCTGCAACCCTCGTCCGCTCCACCGCCGCCACACCGCGAGACGGGCCGGGTGCTGTTGCTCGCCCGGGACTCGCACTGGACGACTCAGCTCCTCGATACCCTGAAGCGCTTGGGTCTGAGCACACAGCGGCTGGACGGACCGATCGACGCGCTGGCGAGCATCGCGGATTTCGATCCGGCGCTGTTCATCATTGGCGATTATGCCGGAGACCTTTCGCTCATTGACATTTGCGACGCGATCCGCGTACCGCGTCAGCGTCGCCCGTTTGGCCTGCTGGTAACCACGCTGGTCCCGCTGCCGGGCGACGCGGAGATCAGCGAGTTGGGAATCGACGACATTCTCTGCGCGGAAACGGATCCCGGTTCGCAGTCGGCGACGCTGCTGCAACATTATCGCCTCGCGCGGATGAGTCAGCGCGTGCTCGAGCGGGAGCAGGAAATTCTGGACGGCTTGCCCGATCCGCTGTTCGTAGTGGACGGCGCGCTGCGACTCTGGAAATCGAATCACTCCTTCATCAGTCTGGTCGGCGGTCGATCCGAACTCGACGTCCGGGCCTTGCTGGGGCAACCCCTTGACAGGGTGCTTAGGATCACGGCGGGCGAACAGTCATCCAGCTTCGACGAGCTCGGCCTCAGTCTTGCCCGGGCGCTGTCCGAACACGCCCCCGGCTTTCGCTGCCGGCTGTTTGTGGGTGGCGAGGATCGCAGTTTCTCGGCCCGGGTAACGCCGTTACAACTGCAGGCGGACCATGTACTGGTGGATCTGCGCGACGTAACGGAACATGAACGCAGCCTGCTTGCCGATGCCCGGCGTGAGCGACTGGCGACCATTGGCAATCTCGCGCTCGGCGTGGCTCACGAGATTCAGAATCCAAATACTTTCAGTCGCGTTAACGCGGAAAACTTGCGTGAGTTGTTCGAGACGTTGAAACCTTTGCTTGCCGCCCAGGCCGCGGAACAGCCGGACTGTCGCGCCGGAACGATGCCCGTCGCTCGCGCACTGGCCATGATTGACGGAGCGATCGGCGGTGTGCGCGCAGCCAGTGACCGCATCGCGCAAGTGCTTGACGGCCTGAAGAGCTACGGAAAGATTGACGCCGGCACGGATCAGCCCTTCGACCCGCGCGCGGCGGTGGACGAAGCGATCCTGTTGACCAAACACGTCGTGCGGGATGTCTGCGAAATCCGGGTGAACTTACCTGAACATCTTCCGCCCGTCCATGGTTCGCGCGTCGAACTGTCGCAGGTGCTGGTCAACTTGATCGAGAACGCAACCCACGCACTCCGCGAGTCCGGACCGGGCGGCGCCGGGCTGCTCCGCATTTCGCTGGAGGAAGCGACGGCTGGCCACCTGGTGATCGCGGTGGCGGACAACGGGCCGGGCATCGATCCGGCGATTCAGACCAAGATTTTCCGTCCGTATTTCACGACCCGGGGCCAGGCCGACGGCACCGGACTCGGTCTCGCACTTTCATCGGAAATTATGCATCGTCTCGGCGGTGATTTGACGGTTCGCAGTCGTCCCGGTCGCGGCGCGACTTTTCTCGTGACCTTGAAGAAAGCAGTCCTCGCGCAACAGTCGATGCCGGGGCTGGAGGAAAAACATGGCCTATAAGTTACTGGTCGTCGATGATGAAGCGCAAATTCTTAGCGCACTCGATACGTACTTCACACTGCGCGGTTACGAGGTCACGACGTGTCTGAGTCCCGTGGACGCCTTGGACCTGATCTCACGCTCCAAGTTTCACGTCGCGCTCTGCGACATTAACATGCCCGTCATGAGCGGGATCGAGCTGCTGCGCAAGATCAAAGATGCGCGGCCGACCGTGCAGGTCGTGATGATGACGGCCTACACGACGATTGAAAAGGCCATCGAGTGCGTGGAGCACGGTGCCAGCGACTACCTGCTGAAACCGTTCCCGGAAATGAAGGATTTGGAAAATGTCGTTCGCCTGGCCAGCGAACGCGTGGCCAGATGGGAGCGCGTTGCCGCGGAAAGCCTGCGCAATCCCCGCGACGTCAGCCTCCACAAGGTATAATCTGGGTAGAGGCGACCCTGCGTGACGGTGTAACCAGGGTAGAGGCGCCCCTGCGAGACGGTGTAATCAGGGTAGAGACGACCCTGCATGACGGTGTAATCAGGGTAGAGACGACCCTGCGTGGTCGTGCGCAATGACATGACGAAACAAGGCGACCCGCGGGTCGCCTTGCTCGTTCTCTAATCTCACTGCGCGCTCGCAGCGTCAGGCTTTCACCGCCACCCCGTACTGCTTCTCCATCCACGCCTTGTAGTCCGCCTGCTTCTGCTTGATGGCGCGCCACCACTCTTCGTGTTTGACGTACCACTCGACGGTCTTCTTGATCCCGGCTTGGAAATCATGGCGCGGCTTCCAGCCTAACTTGCCGATCTTCTCGATATCGACGGCATAGCGGCGGTCATGTCCGGGCCGGTCCTGTACGTAGGTAATGAGGTCTTCACCCTTGCCCAACAGCGTCAGGATCGACTTGGTGACGACAATATTAAATTCTTCGTTGTTCGCACCCACATTGTAGATCTCTCCGACCTCGCCTTTCGTGAGCACCAGGTCCAGCGCTTCGCACTGATCCTCGACATAGAGCCAATCGCGCACCTGCTTACCATCGCCATAGACCGGCACCGGTTTGTTCTCGATCAGATTCGTGGTGAACAGCGGAATCAGCTTCTCCGGATATTGAAACGGCCCGAAATTATTCGACGAGCGCGTGATCAGCACGGGCAGTTTGTACGTCACGAAATACGAGCGCGCCAGCAGCTCGCCGCCCGCCTTTGCCGAGGAATAAGGCGACGACGGATTCAATCGGTCCAACTCTGTAAAGTGGCCGTTGTCAATGGAGCCATAGACTTCATCGGTGGAGATATGCAGAAACCGTTTCACATTCTGCCTCCGCGCCTCTTCGCAGAGCACGAACACGCCGCGCACGTCAGTCTCCACAAACGCGCCGCCTTCATGAATTGAGCGGTCCACATGCGTCTCCGCCGCGAAATTGACCACCGCGTCGCACCCCGCCATCGCCTTCGCCACGGCCACCGGATCGCAGATATTGCCATGCACGAACGAATAGCGCGGATCATTCTTGATATCTTCGAGATTCGCCAGATTCCCCGCATACGTCAGCGCATCGAGGTTGACGATCTCCAACTTCGGATACTTCGCGAGCATCCAGTGCACAAAATTGGAGCCGATAAACCCAGCCCCCCCGGTAACAAGCGAACGTTTCATTCAGATAATCTCGTGTTCATCAAACTCGATCAGCAGATCGTTATCCTTCTTCTCGTAGTAAATGATGCGTATTGGAGAACTCTCCGGGAGTTGCGACATCGCTTTGTACGTCAGCGGCTTTATTGAGACTGTTGTCTGGCCGATTGATCCGTCAATTCCTCGCGACTCTTCGTCAGGCTCTGCCAGCCGATAGTCAAGGCCAAGCTGTGCAGCGATTCCGGCAAGAATAGCTTCTTGGAATCGCAGTCCCACAAAGGTCTTCACCAGCACCAAGTCACGCACCCACCGTTCCACCATAGCCCGATCTATCTTGTGAACTGCATCCTTCAGCTTTAGTATCATCGGCCAAAATCGGTCTGCCGCAGTATCAATTCTATCGCCATACTTCGATAGATACCATTTCTCCCATTCGGCCACCGTCTTGCCATCGAACTCCTGAACAAGTTCGCTCATTTGACCAACAACTCTTGGGCGCGTTCCTTGCGAATTTTGGTTGGCCAAATTGATGAGCTGGCTGGTATATTGTGGCAGATTCAAAGGATCAGCATCCAGCAGATCACGCACTCTGTCCGAAGTCAGCTTAATTCGCAACTGCCGCTCCTGGCTTGCGACGAAACCGCTCAAGTGAATCCATCTTGCTCAATGGCCGCGAAGTATCGAGCTTGGCGAGCCCCCGCTTCAACAAGTGCCCATTTACAAAAGTCCTATCAGCAAGATATACATAAGCCAGAAGTCGATGTGTCTGATCGTACTTCTCTCCGTCAAAGCGCAACCCAACTCGACCGCCAATCAGTATCTTAGTCAGAAACTCGATTGCGTCCGTGGAACGAGCGGGATCGGATTGAATACCGAGCAGCCTTACAACTTGCCCGCCCTCTATTTCAATCTCGGTAGAACTCAGAACTCGCACGACTTTCGCACCCAGCTCGTTCGCTTCCTTCCCCGTAATCTTCGACCCAAACAGCAACCTTCTCGGATCAGTCTGCTTGTTCACCTTCACGTGGTCCGCAAACCGATGGGGCAAGCCGGCGCGCATATCGGTCAGCTCGTCCATCGCAGGGCCGACATCTGCTACTCGCGCAATTTGAAGATTCGAAAGTAAATGCTGCTCGTCGTCTAAACGACGGAGCGCAAAGTCACTGAACTCCGGGTTCACCTCGTACCCCACGGAATTCCGACCCAGCCTTGCGGCGGCAACGGACGTGGTCCCACTCCCCAAGAATGGATCGAGCACCGTCTCCTCGGGAAACGAAAACATCCGAATCAGCCGATGAGGCAGCTCAATCGGAAAGCGAGCGATATGGCCTTCCTGCTTTTCACCGGCGAAGTTCCAGTGACCGGCAAAATACGAGTTCCACTCCTCGGTCGTCAACCTTGCCTCATCCTTCTGCCGGGCAGAGGGCTTCGGTGCATCGCCCAGCTTCTTGAACAGCAGGATGAACTCATAGTCCAGCTTCAGAATCCCATTGCGCGGATACGGGAAGGACCCCATGATGGAAGCACCGCCCGTCGTATTCGTGGTGGTTACCTTCTGCCAGATCACCGCTCCCATGTAGTCCATCCCGATTGCTTCGCAGAACTTGATGATCTCCGTGCGTATCGGAATAACCTTATAACGCCCATAATAGACGGCGCGCGCGAATTGATCCCCAATATTGATGCAGAGCCGACAACCCGGATGCAGTACTCGATTGCACTCCTGCCATACCAAATTCAAGTTGTTAATATAGTCTTCGTAGGTATCGTCAAAGCCGATTTGTCCGGCCACGCCATAGTCCTTGAGCTGCCAATAGGGCGGCGACGTGATGACAAGATGCACCGACTCCTTCGCCACAGAACACATCCGGCGCGAATCTCCCACGACCAATGTATGCGAGGACCTCAGTTGCATGGGCAGAATTTAGACCTCATCCAATTCCGGAAACAACTTCTTCCATTTGGGGCCGCGGCGGCGCCACAGCAGGTAAGACTTTTCGCCGGGGCCGACCAGATAAACGGCATCAATCGGCTGATGCAGGAATTTGCCGAAATGCCCGCGCACGACACTGGCCAGATGCGCGACGTCGTTCTTGGTTGAGGAGAAGCGCAGTGTCGAGGGATGGGCGAGTGTGATCAGCAAGGCGAGCGGCAGGCCCGTATCCTGCGCGCCGTACTTCTTGATCTTGCGCTTCAGCGCGCCGACGACGCGCTGCTCCAACAGCTTCTGCCGTGATATCCCCTCCTCATCATCGTCACCACCCTCCGCCCCATGATGAGACCCGTTGCTCGAGACCGGCACCGGACGGCGCACAACATCCTCGGGTTTCAGCGGCGATGTGATCTCGAAGCCGACCTCCTCGTGCCCGCGCAGCGCGATCACGTCCGGCCAGTGATCGTTGGTGCGACCGGAAATGACACGGAAATGGGCCGGACCGTAGCGCGCAGAGACCGTCGCATGGAACCAATCCCATGTGCGCTGCTCGATGACATCGTTGGTGGGGCCGTTGTTTTTGTGAGGGTCGGGGTTGTCGCCCATGGGAATCGCGAATCTACGTGCTCCAGCAGTCACCTTCACGGTCTGAGAAGGCCCGGATTCACCAGCGGCGTAACGGGCCGAGTTGCGTCAGTTGGATTTCAACGCATGAACTGCGAAGTATGACCTATGAAGCAGAACCGGAGTCGGCCTCATAATTCATACCTCATACCTCATACTTACTTATAGACGATGTCCCAGTGGTAGGGGATCTTGGGATCGTCGAACGCCGCGCGATGTTCGTCGGGATTCTGGTAATCATAGAGTTGATCCGGGCAATTCACGACCACGGATTCGCCCTCGCTGATGCACTTCCACCCGTGATAGACCCCCGGCGGAATCACGATCAGCATCGGATTGTACTCGCCGACGAAAAACTCGTTGACTTCGCCTTGGGTCGGCGAGCCGTCGCGCGCATCGTACAGCACAACCTTGACCATGCCCTTGACGCAGGTCATCTGGTCGGATTGCCGTTTGTGAAAATGCCACGCTTTCACCACGCTCGGGTAGTTCGTGGTCATATAGACTTGCGCAATCGGCAGATAATCCGCATCATCCTTGCGCAGGATTTCCAGCAGTCGTCCCCGCTCGTCGGGGATCAGTCGCAATTTCTTGGTCTTGACGTCGTGAATCATGCTTCGGTTTATGCAGTGGCTTCCGTTTCTTCACTGATCTTCGCCGCGTTTAAGAGGGGGATTCCGAAATCCCATTTGCCCTGTTTGATCGCCGTCTCCATCCGCAGGGCCGCGACCGCGCTACAAACTAAGTAGGAGAATGTGAGCTTTTCCTGAACAAACGACGCCGTTACCTCGTCCAGCGCAAGCTCTCCCCTCGCCGCCAATCGTATCTGCTGCTTCGTCAGCTCGGGCAGGACGAATCGATCGAACACATAAATGCTGAACTTGTCCATGCCACGCTTGCCATCGTGATGCTGCTTCAGCCGCTCGCGCAGACCTCGATGTTTCTTGCCGGTACCGGCCACGCCGACGTACAGAAAGCTCCGCCCCCGCCAAATGGTGTAAACACCCGCCTCGGCCGGAATCTCGCGTCTGATGTCGGCCCAACCACTGAAACGAATCCGCGATTGACCGGCCAACTTGCTGCACAGTCTGGAATCAGAAATTGTCATAGTCGATGGACATCTGTTGAGTTAGGTAACCCGGTCCTCTTGACCTTTTCCAGCGCCGCCTCCTGAATCTACCCGCCAACCACGCTCAGGCGATCGGCGCCACCCGAGTCGGCCACAACCACTCGATCACCCCCTCCGCCGCCGCCCGGGCGCGATCGGTGCCGCGTAGCGCGTTGAGCGGCAAGTCAACGCGAGGTCGGCATGAGCACATCCTCGCCGTTGAACCTTCGACACTCAGACCACGATCTTTTTCAGCGAACCCGCCCCCGTTCCCGCCAGACGGTGAGGACCAGCCCTGCAATCGCGCTGAGGCTGACGATCCCCATGGCCGGCGCAAAGCGTTCGATCTGCCAGCTACTCCCGGCCAATAGCGGCACGAGCCACACCGGGGCCAGCGTTGCCAGCGCAGACACCCCGAGCTCCGCCCTGGACTTGCGGTTGTGCGCAAACCGCGAGCTGCCAATGAAGGCGATGACGGCGACAATCAGTCCCGCCGGAATCGGTCCGAGCTTGTCCTGAAAGATCAGCCCGAGCGCGACCAGCGTGAAGCCGAACACGAGCGAGAGGATACTCAGGAAGATCAAGACGAGCCCGCGTCTCCGGCATGGGCGGCGCCCATACCCTGGCGTTCATCGATCATCGATCCTCGCTCATCTATCGTTCCCCGAGGTAACGCTCCAGCCCCGCTTCCCACGTCGGCATCCGGTTCGTGATGGCCAGCTCGTAAAGTTTCGGCGACAGGCACGAGTTACGTGGTCGCGGCGCGGGTCGCGGAAACTCATCTGTCGAGCACGGGAGCACCTGGCACCTCCCGCCCGCGAGTTCCACAATTTTCGATGCGAATCCAAACCACGTCGTGTAGCCTTGATTCGTAATCTGATACGTGCCGCACATTCCACTCTCGGTCAGCCGCAGCAGTTCCGGCGCGACATCGCGCACGAACGTCGGCGAGCCGTGCTGATCGTTGACGACTTTCAGCTCCTCGCGTTCCGCGGAGAGTTTCAACATCGTTTCGACGAAGTTCGCGCCGCCGTGTCCGCATAGCCACGAGACCCGGACGATAAAGTGCCGCGGACAGAGCGACCGGACGAACCACTCGCCGGCGTACTTCGTTCTGCCATAGACACTTTGCGGATTTGCCGCATCCCATTCGTCATAGGGCGCGGGCTTCGTGCCGTCGAAGATGTAATCGGTCGAGATATACAGAATCGGAATGTCGAGCTTCTGCGCGGCAAGACACAAGTGCTGCGTGCCGATGCCGTTGACGAGCATCGCCAGATCAGGTTCGCGCTCGGCCTTGTCCACGGCGGTGTAGGCGGCACAGTGCACGATCAGCCGTGGCTCCGCCTCGCAGACCGCATTTTCGACGTGGCGGCGATCCGTCAGATTCGCTTCCGGCAGATCAAAGCCGACCGACCTCCAGTTCAAATGCTCGGCGATCGCGAGCAATTCGCGGCCGAGCATTCCCTTATGACCGGTGATCAGAATGGGTTTCATGGAACCGGCGTCGGTCGGTCAGCGCGTGGGGGGCAGGGGTCAGCGGTGCGGCATGGGCACCACAAACCGCTATCGCCGCCACGCAATGGTTTGGCGATCCAGCTCAGCTCGACCCTCTGGCGGCTTCCGGGGCAGCAACGTCGCTTCACTACCGCCGGACTCGCCGTTTCGCCTTGCGCCGGATGGCCTCCACATCAATCTCCAGATTGATGATTTTCCATTGCACGGTTCGCCGGCTGACGCCTGCGGCGTCAGCGGCATGGGTCACGTTTCCCTTGAAGAGTTTGAGCAGCTGCTCGAAATAGACACGCTCAAAGGCTTCGCTGGCATCTGCGAATGACTTGACTCTCACGATGACCTCCGGAAATTGCGGGTTGACGGTACCATACCGCGGCCCGAAAAGCTAATGATGCGAATGGCCGGCGCGGGTCTCACCCCGCCGCCACATGTCCCCCGCGTGACTCGCTTCCGAACCCGGGTTTCCGCCCGGCTGGTTACGGAACAATCCCGGAGTCGGATCGGGCGATGCCGGCGCGGACCAGGACTCTCTCACTCCACGGCAAAGCTCGCGGAAACGACCGCGGTCACATCTTTCTCGATCGTTGACGTATCGTAGATGCCGTAGTCGCGCACCTCGCGGCTGTTCGGTGCGGTGACTTGAATCACGCCCATCCTGGCGTTGCGAATGGCCCCGATCCGGCCGCCCGCGCTCGACGCGATCATTTCCGCACGGTGCTTGGCGTCGAGCGTCGCCTCCGCCAGCATCGTCACGCGCAACTCGGCCAATTTCGTGTAGAAATAGGCCGGGGGGTCGCTGCGCAGATCAATCAGAGCAGGCAACAGCTCCGAAATATCCTTTGACCACCTGTCGAGCGAATCGACCAGAGCACTCGAGACATCCATTCTCTGCACACAACTGAAACCGAGGAACGCGCCGGTCTTGCGGTCGAACTGGCTTTCCTGCTTCACCCCGGCCAGGGTAATCGTGCTGTCCGGTACGTGACGCAGCTTCAGGAAGTTCAGGATGGCTTCGGTGCGTCGCTTCACGCCATCAAACGCCTCTCGGATATCGGTACTGAAGAACGCGGTTTCGATATGCCACGACCCGTAATCGGAGCGGATCGTCTTGCGCGCCGAACCCGTTACGGTAATGACATCATTAGCGCGCTTCGCGTCGCGGATCGCCGTCGCCGTGAACCAGCCCACGCTCACCAAACCCAGCGCAATCATCGTCAGCCCGGCGAAAAAATACCGGGGAAACTTTTCGTGCATAAATACCTCCGCCATGATTCAATTTCCTCCTAAGTGATCTTGAATCGTCGGCCTCAGTGTCAGATCAAAACCAGAACTCCTTCAGCTTCGGCTCCACCTTTTCCGCTACCAGCCGCGAGGCGCGATAGAGCGACGTGAACGTCCCCGCGTCGGTCCACCAACCGTCGATCACATCCGCGCTCAGCTTGTCCATCCGCAGATACGCGTTGTTCACATCCGTGATCTCCAGCTCGCCGCGCTCCGATGGCCGCAACGTATGAATCACGTCGTACACGTGATGATCGTACATATAGACGCCGATCACCGCGAGATTCGACTTCGGCTGCTTCGGCTTCTCGATGATATTGATCACCTTGCCTGCGGTGTCAATCTCGGCCACACCGAAGCGCTGCGGATCGGGCACTTCCTTCAGCAGGATTTTCGCGCCTTCCTGTTGCCGGAATTTCTGCACGTGCGCCGTGATGTCTTTCTCCAGAATATTGTCGCCGAGCACGACGATGATCTTGTCATTGCCGGTAAACTCCCGCGCCAGTCGCAGCGCGTCGGCGATGCCGCCCTCGCCCTCTTGATACGCATAGTTGATCCGGCGCAGACCGAAATCCTTGCCGTTGCCGAGCAGGTTCAGGAAATCACCGGCATAGTGGCCGCCGGTCACGATCACCAGTTCGTCGATTCCCGCCCGCACGAGCGTCTGAATCGGATAGTAGATCATCGGCTGGTTGTAAATCGGCAGCAGATGCTTGTTGGTGATCTTGGTCAGCGGCAGCAGCCGCGTCCCCAACCCCCCGGCGAGAATCACACCCTTCATGAAACTCTATGGTTGAATGAAAATCTCAAATCCCAAAAACCCAAATCCCGTTCCGAATGTCGTATGCTTGCTCACGCGGCGTCAGCTCTACGCTTCGCCCGTGTCGCCATGGTCACGAGAATCGCCTTGATCTCGACGGCTTCCTGCCGCAGCGGTAACAATCGCTTAGCTACTACCAGATCAGCCTGTTCGATCAAATACAACCAGTACAATGTCTCCTGAACTTCTTGTCGCGCCCCTGCGACTTTGTTGATGAAATCCGCTGCCGATTTCGAATGGTTCACCTCGGCAACGTGCGCCCCCACTGACGTCCCTGATCGCAGGATTTGCTTCCCGATCACCTGCCCCACCGTCGATTTCTGCAGCACACTATACAGCTTGATAATTCGCAAAGCGAACGCCGCCGTCCGCATTTCAAACTCGGTGACTTTCTCAACAACAGTCGTCATGCTACGGACAACTCATCACTATGAAACGGCGGTCCAGCCTTGGGTTTTGGGCTTTGGGATTTGGGATTTTCTTCACAGATGCAGCCCTTCCCCCACCAGCGGCCCCGGCTCAATCAACGGACCGTGCAGAATGTGGTTGCGGGTCTGTTCATCGACGGGCTCGATGAAGAACATCCACTCCCCGCGATCAGCCGCGGCGAGCCCTTCTTCGACAATGCGAACCCGCGCCATCAGCCCCATGTCTTCACGGGGGATGGATGATCGGGTACGTACCTCTCCTAAGACCTGCAGTCCGCCGGAATTGCCGTCCCGTGCGACCAGGCACTTCCGGCCGGAAACTTGGCCAAACCCCCACGCCTCGGCGACCACGGCTTTGGTTCGCTTGCCCGGATCGGTGAGATAGATGTTAAGCCGGCAGGTGGTCTCGAAAACCTTTCCCAGCATGGCCTCGCTCCACTCGAGTCAAGTCTATATAATTCAAAACATTGAAAAGCGATCGGGGAGGGGTAAGCAGACACCATGGCCCCTAAGCTAAGGTAACGATTCCTCCTCGGATTGTCAAGGAAATCTCCAGGCAAGCCCGAATTCAAATGCTCATGCGGCTTGCATTTACGAGTCGGGCAGACTATTTTGCAGGCATGAAAAAGGGACTACTATTCTCGCTCGTCGGCCCGGGCGCCGTGGGCAAAGCACTCGCGCGGGCACTCGTCAATGCCGGTTGGCACTGCGCCGGAGTCTTCGGATCCGGCCGCCACACGGCGCTCGATCGCCGCTTTGCGCATTCGATTCGCGCCGACTATTTCACGGCTCCACGACAGTTGTCCGGGCTCGAATTTAAGCTGCAGGAGCCGTTGATCATCGTGATGGCCGTTCGTGAGCCCGTGATTAGCGCGTTGCAGCCGCACTTTCTGCGACATGACCTGGATTGGTCGCGGGTCTCGGTACTCCACTGTTCCGGTCCGAGCGACCACTCCCTGCTCGCGGGCTTTGGACAAGCCGGTGCCGGGATCGCCGCCTGCCATCCGTTCCAGACCTTTCCGGCGGATCAACCGCAAGTCAGCCTGCGCGGCGTGACCTTCGGCATCGATGGAAACGCCAAGGGCCTCGCCGCGGCGCGACAACTCGCGCACGCGGTGGGCGGGAATCCGTTGGTGGTTCGCGGCACTCAGCGCAAGTTGTACCACGCGGCTGCCGTGATCACGAGCGGCCTGGTCGCGGCCAATTTGACAATGGCGCTCAAGGTCCTGCACTCGATCGGCGTCAGCGAACGACGTGCGCTGGCGGCGCTGCTGCCGATCGCTCAAGAAACTATTCGGAACGCGGGCGAGTTAGGTGTGATGGGTGCATTGACCGGCCCGGCGGTGCGCGGCGACTCCCGGCGCATTCTCGATCAGATGGTTGAACTCGAGCGGCTCGATCCGGGCATCGAAGCCGTGTACGCGGATACGTCCGCCTGGCTTTATCGTCTGTTGGGCCACGAATTGGAGGAAGAATCATGATGGTGGATTCTCTGCTGCAATCGGGGCTGGCCTGGTTCCTGCTGGGAGCCGTGCTGCTCATCATTGAGCTGACCATGCCCGGGATTCTGGCGATCTTCTTCGCCGCGGGAGCCTGGATCACCGCAATCTTGCTCTGGACCGGGATGATCGGCGGGACCTCGGTGCCGATCGCCGTCTTTCTGGTCGTTTCCGTGGTCTCGCTGATCTTCTTGCGTAAGCGGCTCGCGGCGGTTGTCGGGCGCAGCATCGGATCGGATCAGGACAGTGAGCGAGCGCTGGACGACGTGATCGGGAAGTCGGCCATGGTGGTCGAATCCGTGGACACGTCTGCGCATACCGGACAGGTGGAGTTCCGTGGCACGAATTGGTCTGCCACCGCGGGGGAGCGCATCGAAGCCGGATCGGTAGTCGAAATCGTCGCCCGCCACAATTTAACACTGAAAGTAAGACCCTTAGGAGGTTCTAAATGACATCCGGTACCATTGTGCTGATTATTCTGGCTTTCGTCGTGGTTATTGCGATTCTGAAAACGGCGACGGTTGTGCCGCAGCGATCAGCCTTTATTGTCGAGCGGCTGGGCAAGTACTCGAAGACCTTGCAGGCCGGGTTTCACATTCTCGTGCCATTTCTGGATCGCATCTCCTACAAGCACACGTTGAAAGAGGAGGCCCTCGACGTGCCGCCGCAGAGCTGTATCACGCGGGACAATGTGGTCGTCGAGGTGGACGGGATTCTCTACTTGCAGCTGATGGACCCGGTCAAGGCTTCGTACGGAATCACGAACTATCGCTGGGCCACGATCCAGCTTTCGCAGACCACAATGCGCAGTCTGATCGGCAAGCTCGAACTCGACCGCACGTTTGAAGAGCGCGAGACCCTGAATGCCGGGATCGTGTCCGCCGTGGACAAGGCGTCGGAGCCGTGGGGTGTCAAGGTTACGCGTTACGAGGTCAAGAACATCAAACCTCCGGAAACGATTCTCGAAGCGATGGAAAAGCAGATGCGCGCCGAACGCGAAAAGCGCGCCACCATCGCCACCTCCGAGGGCCAGCGGCAATCCGAGATCAACATGGCGGAAGGCGAGCGCGCCGCCGCGATTGCCCGTTCCGAGGGTGAGAAGCAGCGACTCATCAACGAAGCCACGGGCCGGGCGCAGGCCACGGAACTCGACGCTCGTGCCACTGCAACCGCCTTCCGCGAAATCGCCAATGCCTTGCAGACCGAAGGCGGTCGTGAAGCCCTGAATCTGCGCGTCGCCGAAAAGTACATTCACGAGTTCGGCAATCTGGCCAAGGCCAATAACACCATGATCCTGCCCTCGAACCTTGCCGATGTCGCCTCGTTCGTGGCCGCAGCTACGAAGGCGATGGCCGTCATGGAAACGCCCAAGCGCTGATGCCGGTCACCTCACTCTCCCGCCGCGATTTCATCAAGGTTGCCACCACGACCGCCGCCGGCATGACGACGGTCGCCCTGGTCCCCAGTATCTTGGTCTCGGGCTGCGGCTCCGGGGCCGGTCGCGCCTATGAGGCCTGGCAAGGTCCGCTGTCCGATGAATCTCACATCCGGCATACGCTGCTATCCTGGGCGATTCTGGCGCCCAGTTCGCACAACACGCAGCCGTGGATGATCCGGGAGTGGGACGAATCAACGCTGGAGCTTTACGTCGATCCGGTCCGCTTGCTGCCGGAAACCGATCCGCTCTATCGCCAGATTCACGTCAGTCAGGGGACATTCATTGAGAATTTCGTGCTCGCCGCGCGGCAGCATGAATATCGCGTGGATGTGAGCTACTTTCCGCAGGGGATGTATGACAACGAGCGCATCGAAGCTCGCGCCGTGGCCAATTTGCGACTGACGAAAGATCCATCGGTTTCCAAGGATCCGCTCTTCCGGCAACTCTTGAAGCGGCAGACCAATCGCCGCGTGTACGAGCAACACCCGCTGACCGAAGCGCAAATGACCGCGCTCAATGCGGCGTACGATGACGCGGACTATCCCCTGACCGTCACCACCGATCCGGTGCCGTTGCGGCAGATCGCTGAACTGGCCACGGCGGCCATGCAAGTCGAGATTTCGGCCCCGGCTCGCAACGCGGAGACGTTGAGCATGTTTCGCTTCAACGCTGCCGAAGTCGAAGAGCACCGCGACGGCTTCGGTCTTGCACAGACGGGGATGAGTGGGATGAAGTTGTGGCTTGCCGAGTCGTTTGCCGTGTCGCGCAAGTCCGCCGAGGATGATCCTCCGAAGTTCTTCCGGCGCGCCGTCGAGCTGACGGATCAGCAGGCGCACTCCGCGCCGGCTTTTGGCTGGATCACCTCCAACACGAACACGCGTTTCGATCAGGTGCTGGTCGGTCGCTGTTATGAGCGTGTCGCCCTCACCGCCGCCGCCGTCGGTCTGGCGATTCATCCCCTGAGCCAGTTCCTGCAGGAATATTCCGATATGCGGAATCTGCTCGGCCTCCTGCATGAGCAGCTCAAGGTCCGGCCGGGGCATACGATTCAAATGCTCTTCCGCATTGGTCACGCCGATCCCGTGCAGCATTCCCCGCGCCGCCCGCTGGATCAGATGTACTTGGCGTAATCAACCCCCAGCGATTCTTCCCCGCCGAGGCATGTGTCTTCACGTGCCCGGAATCGGCCTTCGTTTCAGGTTTCAAGTCTTCTTCCCCGCCGAGGCATGTGTCTTCACGTGCCCGGAATCTTCCGCCGAGCAGGGATTCCTTCCCTGCCGGAATCGGGCTTCCCGCCGAGGCGGGTTAGCGCAACGTACGTTTTCACATCTCGACAACGTACACGCGCGTTACCCGCCCGGAATCGGCCTTCGTTTCAGGTTTCACGTCTTCTTCCCGCCGAGGCATGTGTCTTCACGTGCCCGGAATCGACCTTCGCTTCAGGTTTCAAGTCTTCTTCCCCGCCGAGGCATGTGTCTTCACGTGCCCGGAATCGGCCTTCGCTTCAAGTTTCAAGTTTCACGTTTCACGTTTCAAGTTTCACGTTTCTCATCTCCCCCATGCTCCTCGCGCTTCGGTTTGACATTCCAGACATCTCCATGATCCACCCCAGGACCCCACATGCCTGAACCGAAGCACATTCTCTGGGCGGACGACGAAATCGATCTGCTCGAAGCACATTGCCTGTTCCTCGGCCAGTACGGCTATCTCGTGACCAAGGTGACAAACGGTGCGGACGCGATCACGCGCGTCATGTCTGAGCCTTACGATCTCGTCTTGCTCGATGAGCACATGCCCGGCATGGACGGCATCGAGACCGCCGCTGTCATCAAGGACAAGCGCCCCGACCTGCCCGTGATCATGATTACGAAGTCGGAAGAAGAGTCGCTGATGGACACGGCGCTCGGCGGCAAGATCACGGACTACTTGACCAAGCCCGTGAATCCGACGCAGATTCTGGTCGCGCTGAAGAAAGTGCTCGAAAAGGGGCAGATTCAGCAGAAGATCGTTACGCGCGACTACCTGACCGAGTTCCGTGAGATTTCGCAGCGGCTGATGTACGGTCCGTCGTGGCGGGACTGGGGCGACATTCACGCCCGGCTTTCCGGCTGGGAGATCGAGCTCGATGCCTATCCCGATGAAGGGCTGAAACGCTCGCTCGAAGGTCAGCGCGAGGAATGCAATATCGAGTTCGGCAAGTTCGTCGAGGAGCACTACGAGGACTGGGTGTGGGGCAAGACGGACGCGCCGCCGCTGTCGCCCGATGTCGTGCGCAAGTGGATCATTCCGCGCCTCAACGCGGGCGAAAACGTGCTCTATCTGGTCGTCGATGCCATGCGCTACGATCAGTGGATGGCCATCGAGCCGTTTCTCTATGACTACTACCGGATCACGCGCGATTTCCACTACTCGATTCTACCCACGGCGACTCCCTACAGCCGCAATGCGCTCTTCTCGGGGATCTACCCGGGCGACATCGAGTCGGAATATCCCGACCTCTGGAAGCGCAGCGAGGACGACGAACTCTCCAGCAATCGATTCGAGCGACAGTTGCTCGACAAGCAGTTGCAGAAGCTCGGCATTGCCCTCGATCCCGAACCGAAGTATGTGAAGATCCTGGACCCCGAAGAGGCCAACAACACCGCGAAAAAGGTCCAGCAGTACTTCAACAATCGCCTCGTGTCGATGGTCTTCAATTTTGTGGACATGCTTGGCCACAGTCGCGGCCAGAGTGAAGTTATCCGCGAAATGCTGCCCCACGAAGCCGGCTATCGCAGCGTGGTCAAAGCCTGGTTCGAGCATTCCAGCCTGCGCCAGATCCTGCAATCCTTCGCCAAGCAGAAGTGGACGGTGATCGTCACCAGCGATCACGGCTCGATTCGCGGCATGAAAGGTTCGAAAGTCATTTCCGACCGTGAAGCCTCGACGAATCTCCGCTACAAACACGGCCGCAACCTGAAAGTTGAAAAGCGGCAGGCGATCATCGTGGATCGTCCCGAGCGCTTCCGCCTGCCCAAGCGCGGAATCAACTCCGGCTACATCATCGCCAAAGAGAATTATTACTTCGTCTATCCGACGAATTTCAACAAGTACCTCGCCCTCTACAAGGACAGCTTCCAACATGGTGGCTGCTCGCTTGAAGAGATGATCCTCCCCGTCGCCATCTTGGAAGGCAAGGGATAGTATCAACCCGTGCAAAACACTCTCTTCTACGGCGATAATCTGAAGCTTCTCCGCGACCAACGGCTGTTGCCGGATGAGTCCGTGGACCTGATCTACCTCGATCCGCCCTTCAGCAGCAATCAGGACTACAATGTGCTGTTCAAGGAGCAGAGCGGCACACGCGCGGCGGCACAGATTATGGCTTTCGAGGATACGTGGAAGTGGGATACCACCGCCGAATCGGCCTACGAAGAGACCGTGACTCGCGGCGGCCATGTCGGCCGGGCGCTGGAGGCCTTCGAGCGCTTGCTGGGCCGCAGCGACATGCTCGCCTACCTGGCCATGATGGCTCCGCGGCTGGTCGAACTCAAGCGCCTTTTGAAATCCACGGGTTCTATCTATCTGCACTGCGATCCGACCGCCAGCCATTACCTGAAACTCCTGATGGACGCGATCTTTCGTCCCGAGAATTTTCGCAACGAGATCACCTGGAAGCGCACCGGTGCGCACAATGATCCGAAGAAATACGGCGCCAACGTCGATATCATTCTGTTCTACACCAGGTCCGACAAGTGGAAATGGAATCAGATCTACACTCCTCACGATCAAGAGTATCTATCCCGGTTTCGCCATGCGGATCCCGATGGCAGAAAGTGGGCGGACTATGACCTGTCCGCAAAAGGTCTGACCGGCGGCGGCTACGAATACGAGTACAAAGGCGTCACTTCGCTCTGGCGCTGCCCGCTCGCCACGATGAAGAAATTGGACAAAGCCCGCAAGCTGCACTTCACGCGCAATGGCGGCATCCGGCTCAAGCGTTATCTCGACGAGAACAAGGGAACGGTGCTGCAGTGTCTATGGGACGACATTCCGCCGATCAATTCTCAAGCCGCGGAACGGCTTGGCTATCCCACGCAAAAGCCGGAGGCGCTGCTTGAACGGATCATTCAAGTGAGCTCGAATGACAAGGACGTCGTCCTCGATCCGTTCTGCGGCTGCGGCACTGCCATCGCGGTCGCCCAGCGACATGGCCGCAAGTGGATCGGCATCGACGTCACGCATCTCGCCATCAAACTCATTAAGCAGCGGCTCAAGGATTCCTTCGGCGCGAAAGCCAAGTATGCCGTCGTCGGCGAACCGGTGGACCTGGCCAGCGCGCGCACGCTGGCTGCCGATGACAAATATGAGTTCCAGTGGTGGGCGCTGAGCCTGGTCGATGCGGCGCCCGAGCGCGACGAGCGTAAGAAGGGCGCGGATCGCGGCATTGACGGCGTGCGTACCTTTTTTGACGGCAAGTCGCGTAAGCCGCAGCACATCATGATTTCCGTCAAAGGCGGCGGTGTCTCGGTGAAGGACGTTCGCGATCTCGGACACGTGGTCGAACGCGAGAAGGCCGCAATGGGGGTTCTGATCACGCTTGAGAACCCGACGGCGGCAATGCTCAAAGAGGCGGTCACAGCGGGCTTCTACCACTCCGACTATCAGGACACGAAGCATCGCAGGTTGCAGGTGATGACGATTGAGGACCTGCTCGCCGGGACGGAGTTGGATTTGCCCGTGCTGGCTCGCATGCGCTCCGCCGATGCGACCTATGCAAAAGCTCCGAAGGCCAAACCGCCGGAAGAGGAAAACGGCTCGCTCGACTTGGAGTAGCGTCCGCTACTCGACGGACAGGGATTAACGGCGTTCTGAGCAGAGGATCGCATGCGTGTTGCGGTTGTCGGAGCCACGGGAAATTTCGGCCGGCCCGTGGCTTTTCGTTTACTGGAGGCCGGGCATAAAGTCCGTGTGCTCACGCGCAGCGCCGGGAACGCTCGCGCACGCTGCGGGGATCGCGTCGAGTATGCCGAACTTGATCTGCTGAGTTTGGATGACGCCATCGCGGCTCTGAGCAGTTGTCAAGCCGTTCACCTCAATCTGAATCTCGACCGGATCTCGTCGGCGGATGCCGCCGTCTGGTCCGGCTACCGGAATATTGTGGCCGCGGCGCGCGTGAATCACGTTGCCCGGATTTCCAGCATCGTTGGTGATCCGCCGCTGGATCCCGCGCGCGATTTCTTGTGCGATGCGGCGCTGTTCGGTGGCTCGAAGCTCATTGCCGACAGCGGCGTACCATTCACGCTCTTCTATCCGTCGTGGTTCATGGAGGGAATCCGCTGGTTCAGCGAGGACGGCCGGGCGCTTGTCCCCGGCCATCAGCGCCACAGGTACCACTGGCTCGCGGCTACGGACTATGCCGACCGCGTCGTCCGCGCACTGGAAATGCCCGACTGCGCGAACCGGCAGCTCTGGATCCACGGGCCCGCGGCGCTGTCGATTCCCGAAGCACTCTCCGTCTGGTGTTCGTCTCACTTGCCCGGCGTCGCGGTCGAGGAACTCCCCATCGCCCGGCTGCGCAACCGGAATCTGAACGACGTGTTCTATCAACGCTATCTGGACCTGATGGCCGCTATGGAAGTTACCGGCGAAATCGGCGATCCAACCGCCGCAAATGCGCTGTTTGGCCCGCCGCGAACAACACTGCGTGAGTTCATCGGCAGTCATGTCCACTGAGCGAATCACGACGCACTCCGTCGCGGAAACTCTGGTCTGGGCGGAAGGCTTCGCGAAGACCCTACAGCCCGGCGCGGTGCTCGCGCTCACCGGCGAGTTGGGCGCAGGTAAGACCGTGGTCGCCAAGGGCATCGGCCGCGGTCTCGGCGTGACCGCGGAGATCATCAGTCCGACCTTCAACTACATTCTGGAATACACGGGGCGGCTGCCGTTCATCCACGGCGACATGTATCGCCTGGCCGGTGCCGCAACTTTTGTGGGCATGGGATTCGCGGAATATCTTGACCGCGGTGGAGTCGTCGTGCTGGAATGGGCCGAGCGTGTGCGCGAGGTTCTGCCGCCCAACACGATCTGGCTCACGCTGGTCCGCGTGACGGAGCAGGAGCGCCTGATTACCGTGCATCGCCCATCCTTATGAAGCGCTTGCTTTGCTTTGATATTTCCGCGGATGACGGCGTGGTCGGAATCAGCGACGCCGGCGCTGTCCTGGTCGAGCGGAGAGTGCCCAAGCGCGATCTCTTTGCGTCGACGGTGGAAGCGTTGCTTCGCGAATTGGATCTTCGCGCGCGCGACTTCACGGGCATCGCCCTGGGCAACGGCCCGGGATCGTTTACGGGTCTGCGCGTCGGTCTGGCATTTGCCAAGGGCTTTGCCTACGCCGCCGGCTTACCGGTCTGGCCGGTATCCTCGCTGCAAGTGATCGCTTATGCGTCGCTCGGAGCGGCCAATCGGATTGCGGTGATTTCGCCTGCGCGTCGCGGGCGGCATCATTTCGCCGTGTATGCCGGCAGCGACCTCGCGGTCCTTGAAGGGCATTGTGTTATTGGTGAAGACGACCTCCCCGCGATGCTCGGCGCCTCCACGCTGTTGGTCGGTCCCGGCGTGCTCAAGCTGCCTCCGACTTTCCGCGAACAACTGGACGATCACATCCCGAGTGTTGCCTCTGCCCATCAGGCAACCGTCGCGTCGATCGCGTTGCTTGCGCAGAGTCGCTGGGAGCAGTCTGTGAATCCCGATGTGTACGCGCTGGTCCCGGACTACGGGCTGGACTTCGGCGCATAGCGCTCAGAAGAAAGGGCCACGAAATTCGTGGCCCTTCGGCGCTCCGGCTATGACGTCGGGTCTCGGCGTCGCTGTTAACCGCTATGCAGAGCGGCGGACGCTCAGATCATGCTTTCTTGACGCTGCAAGTCTTGAAACCGAACGGAGCATAGAGCGGGCACCAGCCAATGAACGCGGTGGCGAGGGGCGCCAGCCCCACAAGTCCCCACCAGCTGTGGTTAAGGTAGCCGACAAGCAGGATGACCGCGCCCGCCACGATGCGGACGGTACGGTCAACGCTTCCTATGTTCTTCTGCATCCGAGGGTACTCCGTGTCATGAAGTCTGATCTGGGCGACTTATGTGCCGCCACTATATGTGAAATGGCGCAGCTCGCCCTTTAGTTCCGCCGCGCTCGGCTGGGCACTGCGCACTCCGCTGAGCCTGACGAGAAGAGGCATGCTCACCGCATGTCTTACAATCCGATAGTTCAATCTTTTGAATAGTTTAAGGGGGTTGCGGTAAACCGATGAACGCACTGCGGCTGGGGACCAGCGGTTGGTCTTACAAGGACTGGCGGGGAAACTTCTACCCGGAGAGGGCGGCCTCCACGCGCTGGCTGGAACTCTATTGTCGCGAGTTCAATAGCGTCGAGGTGGACAGCACCTTCTACGGCACGCCGCCGCTCTCCCGCGTGCAACGTTGGGCCGAAATCGCTCCGCCCGGCTTTGAATTCGCGCTCAAGGTTCCGCAGGAAATCACGCACACCAAGTCGCTGCGCAATTGCGAATCTGAAATCACCGGGTTCCTGAAAACCGTCGCAGCGCTCGGCGATCATCTCGGACCGGTGTTGTTCCAGTTTCCTTACGGCTTCACACCCGAGCGGCTCGGCGATTTGCTCGCGTTTCTTGACCACTTGCCGCGCAGCGAATTCCGCTTCGTAGTCGAGATCAGGAACCGCCGCTGGCTGAAGAGCGGATTACCGGCGGAGTTGGCCGCGCGTCGGCTGCCGCTGTGCTGGGTCGATCATCCGTGGATGCCGCGCGATACGCAAGTAACCGGTGAGCTTGTGTACCTCCGGTTCCTGGGCGATCATGAGAAGATCACCGAGTACAGCAAACGGCAGGAAGACCGCACGCCGGATTTGCAGTGGTGGGCGGAACAGACAGTGGACTGGATTCGCCGTGACTTTCCGGTCTTCGGCTATTTCAACAATCACTTCTCGGGACACGCACCCACAGATGCGCGGGCGTTCGCGGAGCTCCTGAAGGGCATGCTCTGACCGCACCTACTCGGCGGCGACGGTGATCTCTTCCAATTTCTTGTCGTGCAACCTGACCACGCGGTCCATCGCGCGGGCGAACTCGATGTTGTGCGTAGCGACGATCAGTGTCGTCTTTTCATCGCGTGCCAATCGTTCGAGGATCTTTTGCAAGTTGAGGGCTGCCTCCCCGTCGAGGTTCCCTGTCGGTTCATCACAGATCAGAATCCGCGGCGTATTGATTAGTGCCCGCGCCAGCGCCACCCGCTGACATTCTCCGCCGGACAGCTCGCCCGGTCGGTGATCCAGCCGATGCGACAGCCCGACCTCCCCAAGCAACTGCCTGGCTCGTCGCAACGCGGATTCGGTCTCGCCTTCGCCCTTCAGTCGCGCCGGCATCAAGACGTTTTCCAGCGCGGAGAATTCCGGCAGCAGGTGATGAAATTGGAACACAAAACCCACGCGATCACGGCGCAGAATTGCCAGTTCATCGCTGGACAGCCGATTAACTTCCTTGCCATCCACAATTACATCGCCGGATGTCGGTCGATCGAGCGCTCCGAGAATATGCAGCAGTGTGCTCTTGCCGACTCCCGACGGCCCGACCACGGCGATTTGTTGTCCCTGCTCGGCCGCGAAGTCGATTTCGTGAAGCACGGGCACTTCCACCGGACCGAGGTAGTAGGACTTGGAGAGCTTGTGAGTTTGGATAATGGACATGCGCGATGCAGATGAAAGCGACAATTTAGAGGGTCAGATAAAAATGTTTTTTGACCAAACAAACTGGTTTAAGCCTGTCCGGATATGGAATTGCGCTGTTTTTGAAGTGGCGGGATACAGGACGGATTGATCAGCGGACTGAAAGCTGTAAGGGTCGGTAGTATTGATATAGCAGACTGACATGGCGGCAATATACGAAATTTGTAATTTAAAGTCAAGAGAAATGTTGTTTAAATTTGTAAGTTGCTGTACATTTGAATTATGACGAGGTTTCCTTGGGGGTCATTTCCGATTCCGGCCGGGTTGCGCGGACTTAACCCGGCTCGGCGGGGCTGATAATCTCTCCCCCGATTGGGGCACTTGGAGACAAGTGCCGCCAAGAGGGAGCCTTCCGATTGATTGCCTTGGCGGCACATGTCTGCATGTGCCCCTTCTGAAAAAATGTGAGGTCGATCCAACGATTTCGGGCGCGCAATCTCTCCCCCGATTGGGGCACTTGGAGACAAGTGCCGCCAAGAAAGAGCGTTCCGAATGATTGCCTTGGCGGCACATGTCTGCATGTGCCCCTTCTGAAAAAATGTGAGGTCGATCCAACGATTTCGGGCGCGCAATCTCTCTCCCGATTGGGGCACTTGAAGACAAGTGGCGCCAAGAGAAATACCGATTCCGGCCGGGTTGCGCGGACTTAACCCGGCTCGGCGGGGATGATTGCCTTGGCGGCACATGTCTGCATGTGCCCCTTCTGAAAAGATGTGAGGTCGATCCAACGATTTCGCGCGCGCAATCTCTCCCCCGAATGGGGCACTTGGAGACAAGTGCCGCCAAGAAGAAGCCTTCCGAATGGGGGCACTTGGAGACAAGTGCCGCCGCCGCCAAGAGCGATTCCGAATCCGGCCGGGTGCGCGGCAGCCTGTCATCACGGAGCACGGAGGACGGTTTAGAAATGCCACACGTTCCGTTTGAGGTGCGTGTTGATGAAGTCGCGCTCTTCACGGGTGAACGATTTGTTCAGCAGGCTCAAGCCGAGAAACAGTCCGCCGTAAACGAAGACGCTCGCCGCGATTCCCGCGACTCCGTGAAAGTAGTCAAGCAACGGCCAGCACAACAGCCCGGCGACGATGCCATTGATTACCTGCTTCGCCAAGCCCCACAGGTCGGTTCGCGTGCGCAGTTTAGTCGTGATCCAATAGTAAAGCGTGACGTTCTGCGCGGTGAGCGCGACGCCCGCGATCCAGGCCATCGCAATCGCTCCACCCGTCGGCACTAACCACAAGCCGGCGAGAATCTTGCCGATTCCCCAAACCTTGCTGAAGATGAGCAGATCGATGCGCTCCGCATTCTGCACGAGAATCGCGAGCGGCGTACGCAGCGTAGTCATGGGGAAGAACAACGCGCTGATCCAGATGATCGGCGCGGCGTCGCCATAGCGCGCATCGAACAAGTCCACGATCACGGGTCGGGCCATCAGTCCGAGCCAGACCGCGGTGGGAATCGTCGCGAACGCGGCGGTCTTCATCAGCAGGTTGTAGCCGAATTCCGCGCGCGCTTTTTGCTGACCGTATTCACTGTAGAACAGCGGATCGATCACCGAGTCCAACAGTTTGTTCGGCAGCACGCCGCGCACGATATTGAGGATCCGATTCGCGAGTCCGTAATATCCTGCCGCGATGCCGCCCAGCATTCCCGAGACCAGAAACAAGTTCGTCGCCTCGCCGAGCACGGTCACGCCGACTTCATTGACATAGGTCATCCCGGCATAGCGGCGGAAGCGCCGCCAGGGGACCTCCTCGTCGGAAGCGGCGGCGGATTGAAAGAGTGGCCGGACTTTTTGCCAATGCGCGGCGAGATAGAGCAGCAGGCACGCGATCATGAGCAGCGTTTCGGCGATCACGACGGAATCCAACGACCGCGCCCACTGCCAGACATAGAAGATCGCCGCCAATCGCAGCGCATTGTAAATCGTAATGACAAAGAAGATCGTGCGCTGTTGAAACAGGCTCGCGAGTAGAATGCGGTAGTTTTCCGAGATCAGGAACGCCAATCCACCCACCGCGAAGATTCGCAGTTGCGGCTCCGCTCCCGGTTGTTTCAGGAGCTCCGTCAGCGGCGTGGCGAACACGTACACCAGACCCAGCGCCAGAATTCCGGTGATGATCGTGATCTGATTGGCCCGCCGGTGCAGCGCTTCAATGATCCGGTAGTTCGCACGCGCATAATATTCCGGCAGGAAGCGAAACAGGACATTGGGAATCCCCCAGCGCAGCAGAATCGCCAAGCCGTCGCCCACCAGAATTCCGGTGAAGAGCAGGGAGTACAAGCCGAACTCTTCCACCGACATGCAGTCGAGCAGCAATCGCGTCGTGACGTACGAAAAGGCCGCGGAGACGGCCTTCGTCAGTACCGAGAACAGCACATTTTGCAGCACACGGCGGCGCGGCCGCGGCGGGTTGGTGGCCGGATCAGCCGTCATCGGTTTGAGGCCGTCTCTTGCATGTTTGCCGCCGCGACGTTATATTCCGTTGCGCTCATTCAGCCATAGTTGCAGCATCATCGCCGTGTAATGTTCGGGCAGCCGGACGTCCTTGCGATAGAATCGTCCGTCGCCGCGCAGATCGTGGAACTCGCTCCAGTCGGAGATCCAGCGTTTCCAGGGAATCGAGAACCCCTGCTTGCGCTTCTGCAGTATGGCCGGCGGCAGCACTTCCGCCAGCGATTTCTTGAATAGATCCTTCAGCGTCCGTCCGTCGCTGCGAATGTTGTCCGGCCAGGAGAACACCTCTTCGACCAGTTTGTGATCCAGCAGGGGCACGCGCGCTTCGAGCGAGACCGACATCGACGCGCGATCCACCTTGACCAAGATGTCGTCGGCGAGGTAGGTCTTCAAGTCAAGATATTGCAGCCGCGTCGCCAGCGGCAGCTCGCTCCGCCAGTGCTTGCGATAGGACCAGTACGGATCGGTTCCGCGCACGGCGTCGATCACGTCTGGACTGAGCAGCTTGCCGAGATCGTGCGGCAGGAAGCCGTCCTGTAGGACGGTCCACAGGTCGAACTCGTCGAGACAGTAGCGCAACAGGCGATAGCGCCCGCGCGCGAGCAGCGGCATTGCGGCCCTGATCATACGTCCGCCGGCGCTCCGCAGCGGCAGCCGGCGCGCATTGAAATCGGCGTATTCCAGATAGCGCGTGTAGCCCCAGAACAGTTCGTCACCGCCGTCGCCGGAGAGGGCCACGGTGACGTGTTCCCGGGCCATGGCGCAGACGACGGCCGTCGGGAAGATCGATGAATCTCCGTGCGGCTCGCCGTACAGCAGCATGAGCTTGTGCGTGTCGCCGCGCGCGGCATTCAGCTTGTAGATGCGGGAGATGTGATGGCTGCCGACGAGCTTGGCGACGGCGTTGGCGTAATCCAGCTCGTTGTTTTCGGCCTCGGCGAATCCGATGGAAAACGTATGCAGCGGTCCGGTGTGGTTCTGCTGCGCGTGCCAGGTGACACAGCTGGAATCGAGTCCACCGGAGAGCAGCGAGCCGACCGGCACGTCGGACACGAGCCGCAATTTCACCGCCTCGTCGATGCGCTCGCTGAGTCGCTGAACGGCGGTTTGCTCATCGATGACGTGCTCGCCGAACACCGGGACGTCCCAATAGCGGCGGATCGTGACCTTGCCGTCTTCATACAGCAACCAGTGTCCGGCCTCTAATTTGCGGAGATGCTTGAAGGCCGTCTTGGGAGCGGGAATATAGAGGTACACCAGGCAGTCATAGAGCGCCGTCAGGTCCAGTTCGCAGTCGAAGCCGCCGCTCGCGCTGAATTGCTGCGGTTCCGAGGCGAAGGCGAACGTCGCATCGCGGTGGTAGTACAGCAGCGGTTTGATTCCCAACCGGTCGCGCACTAACCACACCCGTCGTCGCGTGCGATCGTAGAGCGCCCAGGCAAACATGCCGCGGAACTGCTCGATACAGTCGAGCCCCCACTCCTGATAGGCGTGGAGAATGACTTCGGTATCGGAGTGCGTGCGAAACCGGTGTCCTTTGCTTTCCAGTACGGATCGCACATCGGCGAAGTTAAAGATCTCGCCGTTGTACGTGATGACCAGCGACCCGTCATCGCTCTGAAACGGCATATTGCTGCGCGGATCGAGGTCGATGATGGCCAGCCGGCGATTGCCGAATCCGACCGTGCGGTCCTCGTTGATCCATGTGCCGCCGGCATCCGGACCGCGATGAACCATGATCTGGGTCATGCGCGCGAGTAAATCGGGATTGACCTTGTTGACCGGATCAATAATGCCGCAGATTCCGCACATAGGAAGTTGTTACTTCAGATCCTCTAATTGACGGGAGTTGATAAGCCGGAACTTGTCGCGCATCGTCTTCATCCTGCAGTATCATCACAGCCGCGCCACCGGTGGCGCGGAGCAGCAGGCCTGGCTGCTCGCCACCGAGTTGCGCCGTCGCGGCTGGGAGTCGCACTACGTGTTTTCGGACGGCAAGCATTCGCGCGCGGAACTCGCCGGCGTGACGCTGCACGGTCTGCCGGACGAACTCAGCGCCTGGCACGGAACCGACTGCGCGCTACACAGATTACTCTCCGAGCTCAGGCCGGACGTGACGTACACTCGCGCGTTCGACGTCTATGCCGCGTGCGGAAATCTGGCGGCGCCGGACCGTGCGTTGTCGATTTGGGCCGCGGCCTCCCGCTACGACAGTCAGGCCTGGCCCTATCTCGCCTTCGGCTGGAAGTACCAATCGCTGTGGCACTTTCTCAAGCGCTCCCCGCGTCACGTTTACTACAATCACCTTTCGCGGCGGGGGCGTGCCCGCGCGGATCTCGTACTGGCGCAGACGGCGGACCAGCAGCAGGACTTCGCCAAATTGGGAATTCGCGCCGAAATCCTGCGCAACAGCCACTCCCCGATTCCCGAATCGTCGGTTCAACGCCACGAAGGCAAGCCGCTGATCCTGTGGGCCGATTCTGTCAAGCGGTTGAAACGTCCGTGGGCGTTTCTGGACCTTGCCCGTCGCTGCCGCGACGTGGATGCCGACTTCCTGATGATCGGCCGGCTGCACGATGACATCGATTCGTCACGCGTGCACCGTACCGCCCGGGAATGTCCCAACTTCACGTTCGGGGATTTCGTTCCGTTGGAGCAGGTCAACGCGGTGTTCCAACGCGCGCACTTGCACGTTAAGACCAGTCTGCCGTTCGAGGGCTTTCCGAATACCTTTATTCAGAGCTGGCTGCACGGGGTTCCGGTCGTCTCGTGGGAGGCCGACCCCGACTCGCTGATCGAGCGCAACCAGTTGGGCATTCGCGTGTCCCGCCTCGACGAACTGGAGCACGCGGTGCGTGCGCTGTGCTCGAACGCGGATCGGCGCCGGCAACTCGGCGCGAATGCGCGGGCATTTGCGGTCAACGAGTTCGACCTCATGCACAATGTTGACCGGCTCGAGACCTTGATCGCCGCCGCGAAGTCCCGCAAGCCATAGTCTGGTCAAGTTATCCGCCGTCATTCGTGGCGAAGCGAATCGACAACAACAGGGCACCCCGCGGGGTGCCCGTTTTCATTCCACGCTCCACTGCGAATTCCGTTCATCAGCGCGCGGGCGGACGTTTTTCGAGCTGGAGCTTGCGGATCTCGACGACCGGACACGAGCTGCAGGCCTGCGCCTTGCCCGTTGACCAATCGCGTTCGGCGTGGCGGCGCGAGCGGACGACCCGGTAGCACAAATAGCTCATTGCTCCCGCGATCGCCAGACCAACCAGCAAGATGTCCATGGCGCCGCTCATCACCCCAACCCCATCAGCTTGCCGCCCTGATATACGGCGAATGTGACGAGCCAAGCCAGCCCCGACATATAGATCACCATGAAGATCGGCCAGCGCCAGCTGGCCGTTTCCCGCCGCACGATCGCCACGGTGGACATGCACTGGCAGGCGAGCACGTAGAACACCATCAGCGCGACACCCACGAGCGGCGTAAATACGCGTCGTCCGGTCGCGGGATAGACTTCTGACTGCAATTTCTCGCGCAAACTCGGCGAATTCTCATCTGCATCGGTGATCCCGTGCACCACGGCCATCGAGCTGACGAAGAGTTCACGCGCCGCGAAACTCGCGATAATTCCGATTCCGATTTTCCAGTCAAACCCCAGCGGTTCGATGACAGGCTCGATCAATTTTCCACATTGGCCGCCGATGCTGTGCTCGCTGAGCAGCGCCGCTTCGGTTCCGTCAATCGCGGCCATTTGCGCGGTGCGCGTTAGCTCGTCGATTGCAGGATTCCCGTTGACGGCGGCGCGTTGGGAATCAAAGACCGCGCGGTCGGTCTTGACCGCGGGCACGTTCATCACCGCCCACAGAATGACCGTCGCCGCCAGGATCACGGTACCCGCGCGAACCACAAACAGCTTGGCGCGGTCGAGCAAATTCAGCCCCAGCGTCCTGAACGACGGCAGCTTGTAGGTTGGCAATTCGAGAAACAGCGGCGGCGGCGGACTTTTCAGAATGGTCTTCTTGAAGATCGCGGCCATGTTGATCGCGGCGAAGATCGACAGCGTGTACATGGCCATGAGCACGAGTCCGCCGACGGTGAAGATGCCGAGCACGGATTGTCCGGCCACGAAGACCGTGCCGATCACGAGCGCGTACACCGGCAGGCGCGCGCTGCACGACATCAGCGGCGCGACCAGGATCGTGACGATTCGATCCTTGCGACTTGCGATGGTGCGGGTCGCCATAATCCCCGGGATCGCACAGGCGAAACTCGAGAGCAGCGGCAGGAACGCGCGACCGTCCAATCCGACTTTCGCCATCAGGCGGTCCATGAGGAACGCGGCGCGCGCCATGTAGCCGACATCTTCGAGCAGACCGATAAACAGGAACAGAATCAGGATTTGCGGCAGGAAGACGAGGATGTTGCCGACGCCCGCAATCATCCCGTCCATGATCAGCGCCTTAAACAACCCGGCGGGGAGCAGCGCGTCGGCTCCGCGCGCGAACATACCGACTCCGGCTTCAATCAGGTCTTGCGCGGGAGCCGCCCAGGAAAAGATGGATTGAAAGACGATGGCCATCAGGCCGAGAAACGTCAGCGGACCCAGAACGCGATGGAGCAATACTCTGTCGAGCCGGTCGGTCAGTCGATGCGGCAGGTCCTGATCGACGCACGCCGCGGCGAACATCAGGTCTTTCAGATAGCGATAGCGCGCGCTGGTTTCCACCGCGCGCAATTGCTTGGTGGAGACGTGCAATTCGCTCAGGACGCGCCGAGTCAGTGCCGCCTGGGCGGGTGAAATTCGCACGGCATCGTCGCCTTCGATGGTGGAAATCAAGAGCCACAATGCGTGCGCGCGCGCCGTGGTCTCGTCGGCGAAGCCGCTGTCCACCAAGCCCGCGGCCAGGGTCATCACGGGTTTTTCCAGCGCCGACGGCAGGCAATCGATAAAGCGCGGGACACCGCAACCGCAGTCTTCGCAGTTGCAAAGTTCCAGCGACTCGATCAGCTCGGCCATGCCCTCGCCCTTGCGGGCCACCAGCGGCACGACCGGGCAACCCAGCGCGGTCGAAAGTTTTTCGGCCGAAACCTCCATGCCGCGTTCGCGCGCGACATCCATCATGTTCAGCCCAACGATAAGCGGAATCCCCAGGTCGCGCAGTTGTGTGGCGAGAAAGAGATTCCGCTGTAGATTTGAAGCATCGACGACGACCACGACGAGATCGGGTCGCGCTTCACCCGGCAGTTCACCGAGCAGCACATCGTGCGCGACTTGTTCTTCGGGTGATCGCGCGGCCAGGCTGTAGCAGCCCGGCGTATCGACCACGTCCACGATCTCGCCGGCCGGCAGGCGCAGTTGTCCGATCTTGCGTTCGACGGTGACGCCGGGGTAGTTGCCCACCTTCTGGCGAGTGCCAGTCAGGGCATTGAAGACAGTCGTCTTCCCCGCGTTCGGATTCCCGGCGATGGCAATCACGCGCCGTTTGGGAGAGCTGAACGTGGTGGATATTTGAACCGGCACTGCCAAACGATCCTGCCTTAGTCGCGCGTTAGGTTGACCGGACCGGCCGGATGATCCATGTGAAAAACGGAGGCGATATCGGGGCGATCATCGGTTCTGCAGTAGCGCAGGTCGAGCACGCTCAGCGTCCCGAGATAGTGTCCGCCGCAATCCTTCGCCATTTGCATCACGGAGTCAATGGTTCCGCCAGTCGCGACGACATCATCGACGACAAAGAAGCGCTTGCCGGTCACAAACCGCGACTGAAAGGTGAGCACGTCCGCGCCGTACTCCGTTTTCTGGTCGCCTCGCATATCGCTGTTCGGCAGCTTCCCGGCTTTGCGCACCATCACCAGCCCCTGCTTCAGATTGAGCGCGAGCGGCGAGGCAAACAGGAAGCCGCGCGCATCGATGGCCAGGATCGTGTCGGCCTCGGCGAACGGTTTGCGGGACGCTTTGTGGGTCAGTGCCGAGATCGTCGCGTGAAAATGAGGCTGCGACATCAAGAGCGGCGAAATATCACGAAACATGATCCCCGGCACGGGAAAATCGGGGACGGGTTCGAACCGCTTGCTGGCTTCTTCAAGCAGCGAAGTCGTGGTCGGGGCGGACAGCGTGGTCACGGTAATTTGGGCTTCGCGGCCTGATCGGGCAGCGGTTCAACTTGCACAAGCTCGGCATCCTCCCTGCGCACGGCAAGGGTGCAGCCGGGCAAACGGACACTGAAAGGACTATTGAACGGGGCGGATCGTTCCATCACGACGCTGGCCCCGGGGATGAGGCCCATCTCCATCAGCCGCAACAGACTATCGGAGGACTCGTCCACGGAGAGAATCCGGCAGCGTGCTCCGAACGGCATTTCATCGAGCGTCATGGTGTCGTAATATCTGTATAATCAGCATCTTGAGAGCGTTTTCGGATGTGACCGATTCTACACAATTGCTCCCGCAGGCACAATCCAGAATATGCGAAAAAAGTCACGAATAGTCAAGGCTGGCCGGTGTCGTTTTCGGTTCGTAAAGCTCAGGAATGTTTGAGATTTGCTCCAAAAATTGCGATATTACGAGTGGGGAGAAAATCCCAAATCTCAAAGTCCAGATCCCAAACCGGCCCCGGGGTGGCTGTTTGGGCTGGCTCGCAGACTTTTGCCACTCAATTCGGGGGAATTGATCATGAGTACGACGGGAAAGCGGTTATTGTTCGCGGCGCTGTTGATCGCGTTGGTGGGGGCGGCGGACGCGCTGAACTATCAGTGGCTGACGGATGAGGAGTTGACGGTCTGGGGTGACCGTATTAAGTTCTGGCATGGCGACACGCTTGAGGGCGATGTTCGTTCGAACAGCCAGATCGCCATCATGCAGGACCCGGTGTTCTACGGTCGGGTTATCACGACCGCGTCGGACTTCTGGCATGGAACGGGATACGATCCCCAGTTTCTCGGGCCGCCGCCGGAGTTCAATGCGCCCGGGATTTATGTCGGGGGAAGCCCTGGACACCTCAGGCAATGCAGCGCCGGTCAAGGAAGATTCTTCTCGTTCGGCCCGGAGTGGATCTGCCGACTCCTGTTGGATTCGAATCTGGTCCACGTCTATCGGTGGCCTGCCGGGACTCCCTTCGACAGCACCGATCATTTTGTGATCCCGCTGCTGAACGGGGATTACGGTCTCTGTTGTTTCTTTGACTGTCCCATCGAGATTGCAGGTCGCGTGGCCGGCAGACTCACCATCGGTACGTCTCACTCCGCCGGCATCCTCGATAATATCCTGTATGTTGACTCGGACCCGCTGACGGGCGTCACACCTCAATATAGTCCGAACTATTTCGCGTTGGCGGCCGAGGGGAGCATCGTCGTGCTCAACACGCCGGAGAACGGACGCGAGAATTCCGGCGGATTAGGTGATGCCCAGACCGACCCGAACCTGACCGATGTCGTGCTGTGCGGCGCCTACTACGCGCTTGGCGGCAGCATCACGTTTCAGAATCAGAACGATGCCGACAGCGGTTACGTCTGCGCGTGCCAACCCGATGACCGCGGCGACTTGCTTACCTTTGGCGGATTCGTTCAGAGTCGTCGCGGCTACTTGCACCGCTCCACCAGGACAAGCACAGGATATCATCTGCGACTGCGCTGGGACCATCGCCTTCGATATTGGAGCGACTTTGTGTGGGCAGCCGAGCCGCTTCCCGATCGCACGGACACCCTCGACTACGGGCCGGTCGTTGTCGGTTCCACCGCCTGGGACACGGCGTACGTGTACGTCGCGGATCAGTACGCGTTTGGTGGTGCGACAGCGACCTATCCGTGGTACTCTCCCGGCGGATCACCCGCCTACGGTGACAGCTTCGCTGTCCCCTGCCGCTTTACTCCGCCCCATACCGGAGACTTCCGCGGCATCTTGAGCATCTACATCGCCGGGCAGACATTTCCAGTGAGGTTGCTGGGCGAGGGCACGCTTGATGTTGCCGATCATCCCGCTCTGCCGCACGACATCACGCTTTCGGCCTACCCGAATCCGTTCAATTCGGTGACGACTCTAAGCTATGTCTTGCCGGCGGGACAGGGAGGGCAATTGCTGATCTCCGACATCACCGGCCGAGCGGTCGCCGAGTTTGTGTTGGCTCCTTCCACCGGCATTCGTTCTCTGACATACGATGCGGCGGATCAGGCAACAGGCATCTACTTTGCCCAGTTGCTCGCGAATTCGGAGATACGCATCCAGAAGCTTTTGGTCTTGAAATAGCGATCCAACCCACTCAATTCGGGGGAATTGATCATGAGTCAAACCGGCATACGGTTGTTGTTCGTCGCGCTGCTCGCGACGCTGTTCGGCGCGGCCTACGCGCTGAACTATCAGTGGTTGACGGATGAGGAGATGACCTCCTTCGGTGACCGGATTCCCATTTTCATGCCGCCGGACACCTTCACTGGGGACGTGCACTCGAATTCCATGATCGCAATCTTGGGCGCTCCCGTGTTCTATGGCCGCGTGTCAACTACCGAGGATGACTTCTGGCGTGGCGTCGGCTATAATCCGCAGTTTCACGGCCCACCGCCATTCTTCAATGCGCCTCCTGTCTCGCTTGGCATGGGTGTAACGCGATTGCGGCAGGCGTGTTGGAATCGCGGCGCGGTGTACGGGACGCCTCAGATGCAAGCACGGCTGCTTTTGCAGGGCGGCACGATTCGCATTAACCTTTGGCCTGTCGGGCTTCCGTTTGACAGTACGTTTACGGAGT
This sequence comes from candidate division KSB1 bacterium, assembly GCA_016214895.1. Classification (NCBI taxonomy): domain Bacteria; kingdom Pseudomonadati; species Candidatus Zhuqueibacterota bacterium. The sequence continues at coordinate 258,602 of JACRMR010000020.1, forward strand.
TCCACTACCCGGTCTCGTCAGGGGAGAACTATCTCTTCTTCCTCGGGCCGCTTACGATCTCGGGAGTTGTCGCGGGTAGAATTGTTATCGGCACGGACGCACGCGCCGGCATCGCGGATAACATCCTTTATGCCGACGCGGACCCGTTGACGGGTACGACGCCGGACAGCAGTCACGATTACTTCGCGCTCGCCGCCGCTGGCGAGATCAAGATTCTCAACACCGTGGCGAATGGTCGCGAGAACTCCGGCGGACTGGGATTGAATCAGACCAATCACGATTCGACCAGCATCGTGCTCTGCGGCGCGTACTATGCTTACGGCGAGAGCTTCACGTTCGAGAATCAGAATGATCCCGACAGCGGATACGTGTGCGAGTGCGAACCGGATGATCGTGGCACGATCTATCTCTATGGCGGCATCGTCCAGATGCGCCGGGGTCAACTGCACCGCTCCACGCGGACCAGCACGGGCTATCGTCGCACTCTGCGGTTCGATCCGCGCCTGCGAGGCTGGGACGACCTGCTCGCACCGCGCTCCGAGATCATGTCCGAGAGCACCGACACGCTCTCTTTCACATCCGTCCCGGTCGGCTCCACGGTCTGGGACACGGCCTATGTGTACACGGAACAGGCGCTCTCGTTCGCAGGCGCTTATGCCACCTTTCCGTGGTACTCTCCCGGGGGCTCACCCGCTTACGGCGATAGCTTCGCGGTCCCTTGCCGCTTCTCACCGCCGCACAGCGGCCGTTACAGTGGAACATTGACCGTGCACGTAGGTGGATACGAGCACGACATCGTGTTGCTCGGCGAAACCGCTTCCACTTCATCAGACATTCCCGCCGTGCCGCGCGATATCACGCTTTCGGCCTACCCGAATCCGTTCAATTCCGCGACCACGATTCGCTATTCAGTGGAGTCCACGGCGAGCGCGGAGCTGACGGTTTTCGATCTGACCGGCCGCGCGGTGCAGCGGTTCGCGCTCCGCACGACTCCCGGCGGGCATGAGCTCGCATGGGACGCGCACAGCCTCGCCACCGGCCTCTATTTCGCTCGCCTCACCTCAGGCTCCCAAGCGACTACGACCAAGCTCTTGCTTCTGAAATAGGGCCCGCTGGTCGGCATCGGAACTTCAATTTTCGATTTTCAATTTCTGCTTGAACATCCTCTTCGTAAACTCATCACTGGTCTGGGGCGGGAACGAAAAGTGGACGCTGCGCGCGGCGGAAACACTCGCGTCGCGCGATCATCAGGTCGCGATCGCGATTCGCAACTTTGAGATCTGGCAAGGCCACGAGCGCGGCTGGGTCGATTTTCTCACCTTGCCGTTTACGAATGACGCCGATATCTTCACGGTGTTCAAGCTGCGGAAGTTGATCACGGAACGCGAGATTGACATTCTGCTGCCCACGCGCAGCCGCGATTACTGGTTGAGCGGTTTCGCGCGCCTGGGGACGTCCGCGAAATACGTGATGCGCAACGGGATTACGCGCGATCTCCCCAACACGCTCAAGGAACGCCTGCGTTACGGCCGCTTTCCCGACGGCATCGTCGTGAACGCGCAGGCCGTGAAGGAGTCGCTGGCCAAGCACGCCTGGGTTCAGCGCGACCGCATTCACGTGATCTATAACGGCGTGGATTCCGCGGAATCGAGCGAGCAAGTTCCGCCGCTCAAACAGCCGGGCGAATTCTTGATTGTCGCCGCCGGACGCGTCGAATCGGACAAGGGCTTTGACGTGCTCGTCGAAGCCATGGCCCTCGCGCTCCGTGACGTGCCATCTTTGCGCTGCGTGATCTTCGGTCGCGGCGACATGGAAGCTGCGATCCAGCGGCGCATCGACGAGCGTCAGGTTGGCGACAGCGTCCGCCTCGGCGGGTTCACCACGAATCTCGCCGCGGTATTGAAGCAGGCGGATCTTTCCGTCTCATCGTCCTACCGCGAAGGCGTATCCAACTTCATTCTCGAAAGCTGGTCCGCCGGCGTCCCCATCATCGCCACTTCGATTCCCGGCTCGACCGAAATTATCGCCGCCGAACAGCGCGGCGGCCTCGTGCTTCCGGGCGACGCGATTGCGCTGTCCAGCGCGATCCTGCGCGCCTTTCATGACCGCGAGCTTTGTGGGCGCTGGTCCGCGGCGGGCACGCTGGCGATTCAAGACACTTTCAACTGGACGCGCATGGCCGAGCAACTCGAAACGCTCTTCATCGCTCTGACCGCGGCATGACGACCTACCTGCGGTACATCAATCCGTTCCAGCGCTATCGCGGCGCGCTCATCATGACGGCGTTCTGCACGATTTTCTACGTGCTCTTCAACGCGCTCTCACTCTGGCTGGTGGCTCCGGTGCTGCGCATCATTTTCATGCCGGGCAAGGAAGACGCCGCGCCGCTTCCGCTCGGTCAGGCGCAAGGGTGGTACGATTCCCTCAAACACTGGTCGTGGTCCTGGTTCGCCGGCGATACTCCGGCCGAGACGCTGCCCAAGCTTTGCCTGGCCCTGATTCTCGTCTTTCTCCTGAAGAACATCTTCGCCTTTGGACAGATGTACTTCGTCTCGTACGTTGAACAGCGGATGGTCAAGGACTTGCGCGACACGCTCTTCGGCCAGCTCGCGCGCCTCCCCTACAAGTTCTTTGACAAGCGCGCCACGGGCGACGTGATGTCGAGCGTGATGAATGACGTGTACGTGCTGAGTCTGACCTTTCAGCGCGTTTTCACGCAGGCCGTCCGCGATCCGCTCTCGGCGATCACCCTGCTGATCATTCTGATCTCGATCTCGTGGGAGCTGACGCTGACCGCGCTCATCATCGTTCCGCTCTTTGGCTTGATCTATCGGGCCACAGGCCAGAGCTTGAAGCGCAAGAGCAAGCGCATTCAGGAGAAACTTGGCCAGCTTTCCGCGTATCTGCAAGAGGCGATCTCCGGCGCGCGCGTGATCAAAGCGTTCGGCACCGAGCGTTACGAGACGCAGCGCTTTGAGCGTCGCGCCGACGAGCTGTTTCGTCACAGCCTGCGCTTGGCCCGCCTCGATCGCCTCGCCCAACCGCTGTCGGAAACGATCGGCGTGGTGATTATTGCGCTCGTGCTGCTGTTCGGCGGTCAGCGCGTCTTGTCCGGCGAACTGCTCGACGCCGAGGATTTCATTCGCTTCATCGTGGTGCTTTTCGCGATTCTGACCCCCGTCCGCAATATTGGCGCGATTTTCAATAACCTGCAAGTCGGTTCCGCCGCCGGAGCGCGGCTCGATGTGATCTTCCATGAGCCGGTCGAGGCCGTCGAGCGCGGCGGTGTTGAGGTTCGCGAGTTCGCTCGGGAACTCCGGTTCGAGCACCTGTCTTTTCGCTATGAGACCAGCTCCGATTGGGTGTTATCGGATATCGACCTGACGATTCGCAAGCACGAGAAGGTCGCGCTCGTCGGCCGCAGCGGTTCCGGCAAGAGCACGCTCGCGAATTTGATTCCCCGCTTCTACGAGCCGCAGCAGGGCCGGATTCTGCTCGATGGGATTCCGGTCACGGAGCTGTCGCTGTCGTCGCTCCGCCAACAGGTGAGCTCCGTCAGTCAGGATGTGTTTTTGTTCAACGAGACCGTGCGTTACAACATCGCGTATGGGCTGGAGCATGTGGACGAAACCCGGCTGCGCAATGTGATCAAGCGCTCGCAGGCGGAGTCCTTCATCGCGGCCATGCCGCACGGTCTGGACACGGTGGTCGGCGAGCGCGGCACGCAACTGTCCGGCGGACAACGCCAGCGTCTGGCCATTGCCCGTGCCCTCTTGCGCAACTCTCCCATTCTGATCTTTGACGAGGCCACGTCGGCGCTTGACAGCGAATCCGAGCGCCTGATTCAGCACGCGCTCACGGAGCTGTTTCGGGACCGGACCGTGATTATCATCGCTCACCGGCTGAGTTCCATCCGCTTCGCTGATCGCGTTGTGGTACTGGATAAGGGCCGGGTCGAAGCGGTCGGGACGCACGACGAGCTGGTGAAATCGAGTCCGCTCTATTCCACGCTCATGCCGCTGTACGAGTCACCGGCCGCGACGGCGTGAAGCTGCTCTTCGTGAATTCCGCGTGGCCCGCCAGCTGGGGCGGCGGTGAAAAGTGGACCATCGAAGCGGCGCGCTGGTTCTCCGCTCAAGGCGAATCCGTGCATGTCGTGGGCTGGCCCGGGTCGCGGTTGGTTAGCCAAGCCCGCGAATTCGGACTCGACGCGGTCGAGTTTCGCTTTCGCGGCGACTTCGATCCCCGCGCGCGCATGGCCGCCGCCCGTCTCCTCACCGCGCTCACTCCGGATCTGATCGTCGTGAATTTCAACAAGGAAGTCTGGACGTTCGGCTCCGCTGCGCGCCGGCGCGGCATCCCCGTCGTGGCCCGGCACGGGTTCCCGTTATTGCGCAATACCTGGCACCATCGCTACGCGTTCGCTCGCCATATCTCCCGGTTGATTGTGAATGCCGACTCCATTCGCGATGACTATCGCGGCCTGGGCCTGGATGTTTCCACGGTCCGCGTCATTCACAACGGCGTCCGTCCGGTGGAGCAGCAACGTGGCGCGCTGCGCCGGCAGTTGGGTGTGGGTACCGATGACATCCTGATTGCATCCGCGGGTCGAATCGAAACGCAGAAGCGCTTCGATCTGTTCATCGAACTCGCGTCCATGCTCTGTGCGACGCACTCCCATCTTCGCTTTGTGCTATTCGGCCAAGGTCCGCTGGAGACCGAATTGCGCCGGCGGGTCGCGAGTATGGGTCTCTCGGCTATGTTCAATTTTTTCGGATTCGCGGCGGATTATGCGGCGCTGATCGGCGATGCGGATTTGTTCGTGTTGACCTCCGAAAACGAGGGGACGCCGAATGCTCTGCTGGAGGCGATGGTCGCCGGCGTCGCTAGTGTGAGTTTTGACGTCGGCGCGGTAAGCCGGATGTTTCGCGGTGAATTGCGCGAGAATTTGATTCCCGCCGGAGACCTGTCGGCACTTCGCGGCCGGGTCGAACGATTGCTGGTTAATCCGGATGCTCGTCGCGCCTGCGCCGCGGCGATGCAGGCCCGCGCGCGGAGCGAATTCGACTTGGACTCCTCAATGCGCGAGTTTCAAGCGGTCTTTGCGGAGACCCTGCGCCGCAGATGACGGAGCGGCGCGTCTTCAGCTACGAATCGGCGGTGTCCGCAATCTTACTGCTCGCGCTGGCGGCGGTTTCCGGGCTGCCGTATGTTGCGCAGGCGTGGAACTTATCATTCATCGAGCGCGGGTTCATCATCGTCAACGCCGCCCTCGCGCTAATCGTCCTGGGCCTGATCTACGACGTTGGCGAGCGCCTGCATGCGACCGGCAAGGGCATCTACGCAGCCGCCGTCTTCACGTCGCTGCCCCTGTGCGGAGTCGCGGTCGCGGATCCGGGCGCGGCGGCCTTGTTTTCGCTGACGGCGGTGAATGCGCTGTGCGTTTGGCTGGCGATTCGCGCGCAGGCATCCGACTCCCGCGCGGGTCTGTTGCTCGCGCTGCTGCTCTTGTACATGGGATTCGTTTGTGGATTTCGCTGGGAGGGAGCTGCGTATGCGCCCGCCGTGATTCTCGCGGCGCGCAGCCAGCGCGCTCTGCGGGGGGGCGGCGTTCTGCTCATCGCATACGCGGGTGGTGCGCTGCTGCGGTTGGCCGTCTCCGAGTCGGTGCTTCCCGCGCTTGCCTATCCGACGTTGGCGCCGAGCCCGTTGCTCGCGGCACTAACGATCCTGCCGTGGACCCTCTGGGCGATTCCGGCGATCCGCGGTTGGAACCGCGATCTGCCGATCGCATTGTGCGCCGCGGTGGTAATTCTGATCATAGCGGTCAGTTCGCATGCGCCCGCGGCGTTGACCGCTCGCGTGCTGCTGCTGTCACCGGTGGTCGCGCTGGTGTCCGCCGATCATTTTCTGCGGGCGTTCGCCGCGCGCAGCGAGCGTTCGCTCAGCGCGTCACTCTGGCCGTACCTGCTGCTCGGTTGTACGTTCGCGCTGTTGATCGCCGCCGCGCTCCCGAGCGCGACCGGCGGACTCAAGGTGAGTGTCGCGTCAGCGATCACCGCTGCGCTATTGACGGCGGGTTTGCTGGCGACCTACCTGCTGCGTCAGCCGCGTTGGAGTTTCGCTCTGCTCTTCACATGCGCGCTGTGGTTCGGCGCCGTCTTTCGCCACCAGTTCGAGCGACCCGCGCCGCCATCCTCAGGAACCATGTTCGGCTGGCTCGCCGGCGCGCTTGTGCTTGTGCTCTCCGTCGTGGCGGCCATAGCGTGGAAACGTCTATTCGGCGCGCCGATCCCTGCTTCCGTCGTTGGCGAATCCTCTGACATCACCGCTGGCGGCGCCGAATTCCGGCGCTATGCTGTCAATCCGCTCACGGACTGGTCAGGCAGAATTGTCGAGTTCACCGGGCGGGATCATGACCGCGAACTTCGCTTCGCGGTCTTCGGCGACCTGGCCGGTGCCGATTCCGTCGTGAGCACACGGCAGCGCGGCTACTTTGTCTATCGGACGCTCGTCGAGCGTCTTCGTGCGTCAGGCGCGGAGTTCGCGGTCTCCCTGGGCGACATGTCGCTCAGCGCCACCGAGCTGCAATACCGTCGGCTGCGTCAGCTCCTGCGGCGTTTTCCGCTGCCGCTTGTGGTCACGCCGGGTAATCATGATCTTTTCGACGGCGATCGTCTGGATTTGCGGCTGTTCCACGGCTTGTTCGGCGCCGACCAGCGCAGTTTCGAGCTCGGCCGTGTCCAATTCGTCATTCTGAATAATGCCCTTGGCAGCGTCTCACCGGATCAATTCCGCTGGCTCGAGCAGGAATTGACCGCGGCCCATGCGGCGGAGTTCCGGCTGGTCTTCGCGCACAAACCGCTGTTTGATCCGCGCGCCGGAGTCTTCTATGCCATGGAGGATCGGGCAGACGCCGAGCAACTTCATGCGCTGTTCAGGCAAACGCGCGTGACCGCCGTGTTCTCCGGACACATTCACGCGCTGCGCGTCTTCGATCGCGACGGGATCCAGTACGTGATCTCCGGCGGCGGCGGTTCCAAACTCGTCTCGGCATCGGAGCGTCACCATTACTGGATCGCGACGGCCCGACCCGGATCGCTGAGTCTGGAGGCGCTGCCGATCTCGAGTCATGAAGTCTCCCTCGCCGAGCCGCTCCAGCGCTTCGAGTTCCGCAACGCATGATCCTGCGCGGTCCACGAATTACGGCTGAACCGCGCCGCATTCTGTTCATCCAGCTGCGACGCATCGGCGACACGCTGCTCGGCACTCCGGCAATTCGCGCGCTGCATACTCGCTTTCCGCGCGCACAGCTCGATTTCATCGCGGAGCAGCCTGCTGACGAAGTCCTGTCCGGTCACCCGCACATTGCTCGCCTGCTGGTCGCCCCTCGTCACGGCCTGCGCGAGACCGTTGAGTTTGTCCGGCTGATGCGCCGCGAGCGCTATGATTGGACCATCGATTTCCTGTCGAATCCGCGCAGCGCGCAGTTTGCATTTCTGTCCGGTGCGGCGGTTCGAGTCGGCCTGAATCGCTTCGGTCGGCGCTGGGCTTACACCCATCGCGTGATGGAGGAGCCGCGCGACGCCGATCTTTATGCGGTCGATCTTCGTCTGGAAATTCTGCGCCAACTCGGCGTTCCGTCCGCTGGCCGCGAGTTGGAGATGTTCGCGGATCAGGCCGCTCCCGACGCGACACGGCAAGCGGCGGCCGCGTTACGCAATCTGCCTCGCCCGCGTGTGGCGGTGGCGGTCGGCGGCGCAAATCCCGCTAAACGCTACCCCGCCGAGCTCTGCGCCGCCGTGATCGATCAACTACAACGGCACGGCTGCTCCTGTCTTCTCACCTCCGGTCCCGGCGAGGCCATCTATGGCGAGCAAGTCCAATCGGTGCTGCCTACTCGCATTCCGCAGCTGATAGACGCCCGCGTCCCGCTACTGGCGGCGCTGTATCGCGATGTCGATTTGTATCTTGGCCCCGACTCCAGCCCCAAGCACGTCGCCGTGGCCTGTGGGATTCCCACCGTGACGCTGTTCGGTCCGGGCAACCCGCTGAATTGGAACGACTCAACGAGTCCGCGTCAGATCGTGCTGACGCCGGATTGCGTCGATCGTCCGCGCTGCGTCGAGTCCATTTGTGCGCAACGCGGCTGCCTGCGTCGCCTCGACCCGGCTGTCGTCGCGGAAGCGGCATTGCGGCTCTTGAACAAATAAAGCGAGCGGATCACTCGGATCCGCTCGTCGGTCGGTACATTCTCTGATTGGTTGCGCGTGCTATCGCCCGCGTGTTCGCGTCAGGTCCCGCCGAGCCTTCTTGGTCGGTCGGGGCCCCTCCTCCTTCTTGGCGCCGCCCCGCCACTCCCGGTTGGCAACTTGGATTTCGCGAAATTTCTCCAGCGTTTCCTGCGCCGTCTGCTCTTCGTACATTCGCTTCGCATCCTGCTTGGAAAGGTTGATATCCGCGGCCTCTTTCACAACGTAGGCGCGATATAAGCCCTGGCTGCGAATCTTGACCATGTCATTCGCGCCGACTAAACTCCCGGCATCGGCGAATCGCTCGCCGATCATGATCTTACCTTCGCGACACGCCTGCGTAGCCTGAGTTCGCGATTTGAACAAGCGGGCGCGATGCAGCCAGATATCAAGTCGGATTTTGTCGTTCATCTTGGTCTTCGTATCCACAATCGAAGTTCACGGAATATACGCATTTCTCCTTGAAAAGACAAGCCGTGCGGACCGCCGGCCTTCAACCCTTCGACCACCTTATCAACTCCCACCCCCCATGCGCAAGTTCCAGTTCTTGCTTACCTTCATTGCGGTTTGTATGGTTTCGACGGCTCTGGCATCGCCGCTGGAATCGAATCTGAAGAAGCATGTCAAATTCCTCGCGGACGACAAGCAGGAAGGCCGCGGCATCGGCACGAAGGGCCTGGATGAGTCCGCCCAGTATATCGCCGACCGCTTTCAGGAGCTGGGCCTGCAGCCTCCCTTTGGCGGCAGCTATTTTCAGCCGTTCGAGATGGGCTGGGGAGTCCAGCTCGGCCCGAACAATCGCGTCCAATCCGGCGATACCGGCGCGGACACCTCCTCCGGCATCATGCCGATCGGTTTTTCCAGCGCCGGCACTGTCACCGCACCGGTCGTGTTTGTCGGCTACGGGATCACCGCTCCCGAATTCAACTATGACGATTTCGCCGACATGCACGTGGACAGCGCGATCATCCTCTGTCTGACCGGGGAGCCCGGCGAATTCGATTCGTCGTCCGTCTTTGAAGGCGTCAACTACACGGCTCACGCGACGCTGCGCAGTAAGGCCAGCAACGCGAAGCTGAAGAATGCGGTGGCGATGCTGGTTGTCGAAGGTCCGCTCTACGCCGGAACGGGCGTGGAGGAGTTAGCGGTGCCGCGCGCCGATGAGCCTTATCTAGATTGCGGCATTCCGGCCCTGCGGATCACCCGCGAGGCCCTGGCCAGGCTCTTTCCCGAGTTCGAACTTGAGAAACTGCAACGCTCCATCGACAGCAACACGCAACCGCGCAGCATGCAGATCACGGACAGCGTCAACGTCACTCTGACCGCCGACCTGACGCGTGAAACCGTCGCCGTCAAGAATGTCGTCGGTCTGATTCCCGGCAACGACACGGTTATCGTCGTCGGCGCTCACTACGATCACCTCGGTTTCGGCCAGAGCGGGAGTCTCGATCCCCACCCCGGCAAGATTCATAACGGTGCAGACGACAACGCCAGCGGTGTTGCCTCGGTGATCGAGATCGCGCGCGATCTCATGTCCCGGCCGATTCCCGAGACGGTCATGTTGGCGACCTTCACCGCCGAGGAAACCGGCTTGGGCGGCTCCTCGCACCTGGTGAAGAACTTCCCGCTGCGGCTCGATCTGGTGCGGGCCATGATCAATCTCGATATGGTCGGTCGCGTGAAGGACAATCAATTTTCCGTGCTTGGCTGCAAGAGCGCCGACGAATTTTCCGGGATCATCGAGGACGCCAATCAGTCGATCGGACTGAACGTCACCTGCAAGGGCGACGGCTACGGCCCCTCGGATCACATGAACTTCTATCTGGCCGACCGTCCCGTGCTCTTCTTCTTTTCCGGCGCGCACGAAGACTATCACCGCTCGACCGACGACTACAAGCGCATCAACTTTGACGACATGGCCCGTGTCACCCGGCTGGCTGAAAATACGGTACGCGGGATTTCGAAATTCTCCGCACCGTTGACCTTTGTCAAGAGTTCGGAACCGCCTCCGCAGGGCGGCGGTCGTTTTCGCGCCTGGTTTGGCTCGATCCCCGACTACTCGCAAGCGGACACGCTGATCGGGGTCCTGCTCAGCGGCGTTCGCAGCGGCAGCCCGGCGGAGTCGGCCGGACTGACGGGCGGCGACCTCATGGTTCAGATGGGCAAGGTCAAGCTCAACAACATCTATGATCTCGTGTTTGCCCTGCGCACCTACGCTCCCGGCGACAGCGCTGACGTTCACTACCTGCGCAAGGGCGCGGAGCGTTCATCGGTATGTGTCTTTGGCTCACCGCCGAAATAGCTCGTCACTTTCCGTTCACCGACCACCGCCAACTTTCACTCTGATGCATACACTCTCTCTCCTTGCGATAGCACTCTGCGCGGCCCTTGCGCTTGCCGAGCCGTTGATCTATGAAGGCGAAACTCACCTCCGCAACGTGCGCCAATTGACGTTCGGCGGTGAGAATGCCGAAGCCTATTTCTCTTACGACGGCGACCTGATAGTCTATCAGGCGACCCGCGACAGCTTTAAGTGCGACCAGATTTTCACGATGAATCTCGACGGTTCCGGTCAGCAGTTGATCAGCACCGGGACGGGCGCCACGACCTGTTCTTTTTTCGTTCCGGGAACCGAGGATATCGTCTTTTGCAGCACCCATGAACACGGTGCCGAGTGCCCCGTGAAACCGGACCGCGCGCTGGGCTACGTGTGGGGTCTGTTCAACTATGACGTGTTCCGCGCGAAGCGGGACGGTTCGAATTTGCGTGTGCTCGCGAACTCCAGCGGTTACGACGCCGAGGCCGCCGTCAGCCCCGACGGCAAGGAGGTCGTCTTCACGTCGGCGCGCGACGGCGATCTCGAACTGTACAAGATGAACTCCGACGGCACGAACATCCGGCGGCTCACGTACACGGTCGGCTACGACGGCGGGCCGTTCTTTTCTCCGGATGGCAAGTACATTGTGTATCGCGCTTTTCACCCGCGTTCACCGGAGGAGTTGGTGCGCTGGAACACGTTGTGGAGCGAGCAGGCGGTGTCGCCGACTCGCCTTGAACTCTGGATCATGAATTCGGATGGCACGGGCCAGCGTCAGGTCACGAATCTCGGCGCGGCCAGCTTTTGTCCGTACATGAGTCCCGACGGAAGCTGGATCGTGTTCACGAGCAACTTTGCCGACAGCTCCGGCAGCCACATGCCGAACTTCGATCTCTGGCGCATTCATCCTGACGGCTCCGGGTTGGATCGGGTCTCAAACTCGCCGGTATTCGACGGCTTTCCGATGTGGTCCTACGACGGCAAGAAGCTGATCTTTGCTTCGAATCGCGGCGAGCAGAAGCATTCTCACGAAACGAATATCTTCATCGCCGACTGGATCGAATAGTCTCCTGAACGCCCTGCGAATCGCAAGAGGCGGCCCGCGGGCCGCCTCTTGCTGCTTTGTCTGACGCGGGCGCCCTCGGCCCGCGGCGTTGGCTACCGCAGAAGGGCGATCTTGCGCACGGCGCTCAGGCCGTTAGCTTCAAGTCGCGCGAAATAGATACCCGTCGGCAGGGACGTGCCGGTTGCGCCGCGGGCATCCCACGCGATCTGATGCACGCCCGCCGGCAGTTCGCGATTCACCACCGTGGCGACGTGCTGCCCCAGCGCGTTGAATACGCTTAGCTGTGCCTGTGCCACATCGGTCAGTTCAATCGTGAACGTGGTGGTCGCGTTGAACGGATTGGGGAACGGTGTTCCCAGTCCGAACTTGCTCGGGACGGGTTCCGCTTCGAATCCGAGCACGTTGGCGGTCGCCGTGATCTGATTGTGCGCATCGCGCAGTTCATAAAACATGGAGATGCTCGGCGGCAAACCTGCCGATCCCGTCAGCTCGATGGATGCCAACACTCCGCTGCCTGACACCGTCGGGGCTTGCGGATTCAACCGGCCCATGGCGATATCCACCGCCTGGCCGCGAACCGTGCGCAGGAACAACGTGGTTCCGGCGCCGAGAAAACCGCCGTCTGAGGCGTCGTCGATCGTGGCGTCCGGCCCGTCGACGGCCAGATAGATGTGAGCAGTCGTCAGGGCCTCGACATCACGAGCCTGCACCTCCGCGGTCCAGCCGTGCGCAGTTGGACGAATCACGACCGCCACCGCTCGCGCCGCGTCGAGTTGCGTGCCGTTCGCCCGCGGCGGCTCCGGCAGCGAAGTCGTCGAGCTGCTGTTATACCAGTTGTACATCGTGGACAGGGAGAGCAGATCGTAGGCATCCAGTCTGCCGTCGGGATTCGCCACCAGATTCGGGACGGTAGTCCCGGTGTACGGTCCGATATCCGAAATCGGATCAAACGTGATGCCGTCTCCGTTCCAGCCCTGGGTGAACACGTTCACGTCCGCAAAATCGATGCGTCCGTCCACGGCGGGAATCATGTTCGGCGGATCGCCCGGATCATCGGACGGGGAAGCGATATCTCCCAGGTAGCCGCCCCGCAGGTGCATGTCGTTTCCGACCCACGTACTGACTTCGGCGTTGTGGACGTCCCGGAAATCGGCGAGGCTGTCCGCGAAGGCGAAGTCCCCGGTTGACGGCACGCTGAAGGAATCGGCTCGCACGACAATTGAGGCGATCACGCGCGACGATCCCGTCGTCAACCCGTCATCGTCACCCACCATTGACGCGTTGATCTCCAGCGTCCCGGCGGTATTATTGAAATCGTAGAGGAAGATCTTGTTCGTGAACCGCTCGCCGGACCAGAGGTTGCCTTCATTCACGCTGATCACGTCGATCATGGACGGTGGGAAGGTCAGCACCGTTCGCAGCGCCGTAATCGAATCGGTCCGCGATGCACGCAGTTCGATCGTTCGCGTTGCGCCGCGCTGGAGCAGCAAGTAGGTATCGTCATCGATGGGATCAACCATCTCGATTCGCATCGTGTTGTCGGCGGGTCCGCCGCCGCCCGTACTGTCGCCGGCTTCTTCGGCCAGCCAATCCCGGCGCAGGCTCTTGGTAACGATGTCGCGATCGGCATCGGCCGTGAACACGACCAGGCCCGTATCTTCGGACATCACCGCCAATCCGCGCGGGTCGAGGAACTGCGACAGTGACGCACCGTTGCTGCCAATCGTCGTGACGAAGGCCGGGGCGGTGGATCCACCGCTGCCTGTCGCTTCGTCATCGCGATAGAGCACGAGCCGCCCGTTGCCGTTATCGGAGACCGCCAGATAGACGTCCTGATCCTGCATGACCACCTCGATATCATCGGGGCTGGACAGTAAATCAGTTGCGCCGCTGACGGCATTCCACGCCACCACCGGGCTGATCCAGTTGTCCGGGTCAACGGCGGCACTCGGCAGGTAGGCCAGCTTCTGCAGCCGGTTGTTGCCGGTATCGCACAGGTAAATGTCGAAGTGACCCAGTCGTGAATTCCAGCGCGCGGCGATTCCGCGCGGCAGATTCAGTTGCCCCAGGCTCGAACCCTGCCGGCCGTATTCCGCCTGATCCACCGACTCCGCGTAACGCACGCGAATAAAGATTCCGTCGCTCGGAACCAGACCGTGGGCGCCGTCGCCGAAGCGGACTTCCCCCGTGAAGCGATTGACCTCACAGGTCCGGTCCGTCGGTCCGGTAATCAGCAAGTCGTCAACGATGGTCCACGGAATCGAGTCCGCGCTGGCCCACACGGAGTAACTGCCTTCGCCGCCCACCGTTCCCAGTTTGTAAGTCTGCAACGGGGAACCGTCCGACTTGCCCGGGACTTCGTATCGCCAGGCGCCGCCAAAGCAGTCGTCAATGTTGTCATACGCACGAATGACCTTCAGCTTGTGCGCGTCGGAATCGGTGACAAACAGATTGTCGTTCTTGATCGGCGCCGTGCCGTCCAGTTCAAAGTAGTCACCGACATTAAACTCAATGGCATCGACGTCGTCGGTCACCGAAATGTCATCGGTTGAGTTTGTGATCGTGAACGTGACGCCCGGAATTGCGGTGCTGTTGGCTGCCCCGTGATTCCAAACCAGGAAGTCGTTGACGACGTTCAGGTTGGTCTGGTCGAGAATGGAGAGCACGCCGTCGATCACCTTGAACACGATGCGCGGATCGCCGCCATCGAGCGTTGTCCAGGCTTTGCCGCAGGCCAGCATCGGCACGACCTGTCCGTTGATCGACGGACAAATGAGTCGCGGCTCGTAGGCGTACTGCGTCGCGGCGGCACCTTCCACATAGATCATCCGGCCCGTAGCGGTTGTCGCCGGCGAGAAATCCGCGGCGCTCACGTCATAGGTCTTGTAGCGAATTCCGTCCTGGTCGGCCGTCGTGGCGTACGGATAGGCGATGTGTACGTTGCCCAGGTCATCCGCGTACGCGCTGAACCGTTGCGGCGAAGCGTCTTCGCCGGTCGTCAGCGCGGTGCCGGCTCCCGAGGTGAACTCGCCGTCCAACGCGTCGATTCGATTGTAGTAGAGCTCGGTCGTCGTCGGCCACACTTCCGTGCCCTGACCGACCCAGAACACCCACACCGTATCGCCGCTCAGTGCGATTTGCGGAAACGCGAACGTCTCGCCGCGACTGGTCTCGCTGGCCACTCCGGCCGTCCCGGTCACTTGGTCAACGGTAGCCGTAAATCCGCCGGTTTCGTAACTGCCCCAGGAAACGCCGTTGAACAACAGGAAGCTGATCTTCGACGGACTGGCGGCATCCGAGACGTAAGCCATGTAGATTCTGCCTTGCCGGCTCATGACGCAGTGCGGCGCGCTGAAACCCGTTCCGCTGCCGCTGGCCGCCTCATAGATGGCACCCCAGGCGCTCCCCGAAAACGTGCGATGATAGACATCGTCGTCACCCGACCACACGACTTGCACGTTGTCGGTCAGGTCCACCAGCAGATTCGCGTACCGGTTTTCGGCCACGATCGACGGGGTGATGGACGCCGTCAGGTTCGTGTTGGTGGACCAGGTGCTTCCACCCACCGAATACGAATGAAACAGATGCCGCTCGCCCGCGGTCACCGCCTCGTAGATGACATGCAGTTCGCCCGTCGATCGCAGGGCGATCCGCGGCCGGTCATGCGCTCCCGTCAGCGACGTCGGCGAAATCCGCACCGCCGCGGACCACGTCTGACCGTAGTCGTCGCTGTAGCTGTACGAAGTTCCCTCCGTGTCATTGTCCCGGCAGAACACCATGTGCAGTCGGCCGGTCAGCGGATCGAAGGCGATGTCCGATTCCTCATTCAGCGGTGACGCTGACTGATTCATAGTCGAGGCCGTGTCGAAGGAGAATGTCAACCGGTAGTCATGCCCGAGGAACGTATTCTGATTGTGCACCGACTCGGTCAGCAGCAGATTATTGGTCCCGCTCGGCAGGTTCTCGGCGATCGAGCCGTCGGTATTGACGTCGGTTTCGACAATCTCCACATCATGCGGTCGCGACAGCGCGCCCGGATACTGGTCCACGTAAGTGAACGCGCCGCCGAACCCGACGGCATCGAGCGCATACGAGGCCAGTGCCCCGGCGCCGCTGGAAAGCGAGTTGATCAGGTACAAATCGACAACTTCGCCGGAGCGCACGGAAGTATTCAAGGCGATGCTGCTCAGATCCGTCAAGGCCGGATCATTCGCCTGCGTCGCTTCATTGAGCTGCAACGGCAACGCCACGGGCGTGGCCGCGGTCAGCACATAGTCCACTTCGCCGATGCCCGCCACCCCCTGCGGCGTGGCGTAACCGTATTCCACGCGCACCGAGTCGTTGACCGTCAGGTCCCAGCCGGCGGGCAGCGCCACGACGCCGCCGATATTCGGTCCGCCCGAATTGGCGATGGCGTACACCGAATCGGCGACCCCGTATCCGGTCAGCGAACTGACTCGTCGAAAGAACTTGCCGTTGATGCGGATGCGCTCGCTGGCGGGGACGATTTCACCCTGTGAAAACTTGATCTGGGCGGCGCCGAAGTTTCCCTGCACCGGCGTCGCGCTGTAGCTCAAGTCCTCGACATTCCAACCCGCGCTCGTGGTGAACACCTGCACGCGTCGCTGATCGCGATCGACCACGAACACGCTGGGCGTGGTCACGGATCCGAACATCGCGACGGCGGTCGGTGACGAGAACGGCGAGCCGTAGAGCGGCAGCGGCGAGTTGACCAGATAGTCAAGATAAGCGCTGCTGTCCGAGTTCAGGGCATGTTGCACGTTGAAGTACGGTCCGTTCCACTCCACGAAGGAGCGATAACTCGATGCTGCGGTTGCCGCGATGCTCAGACTGAGCAGGCTGGCCAGCGAGGCGCTGAGTAAACGGTAGCGGAGATTCATGGTTTGATCCTCCCGAGGGCAGGGGCGGTTTCGCCCGGCGTATGATGAAACGATTTTGTTGACAAAGAGTGCATGCGTGGCTTACGGCTCCACGATGATGGTCCCCGCGCTAAGGTCACAAACTCGCGGCGCGGCATACATGTCCAACCCGAAGGTGCTGTCCGCCGCGAAGTGCGCGTGCGAATTCCCCGGCTGTAGTCCGCGAACCGCCAGCTGCGCGACGACGCCGTCACCGTCCGCCGCGGTCCCGATCCGGGTATTGCCGGCATAGTCGATGCTCCAGGTCATGTAATTGGAGACCTGCCCGCGCGAGTTGCGGATCCCGCGGAAGAAGGCGAATCCGTCGTTCGTGGAATAGAACTCACCTTCGAGCAGATCGATAACTTCGAGGCTGCCGACGTCGAATTCGAAGGCATATTGCAGCGCGGCCAGATCCGTCGAATTCTCGATGTAAATACTGATGAGCGCCGTATCACCGAGGCCGACGCTCGCGTCATCGAAGCGAATCGTCAACCGCGCCGCCGTGACAAAGCTCGTGTCCCGGCCCGCGCCGCGCAGTCCGCTGGAATCTACCGCCTCCGCGCGTAACAGGTAAGTGGTTTCGGCGTTCAGGTCGGTCAGCGTCACCTCGTGCTCAATCAACATCGCGGAATCGCGAACAGAGTCCAACGGACTCGCGGCGCCGAAATACAGAATGGTCGTCGCCGGCTCGTCGGTTCGCCAGCTCACCAGCGCCGATGTTTCACCGATATTCGTAATCGCCAGCCCGAGGATCGACGGTTCCGGCCGGGCCTTGTCCGGCGTCCGGAATTCGCCGCTGCAGATCGCCACATTGCTCAGACTGTCCGTGGCGCGCAATTCATAAACATAGTCGGCGGCCCATTCCAGGCCGATCAGCAGATTGTCGTGTTCGACCGCCGCTTGCGGGAATCGCACCAGTGCGCTGTACATCGTTCGACCGAAGCGAATCTCGCCGGTGGTCGAGTGATTTGCCGCCCATTGCACGTGCATTTCGCCCGCGGAGTCCACCACGCGGCAATAGTCGAGCGATAACCCTTCCGGCCCTTGCGGTCCGTTGGGCTGGCGCGACGAGCCGCTCGAGCAGCCGAGCAGCAGCAGTCCGCTCAGCAGCAGCCCATGGGTAATCATCCACAGTCGAAGTGTCGGCGTGCGGTCGTTTGGCATAGCTTAGGGTTCGGTGAACATAATCTCGACGGTGTCGCGCACGCCTTGTGTGTACGCGATCACCATTCCCAGTGCCGCGGCGCTATCGGCGGTAAGGGTATCCAGGGCGATGCCGCCCTGCGTGAGCAGCGTGCCGGATTGCAGGGTTCCGATCGTGTTCAAGAGCACGATTTCCGTGGAATCCGCCACCGGGTGGCCCGCTTCAAAGCACTCGACGAAGATCACAATCTGACTCTCGCCGTCGGCCGGCACGGACCACGGTTGAGCTTCAACCGAGATGGTCAGCACGGGACCGTTCGGATTCCCGGGCTCGGTCTCGTCCTCCTGCGGCGCGCAGCTCCACGCAATCAGCGCAAGCGCACTAACGACGATCGCCCAGCGCACGGATCTCCTCGTCCTCGGTGTCGGTCTGGTCTTGAATGTCAAGGGTTCCCGCCAATTGCTTCCCGAAGCGTTGATAGGCATCCAGCGTCAACGCCCGGCTTTCCGCCAGACTCAGTCCGCGTTGCTCGTCGCTCGACACGAAGGAGAGCTTTGCCGCCGTTCGTTGTTCCGCCCGCGCGGTCATGACGCGATCGGCAGCCATTTCCAGCGCTCCGAGATGAATCAGGCGCACCCGCGCGCGGCATTCCGCTCG
Source organism: candidate division KSB1 bacterium (assembly GCA_016214895.1). Classification (NCBI taxonomy): domain Bacteria; kingdom Pseudomonadati; species Candidatus Zhuqueibacterota bacterium. Next base: position 276,960 of record JACRMR010000020.1, read on the forward strand.
CCACTTCGGCTGCGAAAACAGCAGGGGAACTCTGACTCCTCCACCCGCCGCAACTGCTTCGTGATCGACATCGGTAATCATCAGCCACCGCACGTCGGGATTCGCCAGCGCGATCGCTTCCACGGTATTCCAGAACGCCGTGTTTGTCGAGCCATCGTAGGGCAATCCCGGCAGATCAAGCGAACTCAGCGGTTCGACGTTGTCAAAGGCGGGTTCCAGCTCGTGTAGCAAGGCCTTCCACAATTCATCGCGATCCGCCAGTGGCACGCTGGCCATCGGCGGGGCGATCAGAATCGTCCCTTCATGGTGCGCGATTCGCGGTGCTCCCGAGCGTTCCGGAAATAGCTGCCGGGACAAACGGCCTTCAAACCGCAGTCCGATATTGAATCCATAGACAGGCTCGTCGGCGAGGTCCGCGCTGAATCCCGGTGCGATCTGAAATCCCCACGGTCCCGTTATCGCCAGGCCGCTACTCATCACCTGTGTATTGGGCATCGTCCCGATCCGCGTAAAGGACTGCGCAAAACCCAATTCAGCCGCGATCCGGGGTCCGAACGGAGCCAGCCACAACCGGCTTCCCCAGCGGAAGGATTGCTCGAGCCGATCGGACGAAGCGAAGTAGCCCCCAAACGCATTCACTTCGGCAACGGTGGCCGGATTCCAGAGGCCGCCAAGGAACAATTCGCCTCCCGTCTGCTTCATACTGAAGGAAGGCAACACACCGCCGGTCGCGCTCAGACTATCGTAATAGAGTTCTTGATCTCTGTAACCGGTAGGCAGCACGAAATTGCTGTTGAACCCGATTCGCAGCGGTCTATCTTTCGAATTGATCGGCCAGTAGGACAAACCAAGGCGACTGTCCTCCGGCCCTTTTTGGAATGCTCCGAGGCCGCTGAGATCACGGCTCGACCCGCTCATCGCCAAGCCCACATGATCTGTCAACCCAATATTGATATTAAACTTATGACGCGTGTCCTGCCACAGGTCGTCGTGGAGGAACTCGCCGCCGTAGCCCATCCAGAGATGCCCTCGCAGGACCGGCGGAAGTCCCGCTTCTGGCGAGACATACGCAGCGGACGGCCACCCTTGTGCGGCGGCCACACCCGTTAAGACAAGCATATATAGTGCGTTATAGAAAGCTCGCATTTGACCCTAAAGACTTTGGTTCGAGAAACATGTTCGCAAGTCATGTGCCATATCACCTTCCCCGCTAATTCACAGCAGTTTGGCAACAATTCTTGCAGCACTCCGGCAACTCTTGCCGACAGGCCGGAGCCACCTGGCGGATGTTTCAGATGCTGGGGGCACAAAAAAGGACGGCCCCTGTTCGGGAGCCGTCCTTGACTAACTGGTCGAAAAGCATTATATCTGTAATGTCTTGAAACTCGTTTGCTTGGTTATGCCCTATATCCCCATTATTTCACCAGAGGACGCGGCTGGTCCGCTGGCTGCGCTCTACACCGAGATTCGTCGCGTTCGTGGTCGCGTGGCGGGTATCTACCAGCTGCAAAGCCTTGATCCCGAGCTGCTTCGAGCGCACCGTGATCTCTACTGGGCCACGATGCACCGCGAGCACGGGTTGCCCGTGCAGGAGCGTGAAGCGATCGCGCTGGCGGTGTCGATTGCGAATAGCTGCGACTATTGCGCCCGGCATCACGCGGATCATCTGCGTGCGGCGGGGGGCAGCGAGTCGCTGATTCTGTCGCTCACGCTCAGTGAAGCTCCGGCCACATCCTCGCGCCGGCTGAATCGCCTGATCTACTATGCTCGCAAGTTGACACTCCTCCCCAACTCCGTCGGTAAGGACGACATCGAAGAACTCCGTCGCGTCGGACTTGGCGATATCGAGATCCTTCATGCCGCCCAAATCATCAGCTACTACAACTATGTGAATCGCATCGCGAATGGTCTCGGGGCGGAATTGGAAACCGGACGCAAGTGATCACACCTCAACGGCGGAGTGGCGGGATAGATGAACGATGATCGATCATAGATGATGCGGACTGCATTGATCTTGACCTGTTTAGAAGCTCATAATATACGCGTATTTGACCAACAAGTCAGTTGATGTGGCTTAAAATGTACAAGGCGTTGTTCATCCTGATGTTGGGGGTCGCGGGCGCTGCCAGCGCCAGAGATGGGGCACATGGAGACATGTGCCGCCAAGGGCAGAGTGTCTTCTTCGTGGCCAACGAGGGGCAGTGGGACGAGCCGTTTGCCTTCAAGCTGAATGCAGGAGGCACGACGTACTTTGTCACCGAGCAGGGCTTGACTATCGACATCCGGCAGTATGACCGAACGGCCAACGCCGCGTCGGGTCTCCCCCCATATCCTATGGGGGGATTAAGGGGGGAGGAGGAGCCCGAGCCAGTATCAGTCCGTGGGCATGTCCTGAAGCTGAACTTCGTCAATCCGGTCTCCCCCCACTCTGTGGGGGGACTAAGGGGGGTTGACAAGTTGCCCAGCTACTCTAACTACTTTCTGGGCAGAGACTCCTGCAGGTGGCGGAGCCGGGTTGGGCACTATCAGCGCGTGATTGCGGAGAATGTCTGGCAGGGCATCGATGTGGAGTTCGTGGCCGTAGGGGCCGTGTCCGCGACCGGCCCGGGGATCAAGACGAACTACCACGTTCATCCCGGTGCGGATGTCTCGCAAATTCAGATTGAGTATGAAGGTCTTGATGCACCGCTGCAAGTTGACGGCTCAGGCAATCTCGAACTCGCAACCTCGCTGGGTGATCTGAAAGAGCAGAAGCCGTGGGCCTATCAGATTGATGGCCGTCAGCAGCGCGATGTGGGTGTGCAGTTCGCCGTGATGAACGAGCATCGCTACGGAGTCATAACTTCTTCCATCGACGCGAGCAAGGAACTGGTGATTGATCCGCTGATCTACGGAAGCTACTTCGGGGGAATCGGGCCGGACTGGGGCCTTGCGACCACGGTCGGGCGGGATGGATCGGTCTTCGCGAGCGGTGAATCTGAATCCGCTGGCTTGCCGACGACACCAGGCGCCTACGAGGACTTTAACCCGTTTCCGGGTCGCCCAACGATCTACACGAGTCGGTTCTCGAGCGATCTGTCCACGCTGGCGTATTCCACATATGTGGGCGCCCACGTCACGCAACCTAGCGGAGAAGCTGAAGCGTTTCAGCTCTTCCTGGTGGTCGACCAGGCGAGCCGAGTCTGGGGTGGAGGAGCCACATCGGCGTGGGACTGGCCGTTGACGGTGAACGCGTTTGACACGACATTTGACGATGTCTATCTTGAGGGATTCTTCTACCGGCTTAGCGCAGATGGCAGCGCACTGGAGTACAGCTCATTTCTTGGTGGTTCAGGGTCCGATGAACTCACTGCCGCTGCGGTCGACTCCCTCAATTACATCTTGTGGTTGGCGGGGAACTCCGTGTTGTCGCCGGATCTGCCAGTTACGCCGAACGCCCAGTTTCCGACCCCGTTCGGCGGAGAATACGATGTGATCTTGGGGAAATTCAATTTGCTCGCATTGACAATGGACTATCTGAGCTTCTTCGGCGCGGCTGGGGTTGATCTCGCATGGTGCGTCCTTCCGGTAACGGCTGGGACGGTCTGGTTGGCTGGTTCCAGCGAGAGCACGGGATTTCCCACGACGCCCACCGCACTCAGGTCCGATGCCGTTGGGACGGACGGCTTTGTGACAAGCTGGAACATCGCGGACGGCGAGTTCGAGTACAGCACACTGTTGGGCGGCGCGGGTCTGGATTGGGTCAATGCGGTGGCGATCGTAGACAGTGATCACATCGGGGTCGTCGGAGTAACTATGTCCGCTGACTTCCCGGTTTCCGCGGATGCCGCGGATACTTCTTTTCATCCGGATGAATTCAACGGGTTTGTAACTATCTTGACGCCATCAACCGGAGAGTTCCGTTCGACTTACTTGTCCGGGGCCGTTCGTAACTCGTCAGACATGGTGTTTGGAGCCTGCGCGGCCCGCGACTACTTTTCGGTTGCGGGGTGGACGTCCAACGCCGACTTTCCGGTCTCACCGGGCGCGGAGGACACGGTGCTGAACGCCACCGGGGGGATCAATCTGGCCGACTTGTTCTTGTGCAAGCTCAATCTGGACCTGACCCTGATCGAATATTGCACCTATTTCGGTGGTGATTTCGATGACCGTCTTTCCCAATCGGGATCGGTGTATTATGTGAATGCGGACACGGTTTGGTTGACCGGGGCGACTGGCTCGACGGACTTCCCGATATCCCCCAACGCGTTTCAACCAGTCAATGCGGGGCTTGGAGATGCGTTCATTGCGGGTTATGCGTTTCCGCCGTCCGACGCTGTGTCGGAACGACCCTATCCTGCAATCCTGAGCGATCTGAATCTGCTTGTTTATCCCAACCCGTTCAACGGCGAGGCGCAGGTCCTGTACGGCCTATCGCAGAGCCAGAATGCAAACCTCGTCATCTATGACCTGCTGGGGCGACGCGTGCAATCCCTTAACTTGGGCTGGCAGTCGGCGGGAACACATCGCACATCCCTGTCATTCGATTCACGGCCGTCGGGCATCTACACCATCCGACTTCAAGCAGGCACCCAGGCGGCAATCCAAAGGGCGGTCCTGGTGCGATAGGTAGAGGAAGATCGCGCACGGCTGCGCGGCGCTACGGTTACGCAAGGGCGGGTCGCGGACCCGCCCCTACGGGAGATACGGCCCGCGGTGTGCAGGAATTGACGCGGCTGCTGCGCGGCGGAATCTGGTCCGATTGACGACCGGGGTGGGATTCCGGCAGGGACACAGTCCCTGCTCGGCGAGGAGTTCCCGATGCGCGAAGACGCGCACCCCCCCGGCCTCCCACGGGATGTGGGGGGAGAACAGACTCTCCGATTCCGGCCGGGCGCGGACGCCCGGCTCGGCGGCTTGATCGGCACTTCAATTTTCAATTTTCAATTTTCGCCGTTCGATCGCATTCAGCCTCGCCTTCGTCTTATTCGAGATCTTCATTTCCGGCGCGCGCAAGACATCCGTATTGTCTCCGTGCCGGCGATAGCGGTAGCAGACTTCATGCACGCGGCCGACTTCGTACTTCTCGCCGCACTTGAGCACCAGATCATAATCTTCGCCGTAGTGTCCCAGCTCTTTTTCATCGAAGCCGCCGAATTCGAGAATCACTGAGCGATGCCAGCAGCGCAGCGCGCCCGCGCCGTCGCGCCGCAGGATGTTGTTGCGGTTGTATTGCTCGTGACGGATGACGCCGAACTCGGGCAGTGAGTTGCCCGCTTCATCCGTCAGTTCGTAGTAGCTGATCGCCAGCCCCCACGTCGGATTCGCGAGCAGAGCCCCGGTCATCAGCTTCAGCGTGTGCGGCAGATACTCGTCGTCGCTGTCCAATTGCGCGACAAACCGGCCCTGCGCGGCCCGCACGCCCAGATTCAGGGACAGCGCGATGACATTCTGATCATTCTCGATCAGCCGGATTCGCCGGTCCTTCGCGGCATATTCCCGCACGACATCCCGCGTCGCATCCGTCGAACCGTTATCGACAATAAGGTATTCCCAGTCGTTGATCGTCTGCCGTTGTACGGACTCGATGGCCTTCCCGATGAATGTTGCGCGATTGTACACCGGCGTCACCACTGACACGAGCGGGCCGGAAGCCGTCGCCGCCGCCGGGATTCCCGTCCGCGGCCCCTCCAGCCAGGCGTGCTCACGTTTCAGGAAGTTGTAGAACACCTGCTCGATCTGCCGCTCCTCCTCTTTGTCCATGAAGAGGTAGGAGAACCCGCCGAGCTTGCCCCGGCCGGGAAAGAACAGTTTGTCTTTCAGGGTGCTCGCGTCCGGGTTCGGTTCGGGTGCGGCGACCACGGCGAGTTCGGCGCCGACATGCACGCGCCGGCCGTCACCCCAACTCTTGAGCAGCAAATCGTAGAAGGCCGCGCGATGATTCGACTCATCCAGCCCGCCAATTTGCCGCAGCCATTCCGTTCGCACCGCCCACACCGGACCCCAATCTTCGCGCTCGGTGATGTCACCGATATCATGTCGCACGCGCACCGCCTCGCGCACGCTCCCGGCTTGCAGCGCGTAGTCGCCGTAGAGGAAAGCGGCGCGGGGATTCGCTTCGGCAGCCCGCACGAGCGCCGCGCGCCATCCGGCACTCAATTCTACAAGATCCGGTGGCAGCGTCACCAGTAACCCCGGCGGCGCCGCGGCGGCGGCGGCATTGACGCACTGTGCGAAGTTTCCGGCCTCCGCCTTGAGCGGGTGCACATCACTCTGTAGAGCCTTCACGTCCAGTCCGGTCGGCTCATCTACGATTAGCACAGGCGCGCCGCCTGCCATCGTCCAGCAACTCACTCTCATTCCGTGATTCGTTCGTTAGTTTTCTGGTTCGTATTGACACTGGTTACTCGCGCTCAGGCCGAGACCTTCGCGCTTGTGCTCTCCGGCGGCGGTGCGCGCGGCTTTGCTCATATCGGAGTCCTCAAAGCGCTCGAAGCCGCCGGGTTGCAACCCGACTTGATCGTCGGCTCTTCCATGGGCGCGGTCGTCGGCGGTCTGTACGCCGCCGGTTACTCGGCTGGTGAGATCGAACAAATCGCGCTCACCGCGGACTGGTCCGGTCTGTTTCTCGATCGTCCCGTGCGCCGCAATCTGTTTCTCAGTCAGAAGGAAACGAATTCCCGCCACATCCTTGCCGTCGGCTTCCGCGGCTGGAAACCGGAAGTCCCCTTTGCCCTCGCCAGCGGTCAGAAGCTGTATGATATGCTGTTTGACCTGACCCAGCGCGCCCCGTACCATGCCTGGAGTTCTTTCGACGATCTCAAGATTCCATTCCGCGCCGTGGCCACGGATCTGAACAGCGGTGATGCGGTCGTCTTTCGCTCCGGCGATCTCGCGGAGGCGTTGCGCGCGACGGTTTCGATTCCGCTGCTGTTTAATCCGTATCGCCTCGACTCGTTGCTGCTGGTGGATGGCGGCGTCGCGGAGAACATTCCGATCGGCACCGCCCGACTCGCGGGCGCCACCCTCGCGCTCGCCGTGGATGCGACCAGCGGACTCGATGCCACGGCCGACATCCATTGGCCCTGGCAATTGCTCGATCGCGTCACCACGATGATGCAAATCGATCGCAATGCCAAGGAAGTGCAGCAAGCGGATTACGTGATCACTCCCGCGCTGGGGAATCAGGCGTCAACGGATTTCAGCGGGCTGGCCGCGGTCATCGACAGCGGTTACGCCGCTGCTCTCAGAACGCTGCCGGAGTTGACGCAGCGGTTGCGCAACGCCGACCGTCCGGCGCGCGATGCGGTGACCTTTGCGACGCGCAGCCTCGCCCGCGCGTTCGCCGCTCACATTCCCGACAGCCTGTCCCGGCGTTACGGTCATCAGTTTGCCGGGCTGACAGCGATCCGCGATTCCAGTCTGCAAGCGGTTCCGGCGGGCGGCGGTGCGCTGCACAAACTCAGCCTCGTTCGTCGCATGCTGATTGATGACGGCTTCACCCTCGCGCGGGTCCAACGCCTGAGCCTGCGCGACAGCGCCGTGGTTTCCGTCTGGGACGAAGGCCGCATCGGCACGATTCAGGTTCGCGGCAATCGCCGCATTCGGCCGTGGATGGTCACTCGGGAATTCCCGCTGCGGGCCGGTGAAACATTCACATTGCGCCGCGCCCGTCGCGGTGTCGCTCAACTTTACGGCAGCGAACTCTTCGAGTCCGTGTCGCTGGCCACCGCGGTCACCGACAGCGGCGTTCACTTGACCGTGCGCGTCACCGAGCCGGCCTCGCCGCAACTGCGATTCGGCGTCGCCTTTTCCAGCGAACGCCGCGGTCGCGGGTTTGTTGAGTTTCTCAATGATAATGTGCTGAATGTCGGTGCGCGGCTCCGTGTCTTTGGCAAGTACGGTGAACGCGACGAGCAACTCTATTCATCGTTGGCGTTCGACCGCGTTCCGCTGCGCTCACCGTTTGACGCCGTACTGGCGAGCCGCTTGACCACCGAGTTCAAGCTGGGTTGGCGACGCGAAGAAAACAATTTCTACAATTCCCGCCATGACCCTGAGGCCTTCTATTTCTTTGAGCGCAGCGAAGCCGATCTCGCCGTCGGCCGCAGCTTCCATCGCTGGGGTGAGCTGACCTATGCGGCCCGCTACGAGAGCATTCGCGGAGCGGGAGTCCCCGACGAACCAACGGCCCGGCTGGCCGCCGTTGGGGGACGGATTCATATTGATACGAAAGACCGCTATCAGTACCCCAGTCGCGGCCTCGAAACCCGCGCGCGTTATGAATATGTTGTCGAAACCGGCGCCAACCGGCGTTCCTACAACCGCGTGCTCGGTTTCGCCGATTTACACGTGCCGCTGGCGAAGCGCACGGTTATCCGTGAACGCCTCGACTACGGCTGGAATGACCGGATTCTCCCGCGTTGGGCGCAGTACGGCATCGGGGGACCGGAGCAGTTGCTCGGACTCCATTACGGCGAGCGCATGGGAACTACCAAGCTCGCGGCGCTGACGGAACTGCGCTACGATTTGCTCTCGCGCTGGTTGGCCGACGCCTACCTTTCCGCGCTCTACACGGTGGGCGCGGTTTCGGCGGAATCGTCCACATTGCCCGAATCCGCGGCCTATCAGCACGGCGTCGGCGCCTGTTTCGGCCTCGCCACGATGCTCGGCCCGCTGAAACTCACGGTCGGCGAGTTGTTGAAATCGGAGTCCGGAACGGGCCAGACTCGCATCTATCTCGAACTGGGCCACGACTTCTGACCTTTCCACCGAGTCGAGCGTCCGCGCGCGGCCGGAATCGGCGAGTTCCCGCCGCCGGAAGTCCCCGGACCCTCGAGCATTCGCCAGAGCGAGCAGGGGCACGAGAGAACATCTCGTGCCCCTTTTCACGTTGGAACCACCTGTGTTAGAGCACCGGCGCGCGGAAATGCAGCCGCGTGTTGATCAAGTTTCCGAGACAGCGTCCTTCCGTCAGGCCAATACTGTTATCTGACGCGTAGTGGATGCCACCGTAGAGTCGCGATACCGCCGCCTCATCCGATGCCTCATCGAGCGACGCATAGGACCGTGACGGCAATCCGCGCGAGTCGTGCGTATGGTCGGTGAAGGCAATCGTGCCGAAGAAGCCGGCCAGCGCCGCTGAGGCCGCCCCCGACGAAGTCGAATGTCCGGACGTACACGTCGGAAAATTCGGCGTCGTGATCATCGGCGTCCAGCCCGCGGCAATATTCGTCTGGATAAACGTGATCGGCCGCATTCCGTTCATTTGGAATTTTGCCTTCCAGCACGAGATGAAGGCATCGTGCACGGCAATGCAGCAGCGCGCATAGGCCTCGGCGGCGTCCTGCAAGTTCAGGTCTTCCTGCGCCAGCAACTGTCCGGTAATGGCGACCCAATGTCCCGGCGGTGTTCCCGTGGCCGACGGACCGTCCGCCCAGAAGGCCGCAATCGCACGCTGATCGTCGGTCAGATTCTGCGAGACGTTATAGACCTCCATGGCCTCGATGTAGTAGGCCGACGCCGGATCGGTTGAATATGCCGGCGGCGTTTCCGGATCGCATTCGAGGCTGCCGCCGTCTCGTTCCAATAAAAACGTGCGGATCTGGCCCCAACACGGCTGCAACGGCGCGGCATTGCCCGGCGGCGTCGGCACCCACAGCCCCTCACCGACCGGCGGCGTAAATGCACAGTTGTTGTAGAGCAGATACCCGTCCGTCGCGGCCCAGGACACGATCCCCTGTGCCATCTGCTGTCCCAACAACATCGAGCGATCATAGACTTCGGCGGTCACCGCTGCCTGACGTGTTGCACTCCAGGAATCGCGCAGCGACGCGATCAACGTGCGCACGGAGTCCGGCGCGATGGTGAAGAAGCTCGTCATGATGTCCGCGACGGCATGATTTGCTACAGTGGGCCAGTCATAGATCGTGTTAGCGGCAGGCTGCGGCAGACTTGTAAGCTCGTCGAGCTGTCCCGCCAGCGAAACATGGTTCGGCATTCCCGGCACCAGCGCCTCGTAGAGCGTCACACCGACGAAACCATAAATTCGCGAGGCCACCGGCGGCGAATATCCGGAACCTTTCACCGCGCGATAACTCATGTCCATCCATTCCGTCGCCACATCGGGCGCAAAGGTGCTTGTCGCGGGCGATGTCACCGGCGGCGGCGTATCATCGTCGTCATCTTTCGAGCAACCGAACATCACAACCGCCAGCACGATCAGCACCGGCACGAACCATTTGCGATTTTCCATTGGACTCTCCTCCTACAAAGAGCTTGGGATCCCGCTTACATGTGACTGAGCCTATAATATACTTGGCGAGCGCAGTCTCCTGCAAACTGAACTCGTCCTGCCTGAACTCTCCTCTCGCGCGTTGCGGATGCTATTCAGCCCGCCGGAGTCATCCGCCGCTGCCGCGTCATCCACTACCGGACGCTAATCCGGCTCAAGCCATTCCCCGGACTGAACGACCGGCAACTGCAATGCCCGCTCGCGATCCAGATCCAGCGGAAACAGATGCACGCTCTGCGGGGCCTGCACCCATTTGTAGATCGATCGCATGAACAGACTCAGGAACCGCTCCACCCACTGCCGCAGCATCCCCGGCTGGTAGGCCGGATGCAGTTTGCGCAACTGTTCATCGCTGAACTTCGCGCGCAATCGCTCATGCATTTCATCCGGCATGAGCTTCTCTCCGGCAAACAGGTTGAAGCACTCGTCCAGCACGGCGAAGGGCATCAGGTCGCGCTCATCCTCCTGATCGTCCGCCAGCTCCGCCGACGCCGGAGTCGCGAGTAACCGCTTGAGGCTCTCCCAACCGTACCGCGCGGCCAAATGCGCCAACAGCCCGTTCACGACAGTCTTCGGCATATTGCCTAACAGCGCATAGCCGCCCATCAGGTCGCCGCCGATCGTTGTGTAGCCCACCGCCTTCTCGGACATATTTCCCGATTGCAGCCATAATCCACGCGCGCTGTTCGACCAGTTCCACATCCGCATGCCGCGAATCCGCGCCTGAATATTCTGCGTGGTCAGCCTGTCCAGCGTCTGTCCTGCGGGCAGCATCCGCTCCGCCGCTTCGATCTCGCGCGCAAACGCATCCTCGATCGACAGTTCCATGAATCCGACGCCCAATTCTTCACAGATCAAGCGCGCAATGTGCTTCGTCGTCTCCGAGTTAAACCGCGTCGGCATCGAGCAGCAGTAGATGAAATCTGCAATGGCCCGCCGACGCTCTGCCTCCGCCAGCGCGCCAAATCGCTCCTGCGCATACAGCCAGGCCACGATCAGGGATAGCACCGAATCCCGCCCGCCCGACAGCGCAATCCCGATTCGCGCAAACGCCCCGCTCTTCTCAAAGTACCCCGTCAGCCCGGTCTGCATTGCCGCGAGTAGCTCGTCGAATGCGGACAGCGGCACGCTTCGAATTTCCGCATTCGCTGCCACCCCCGGACGCGAACTCCCGGCCGTCACCGCCTTGGACTCGATCATGGAAACCGGAATCTGATCCCGGAGAAAGCGCGTTTGCTTTGCTTGCCACGCGGAATTCCCGGTGCGACTGGCTGTCGTCCGCTCCAGATCCACGACGCACGTTGCGAATCCGGCTTTCCAGCGCGGCGCGTCCAGCAGCAGGGTTCCGTTCTGATTTACATAGCCGCCGCCGTCGCAGACCAGCGAATCATTCCCGCCGTACTGATTCACATAGACCAGCGTCACCGCGTTTTCCCGCGCCCGCTCCGCAATCATCGCGCGTCGCGTTTCCACGACCCCCATTCGCCACGGCGACGCTGAACCGTTGACGACGATTTCAGCACCGGACAGTGCGCGGCGCTTCAGGGGTCCGTCCGGTGTCCACAAATCCTCGCAGGTCTCGACGGCCAGCACGCCGAACGGAAACTTGAAGGTGAAATCACCGAAGGGCACGCCGTCGATCTCTCCACTCAGTCCCGCCCGCCCCGCGCTGAAGGTTCGTCCTTCGTAGAACACGTCGTACGTTGGCAACAGCTCCTTCGGCACAATTCCCACGATCTCGCCACTCTGAATCACCGCTGCCGTATTGTAGATCTTATCCTCGTGCTTGACCGCCAGCCCAAGTGTCACGACTCCCGTGTATCCAAGTTCGCGAGTCGCGGCCGTGATCCGTTGGAGCTGTTGCCACTGCCCGCGCACATAGCCGTCCCACAGCACGAGGTCTTCGCAGGGATACCCTCCGATGACCTGCTCCGCAAAACATGCCAGTGTACAGTCCGCTTCGGCCATCTGCCGTAACATCGCGATCAGCTTGTCCGTGTTCGAGCGAAACGCGCCAACCGTCGGATTCAGCGAGGCCAGGCCGAGCTTAATGATCCGCCCCACCTATTCCCCGCTCACGGGCAACGGCGCCAGCGGTCCGCGCCCTTCCGTCACCAACCGCGCCACCCACGCCTCCACTTGCGGTCGATGGTGATCGTAGTGGCCGGTCACGGTTTCGACCAACCAGTCGGGAATCTGACCGTCCGTCGTGAGCTTACCCATATTGACCCGCCGGGCGGTCTCCATCAGCGCGCTGTGCGTGATTCGCAGTTCGGTCATCGCTCGTTTCAGAGGCATTCCGTCGGCTCGCCCGGAAGCCTCTGCGTTCAGGCGGTCGAATTCCGTCTCCCCATACCATTCGAATTCCCGGCCGTGGTGCAAGGCGTCCAGCCGTTTCAGAACCAAACCGTTCCAGAACGTCAGGTGCGCCGCCATGCCCTTGAACGACCACTTGCCGGGGGTCATCGGCTCTTCCATGACCTCGGCTCGCAGCCCCTTAGTAGGGGTCATTAGTCGTTCAAAAGCGATTTCCGTCGCCATGATGAATTCATCTCGTTCCACTCTTCAATGTAGCAAAATTCTCGAAAATCCGCAAAACCTTTCGGCTCAACCCGCGCCGATTCCCCCGTCCACCCGTGGACAACGGGGAGTTCGGCTTCATTCCTCGTCCTTCATCCCTCATCCTTCATCTTCCTCCCCCCAAAACAAAAGGCCCGGACAGGCATGTAGCCTACCGGGCCTCCTGGCTAAGGGCGTCTGACGCCGCTAAGCGTCAGACCTCCGTGGCCATAAATTCATTGGACCACCTCCTCTCGGTTACTGGAACCGAAGCCTTGTCTACGCGGCGGACAAGGTGCCCCCAAAATACGAATCAACCCGAGCAAACGCAAGGAATAAAATCATGCCAGAAAAAAAGATCGCCGCGTTCTCACTTGCTCATCCGTGTACATGATTCATCGCATCCACGCCTACAGATCAAATGCAAATGAGAACCGGTGACCGTCACCGAGATTCTCGCGATACGGAATGAACGCATAGTCCACGCGAAACTGTCGGACATGAATGCCGAACCCAACGGAGAAATCCTGCGTATCGAGTCCTGCCACGTAGCCCGCCCGCAACGCGATGTAGTCCGGCGCGCGCCATTCCGCGCCCGCGCGATAGAGCGGAGTATTATCGCGCACCCCTTGCCCCTCGGCAATTAGCATCACGGTTCCGGCTTTACCGATTGCTTTCTCGTAAGCTGCTCCGGCTCGCAACGTTGTCGGCAGCTTCGGCCGCTCCTCGACGAAAGCGCTCATCTTACCCAAGTGATTGACGGCTGCACCGAGCGTAAGTCCGTTCACCGCCGGCTTTCCGATGACTCCCGCGTCAACGGCCCAGCCGTCCGCGCCCTCCGCCCGAGTCTTTTGATGCAGGTAATGCAGGGTCGCGCCCGCGGCGACTCGCTCGCTGAGTTTCAAACCAAACGCGGACCCGACGGCCTCCGCGGTCGCATCGAAAGTCGAGATCGCCTGGCGGGTCGGACTCGTGCGATATTCGATGTCCGGCACGCGGGTTCCCCAGAAGTGCGGCGAGATCGCGAGCTTGCCTGGGAGGAGCGTGAACCCGATAAACTCCGCCTTGGTGTCGCCGAAATGCTGCGTGTGCATGAGCGCCACGCCCGCCCGCGGCGAGAACGCCACCGCCGCCGGATTGTACACCGCTGAGGTTGGCCCGGTTACCATCGCCGCGCCCACTCCGCCCAATGCACTCTCCCGCGCCCCCACCGGTACTTCGAGAAACGACAACCCCGTTCCGGCGAGCACGGCCGATGCGCTGATGAGTTCGACCAATCCGATCAGGAACCGGATTCTATGAATGGCTTGTTTCACGTTTCAAGTTTCACGTTTCGAGTTATTCCTCAGAACTTCACGCCCCAGCCCAGCGTCTGCGCGTCGTCCGGTGCGACCGTCTCCAGAGTGTACACGACATCGATCATCGACCGTACCTTCCAAATCGCGAACTCCAGGCCCAATCCCAGATTGAAGCTGTCATGATCGAGTCCGAGGCGCGCCGCCACGCTTTCGCGCTCGGAAATCTCCGTCCGCGCTTCCACTCCGGCGTGCAGTCTGGTCTCGTTTTCCGTGCTGCCTTCGAGATCGACCGCTCCGGTCAGAAACTCATAGTCATAGGCGGCGCCGACTCGATACTGCACCGGCCACTTGTCCGGTTTGCTCGATCCTTGACTCCAGTAATCCGTCGTATTCCAGGTCGTTTTGGTACCGATATCCTTGAGCTGCAAACCGAGCGTCAGATGATCCATCGGCTTGCCGAACAACCCCGCATCGACGCCGAAGCCGTCGCCGTTGACCGACCGGTTATTGTCCGAAATCTTGCCGTACGTCTCATAAACCACTTTCGCCGTGACTCCGCCGCCGAGTTTCTCGTGGAATTGCACGCCGAACGAGAACAGGAACAGATTGGACGACATGTCGATCATTTCGAGCGGCTCCCCGTCGAACGAGCGCGAGTCGATATCGCCCACGCCCGCATGCAGCCAGCCGACGCCGATCCCCGCGTTGACCACTTTCTTGTCCGGTCCGGCTTTCGGACGTACCGGTGCGGCCAGCGCGAGATACTGCACGCTGCGATCGAGCGCCATTTTTGAGGCGCTGATACCGAATTGCGGTCGATCTTGAAACGGCAGCGCGCCCGGATTGAAATAGAGCGCCGAAATGCCTTCGGCCAGACCGGTGTACGCATTGCCCATCGCCTTCGCCCGCGCGCCGGCGCCGACGCGCCCGAACGCCCCGGCGAGTCCCCCGTTCGTTCCGGCGAAGGCGCTGGAGGCGAAGATCGCGAGCACTGTCACGGACATCATGGCAATCTTGAAACGGACTCTCATCTTCACCTCAGGTCTCGAGATAGGCGCGAACTTGATGGCGGACGAATTTCGCCGCGCGAATAGCTATTCGAATATCGGACGGCAGCACGCGTCCTTCGGGGTATCTCACGTTCACCGAAAACGCGCTCAGGACCAGCAGTTGCTCGCGCCAGGATTCCGCCATCGGATTGTGCGGAATCAGGAGATCGAGTAACAGCGTTAAGTCGTGCGTGCGCGGGAACGCAATTCCGGCCTCTATCAGGCAGGCCTTCAGGAACTTCTCTGCCGATTCGTGGCAGAGAAAGCAGGCTTGCCGCAGATTCGGCGCTCTGCGGACTCTCGACTCGCGAATTGCCATCGAGAGGTCGCGATCCGCTTGCTCAATCCACTCGCGTGCGACTTGCTTCATACAGAGTTCGTCCTCGGCGCATGATTTCGGCGACGAATGGATCGTCTATCGCCAGCCGATCACGAATTCGCGCTGGTGTCCGGACCATGAGATCCAGCGGAAACTTGGGCCTCAAGTGCAGACGCATTTCTATTGTCTTCTGGATCTCGCTACCCTCAAACGGCATCACCACCAGCAAGTCCACATCCGATCCTTCGCGCGGCGTCCCATCCGCGTACGATCCGAACAGGATCACCTTCTCCGGGTGATACCGTTCCACGATTTCCCGACAGGTCTCTTCGATGGCTTCGCGCGTGATCATCGCTCAGTCCAGTACAATCAGCTTGCCCCACACCGCGCCGCCCGGCTTGTCGATCTTGTAGAAGTAAGTCCCGTTCGCCACGATCTCTCCGCTCTTGGTGCCATCCCACACTTCGTACTGTTCGCCGCCCGGCCTTGTCACAGTCGGCAGCTCTACCACCTTGCTCATGGCGAAGTCATAGATCGTAATCTTTACGTTTCCGCCTGTAGTGGTGTAGCGGAACTTGATCGGACCGAAGCGTTGCGGCGACCACGGATTCGGATAGGCATAGGTGTCCACCGCTCGTCCCGCCTCGCTAAGCGGCTTCGCGGTTTGGTAGAGCGTCCAATGCGCGCCTTCGTCGCCACTGCTCGCCAATCCGTCCAGTCCGCCCACCCACAGCGTTCCGGACGACTTCAGCGCACCATAGATCTCCGCCTCAAAGAACATCCGTCCCGTGGCCTGTTCGACGATCGCGCCGAACAGATCCCAGTTCGCTCCGCCATCCACCGACTTCCACAAGCCCAGATCATCGCACGCATAGACAACCGTGGTGTCGAACGCGAAGCTGTGTACACGCGGGGTTTCCGGCCGTCCGATCGCGCGTTCGATTTGGTCCTCAGTCAGTGCGGCCGTCCAGGTCGCTCCGCCGTCGGTGGTCTTGGAAACCGCGTAAAACTCCGAGTTCCCTTCCGCGCGCCACGACGCCGCCCAGACCGTGTGCGTGGCTTCCTGATACGCCAGTGCGGTGATGAAGTTGCCCGAGATGCCGGTCGAACCCGCCGAGAAATTCGTCCACGTTCCGCCGTTGTCCGTTGACTTGTTTACGCCGGCCGCGGTCCCCACCCACAGCGCGCCCTCGGCGTAAATGCAGCTGAACGCACGATGGTTGAGCCGCTCGCCCGGATGAAACTCGAAGGTGTCCGGGCTCACAACCTGCCAGCCGGTCGTATCGTTATAGTCCGTGTAACTCTCCGCGAACGCGTGTCTGCGCAGACCGCCGCCCTTGGAAACGATCCACACGAAGCTGTCGCTCATTGCGATATCGTACGTGATGTTATCGACGTTCGTCGCCGTCGGCCAATACCCCAGCACCGCATCGCGCCCGTTGTCTTCGACGTCGAATAATTGATCTCGCGGCTGCGGCAACCACGTCCAGTTCGTGCCGCCGTCACGGGTGTAGGCGATCCCGCCACCGGCGCCGCTGATGCCCACGCTCGTATCAAACGCAAACGACGCAAAGATAATCGAATCGGTCACGAGCAATCCGGACACGCCGCCCTTGCCCAGTCCCTGCTCCACAGAGTACGAGCGGAATTGCCGTCCGAGCGGCTCTTCTGGAATCTCCAAAGTCAGGAACGAGTGCGTGACTCCATTTCCGGTGCCGAGCCATAGATCACCGAAATCACCCAGGGGCAGAATATCGATGATCACATTGGAGAGCAACCGCTCCGCCGGCGACGCGTCATCGAGCGTCCGTCGCCCTTCGATCGCAAAATTCCTGGGCTGAAATTGCGCCATTGCCGCCCCCGCCGCAAGTAGTAATAGCATCGTAGCGCCGCACAGCCGTGCGCGACCCTTCCGTTCACCCCCCTCCACCGTAGGGTCGGATTGCATCGAACCGGAGCCCGGGGGACAACTCGGTATTTCAATTTTCAATTTTCTATTTTCTATTTCTCTCATCGTCCCTCCGAAATCATCTCCTGCACCACTCCAAATTCGACCGCGCCGACCGTCGGCGGCATCAACACAGCCCCCGGCTGAATCACGCGCACCGAGTCCATAAAATACTCCGTGGTATCAAACGGCGCGCACCCCGCCAAAAAGCCCTCGATCGCATAAAACCGGAAGTAGTACATCGAATTCGGGAAATCGTCGTTGCGATTGAACGTCAGTCCCACTGTGTACATTCCGTTACCCGCCACTGCATCCGGCAGATTGCCGTCGTCCCGCAAATAGAAACTCGTCGGTGACGGCGGCCACGTCGCTTGATCTTCGCGCCGCACATCGAAGTGCAGGCCGTAGAAATCCGTCGCGCCGTTCAGTTCACAGTCCTGCAGGTCCAGCGTCACGACCACCGTATCCGTATCGCCGATCTCGGTCGGCCGTTCGATGACGTCCGGCAGCGTCGAATTCGACAGCACCGGCAGCGCATTTTCGATCATCAGTCCCGCGTCGCCCTGTTCGCAGTATAGCCCGAAGCGCGTCTTGGCAACGTACTTGAACGAATAGTCATTGCGCGTCGGCAGACAGCGCACGAAGCTCGGCCCAATCATCGCGCTCCACGTCGTGTCTCCGTTCCCTTGCGCCAGTTCCGATTCGGCGACCACAACTCCGTCCGCGAGAATCTGGTACCAAGCCGAGTCCACCACATCCGGCGCATCCGGCTGTACGGTGAGCCGAGCTTCATAGTCGTCGAAACACGAGGGCATGTCCAGGTCCTGCGTTACCGCGTGGATCACGCACGCGTCCACCGCTTCGACCGAAATCGCCAGCTCAACATCCTGGAACTGGCAGGCATCCAATCCCGGATTGCGGAACACAAAACTGTACGCTCCCATTCCGCTTTGTGCCAACACCGCCGCATCGATTCCGCGTGTGTACAATCCGTTGTTCGGGACCACATCCCCCGAGGTCGCCGACGCGAACAAGGGGCCGCCCAGCTGGCGTTGATCACCGTCGTCATACAGCGCGAAACTTCCCGCGCTGGTCGGCGGTTCTGTCTCGCGCCACACCTCACACACCAGCGAATCGAAATGCTCGCGGTCCTCATACACCCGCGCGCGAAACACGTACAGCGAATCCACATTCGCGAGCATCGCCTGCGGCGGGTCAGACAACACAACCGCCGGGTACTTCACCCAGCAATCCCCTTCGTCGGTCTTCGGGCAACCGACCACTCCAAACAGCACGATTCCCGCGAGCAGCAGCAACCCCAGCGCTCGGCGTCGCCGAGCCGGGCTAACTCTTCGCCACCCGGCCGGAATCGGATTCTCCCGTTCCAAACAATGTCGAACCGGCTGTAGCGCTTTCATCTGACCCCCTGTTCACTGAATTTGGCCAGCCACAGACCGTGTCGCAGCCCGCGCTCGCTGACCATGCCCTCTTCAATCTGGAGAATCGTGAACAATTCGCGCAATAAGATCGCTCCGGCTAAGATGTATTTGCCGCGTCCGGGCGGCATTCCCGGCAAACTCTGCAACTCAGCGGCACTCTTCCCGCCAAATCCGGTAATCAACGCATCCATGTCCGTTCCGCTCAAGAAAATGCCACTCACCGCCAGCGGATCATAGACCCGCAACCCGCGTTTGAGCATTGCCAGCGTCACCGCGGTCCCCCCCACCAGTGTCCACGGCAACTCCCGTCCGCGCAGATTGCCCACGAGCAGCGGCAAGCGCAAGTGCAGCGTCTGCCGCAATTCGGCGAGCTCGCCCGGACTTGCCGGGTCGCTCCGTACGAAGCTGCCGCTGAGACTGACCGCGCCGAAGTCAATACTTGTGCTTTCCACCGGCACGGTGCCGCGCCCCAGAATCACTTCCGTCGAGCCCCCTCCGAGATCGATCACGCCGATCCGTTCATTGGGAAAGATCTCCCGCCCCGAGATCGCTCCCGCAAACGTCAGCGCCGCCTCATCCCGTCCGCTCAGCACCTCGACGTGGAGCCCCAGAATCTGTTGCACGGCCGAATTGAATTCCGCGGCGTTGCGTGCTCGGCGCAGCGCCGCCGTTCCGCAGATCGCGAACGCCTCCGCTCCGTCGCGCCGGAAATCGCGCAAAATCTCGTTCAGCAAATCGACATTCAACGCGATAATATCCCGCGGAAACTCGCCCGCCTGATCCACCGCGGCGCCCAGCTGATTCAGCGTAATTGTATCCCGCACGGTGCGCAACTCCCCACCGTCGGCTTCCGCCAGCAGCGCCAGGGTCGTGTTGCTTCCGATGTCGATGGCCGCGGCTCGCATGTGACTTACCCCCGAATCGCGATATTGACCTGAATGCCGAACTCAAAGGTGCGCGTCTTCGTATCCGCGACCACGTTCTTCGTCTGCTGCAAGGTCAGATACGCGCGTCCCTGCACCGTGCTCGAAAACGTGTACGTCAGATTCGGTTGTATCGAGTACTGGCTCGTCTGCGACGTCACGGCGAACTTGTCGGAGGTCGAACTCTGCGTCTGCTCAACCTTCGAAGTCTGATAGTCCAGCGTTAACGACACCGTGGTTTGATTTTGCAGCTTCATCGACTTTAACCAGAGCACCGGAATCCGGAATCCCGTCCGCACGGTATAGCCGACTTGGCCGTTGACCTGCGAGGTCGTCTCGCGTCCTTTGGATCGCTGATAGACGTTATCGGTAAATTTCTGCGTCTTGTTGTACCGGACCTGCGAGTCGAACCCGCCCTTGAACGTGAACGTGGCACCCGCCAGCGGCGCCCACTGCCGCTGATAATCCCGCGACTGCACGTTCGACGCCGTCCCGCTCCAGTTCTCCCGCACGGAATTCGCCAGGGCCGAGGTCAACGACACCGATTCCGCGAACCGGTCGATAAACGAAATCTTCTCCAGTCCCTGCCAATCCAGCGTGACTTCGGGGAACGGGAACGCGCTGCGCGCCTGCTTGCTGTTCAGCCAGAACTTCTTCTCCTCGGTGGACCCCGTCTTTGTATTGCCAATCGTCTCGGCGACCCGCTTTGAGTAGTTGAACTGTGTGCGAATCCCGCTCGTAATCCGGATTCCCGTTCGCGCCTGGTACGTCTGATCCAACTGTCGCGACTCGGGAGTCGTGAACCCGCCCACCGTATCGAGTCCGGTCTTCTGCGAGAGCCCGATCTGATACAGTAGATCGGCCTCCGCGCCGTGAATGCCGGCCTGCGAGTGCCGCGCACTATTATCGTAACTGAGCGTCACCGGATCGAGCACCATGATCGCCCAGCGCAGCGGCGTGACGACGGTCGCGAGCCGCTTGCCCAGCGACGGTCCCGGTTCCCGGCGCGGCGTCGGCGGTCCCAGCGAGTCGGGCCTCATCGCCAGCGAATCCACGACCTGCCCCAGACTGTCCGCTCCGCCCGGCGCGACCTCGCGCTCCTGCTCTTCGCGACGGTGCCGGTTCGGACCATGTTCGCCGCTTTCACCGGGACCTTTCGGCACCCGGTCTTCAATCTCCCCGGGGCCCGGCTGATCACCGTCGGGCCGCGCACCTCGGCCCCGCTCTTGACCGGGCAATGGCGGTCCGCCCCGCTCGTTTCGTTGTTCTCCTTCGCCTTCCCGACCTCGACCACCATTTCGCCCGCCGCGTTCGTTGCGCCCGCCGCTTCGTCCGCCGCCCCCGCCCCCCAAAATCGCGCGGAAATCGAGCTGCAGGTCTCCGCCGACCGTCCGCGAATTGCCGACCCCCTGCTGATTCTCCCGTGAGAAGTCACGGTTGTTCCAGGTGTACTGAGCGGTGTAGGTAAACGTCGGTTTCAGCCAGCCAAAGAATTGCGGTCGATAGCCGGTCGTCACCTGCTGTTGAATATCCGAAGCTCGCCCGAAATTGTAATTGAAGAGGTCCGGCCACCCGCCCTTCAGCCGGCGATTGACCGTATCCACCGAGTCCACGACATACTCGAAAGCGCCGCGCACCGTTCGCGAATAATCAACCGTGATCGGATCGAAGAAGGCGAATCCCGTCGTGATGCCGCGGCTGGTCGTGAATTGTTTCGGCGCCAGCGTCTGCCGGTAAATGTACACGGAATCGGCGATCGTTCTGTACGTCGGCCGCGACTGCTGGAACCCGTCCGACTTCGTCGCCGCGGCGGTCACCTGCAGTTTCGTGGGCTTCCAGTAGATCTTCGGACTTCCCACCAGCGCCAGAATCGGCACGCGCTTGATCCAGAACAACGGCGCCACCCCGCGTCCCTTCGCCGTCGGAAAATTATACCCCGCCGTCGCGTTCTCGCGCGTCTGCCGGTTGATTTCGGTATTGAAATCCGACCGCTTGTCGAGCGAGTAGTCATAGCCGACCGAGAGTTTCTCAATCGACCACCGCACCAGCGGATTCTTCGAGTTCCCCGTCTTCGAGAATCGCGCGGTCGCGCTCGTCGTGGTTGAATTGGTCTTCACGCTGTCCGGCACCTGCGCGGCCTCGATCCGCGTATCCGTTCCCGGAATATAGCGCGGCGTGGACACGGCCTCGTTGTAACCCACCGTCAGCGGCAACTGGAAGCCCCACCGTTCCACCCCCAGCTTCTGCAAATTGACGGTCGCGTTCCCGCGCCACGTCACGGACCCTTCCTGCGTCCCGATGCGCGTGTTCACGTTATGGAAGTCCGCGTCTCGTTGACTGAACGATCCCTGCAGCGACACGAAGTCCGCCAGCCGCAGCGACGCGCTCACGTCCGCCGCCGTCCCGGACTCCTTGAAAATATCCGAGACTCTCAGCTCATCCACCCAGATCTCGTCCGCCTCGGCAAAATCGCTTTTGTCCCGGAGCCGCACCCCCAGCGCGATGAATCGTACCCGCGACAGGGTCGGATTGCCCTGAATCACGACGCTGTCGCCGACCCCCATCGTGCTGTCGTGATAGGCATAGCGGCCGCTGACCGTCACATTTTGCAGCGTGTCGAAGGCCGCGACCTGCCGCAGCGCCACCAGCCGCGACAGTTCGTTCATCGCCACGTCGATGTTGTTCTCCGGATCCCAGTCCGGCTTCACATTCAGCACGATCTCGTAGTAATCGCGCTCAATCTGGTTGAAGTTCAAACCGAGTCGCAACGCCAGCTGATAGCGCCGCGGATCGAACGCCGAGGTATTGATCCCGCCGCCGTGCACGAACATCTTCAACCGCTTATATTCGAGCAGGTTCAGGTCCTGTCCCAAGTTCTTGGCGATGAAGAATTCGCGGCCGCCCAGCGAGTCCGTCTGGTTGGAACCGCGATCGCCCAGTCGATTGATCTTCAACACCAACGACTGCTCGCGCTGGACGAGCTTCGTGATCGGATCCTCCGCGCCCGACACCCCGGGCGGGCTGATGTAGCCCGGATTCTCGTGCGTGTTGATCACCGCCGCCGAGACCCGCTGTTCCGTGGAGTCCAACCGTCCGCTCGGCGGCAACCACTCGTTCGAGACGATGTCCATCTGCACCATCTCGATTTCGGTCTTGCGTGTGCAGCCGGTCAGGTAAACCCGCGCCCAGCGAATGTTCGTCAGGTCCGGCCCGCCGACCTGATTGAGCGGCTC